>NZ_MVBK01000021.1:45288-143460 GCF_002000365.1 Thioalkalivibrio denitrificans | reverse complement strand
GTGAAATATGCGGGCTAGACAGGCTCCTACGGCCCGCTACCGGGCGTGTCCCGTTATCATTTCAAATACAGCACACGACAGGTGGACAGATGATGAAAGGTGGACTTGGCAACCTGATGAAGCAGGCCCAGAAGATGCAGGAGAACATGGCCAAAGCCCAGGAGGAGCTGGCCAACATGGAGGTGACCGGGCAATCCGGCGGCGGACTGGTGAGTGTGGTGATGACCGGCCGCCACGAGGTGTGCCGCGTGAGCATCGACCCGAGTCTGCTGGAGGACGACAGGGACATGCTGGAGGACCTGGTGGCGGCGGCCATCAACGATGCGGTGCATCGCGTCGAGGAGACCACGAAACAGCGCATGGCGGACCTGACCTCCGGCATGGGTCTGCCCCCGGGCTTCAAGCTGCCGTTCTGACGCCTGCGTGGCCGCACCCTCCCTGCTCGACCAACTGATCGAGGCCCTGCGCTGTCTGCCGGGCGTGGGCCCGCGCTCCGCCCAGCGCATGGCCCTGCACCTGCTGGAGCGGGATCGACCTGGCGGGGAACGGCTGTCCCGGGTCGTACACGAAGCCATGGCGCGGATCGGGCATTGCAGTGTCTGCCGCACCTTGACGGAGCACGAGACCTGCGCGGTTTGCAGCGACACGGCGCGGCGGCGCGACCTGGTGTGTGTGGTGGAGGCGCCGGCCGACGTGCTGGCGGTGGAACAGGCCACCGGTTTCCGGGGCCAGTACCACGTGCTGCTGGGGCACCTGTCGCCCCTGGACGGCATCGGCCCGGAGGAGCTCGGTCTGGATCGCCTGGAGGCGCGTCTTGACGGCGGCGAGATCCGCGAGGTGATTCTCGCCACGGGCACCACGGCGGAGGGCGAGGTGACGGCCCACTACATCAGCGAGATGGCCCGCTCACGGGGCATCCGCAGCACCCGCATCGCGCACGGCGTACCGCTGGGCGGGGAACTGGAATACGTGGACCGCGGTACCCTCTCTCACGCCTTCGAGGGAAGGCGCGAGTACTGAGGAAGGCGCAGAGGCAAGATACAAGAGGCAAGATGCAAGAGGACAGGTTTTTCTTGTATCTTGCCTCTTGTATCCTGGCTCTGGAGTCATGAAATGACGACCTGCATCTTCTGCAAGATCGCCGAGGGGCAGATTCCCGCCGAGGTCGTGTACGAGGACGACCAGGTGATGGCCTTTCGCGACCTCAATCCCCAGGCACCCCTGCACGTGCTGGTAATCCCCCGGCGCCATATCGCCACCATCAACGATCTGGAGCCCGACGACGCGGAACTGGTCGGGCGCATGTACCTGGCGGCGAAAAAGATAGCGGGCGATGCCGGATTCGCGACGCGCGGTTACCGTACCGTGATGAACTGCAACTCCGAGGCCGGGCAGTCTGTCTATCATATACATCTGCACGTCCTGGCCGGCCGGGCCATGCAGTGGCCTCCGGGCTGACGGAGGAGGCTCTCAAAGGGCTAACAGAGCATAAGGGGGTCCGACAATGAAGATTCCGGTTCTGGCAACAGCCGCTTTGGCCCTGACCGTCAGTGGCGCCCCCGCCCTGGCCGACCCTGCTGATCACGGTTACCAGCTGGGTGTGGCCCTCGACACCTTCCCTGACCGGTGGAACCTGCCCCGGCGCCACGATGACCCCCTGGTGACGCTGCCCACGTCGCGCATGACCCTGAACGCTCACCTGGACAACTTCTTCAGGGCGGACGAAGGCCTGCTGTTCGGGCTGGACGGGCGCATCCACTGGGGCGAGCGGCTGGGCGAGGAACCGTACGTCAGATCCGGCCCAGACTATGAGTATCGCGGCATGGATCTCACGGCGCAGAGCGGCTACCGCTTCGGCGCCCCGGGTGATGCGGTGCGGTACGACATGCGCTTCGGCCTCGGATACCGGGGTGTAGGGGGGGATTCGCGCCTTGCCGGCGCCCATGGCGACGATGATCGAGGGACTTTCTATACCCAG
The DNA here is from genome assembly GCF_002000365.1 of Thioalkalivibrio denitrificans. Taxonomy (GTDB): domain Bacteria; phylum Pseudomonadota; class Gammaproteobacteria; order Ectothiorhodospirales; family Ectothiorhodospiraceae; genus Thioalkalivibrio_A; species Thioalkalivibrio_A denitrificans. The sequence goes on along the minus strand of NZ_MVBK01000021.1, from coordinate 141,482 downwards.
TTGTCCGGCGGTCCCCGCTTCAGCAGCGGCAGCTGGCAGGGTTTCCTGGAAATGGGCGTGCGCGTGCCGCTGGCGTCTGACGAGCGGGGTACCGTGGCTGCGGTGGGCGAGGGCGTGGAGCCGGCGGGCAACGGCCGCCGCAGCGCCGGATTCGTCAGCTTCCAGAACGTCTTCCAGCTCAGCGACAGCAGCGCCCTTCGACTGGACCTGTACTACGACCGGCATCGCTACGGCCTGTCCGATACGACCCGTTGGCAGGGCCTGCCGCCCGACGACCGGCTGAACGGCCGGGACCAGGACGTGTTCGGCTTCGAAATGGGGCTGAGTTTCTAAGGGCGATTCAAGATTCAAAATTCAAGATTCAAGGGGGCGGGTCTTCCTTTGAATCTTGAATTTTGAATCTTCAACTTCGCTTCAAAGCGAGATAGCTCTTGTAGCGTGGTTCGCTGATTTCTCCCGCATCCACCGCCGCCTTGATGGCGCAGCCGGGCTCCCGGTCGTGGACGCAGTTGTGGAAACGGCATTGGCCCAGATGGGGGCGGAACTCCACGAATCCATGGGCCAGTGCCTCGGCCTGCAGGGGCGGGGGGGTGAAGTCCCGCACGCCGGGGGAATCGATCAGGTCGCCCCCGTCGGGCAGGTGATACAGGGTTGCGGCCGTGGTGGTGTGGCGGCCCTCGCCTGTGCCCTCGGAGAGGGCGCCGATACGCAGGTCCTCGTCGGGCAGCAGGGCCTTGATCAGTGACGACTTGCCTACCCCCGATTGGCCCAGCAGGATGCTGGTGAGGCCCGCGAGCCGGGCGCGCAGTTCGCCGAGCCCTGCGCCGGTCGCCGCGCTGGTGTGCAGCATGGGGTAGCCCAGATCCCGGTACAGGGATTCCATTTGCCCGGTGTCGTCGCTCCCCGGTGCCGCCTCCTCCAGATCCACCTTGTTCATGACAATGACGGCCCGGGCCTCCAGGGCCTCGATGGCCACCAGGTAGCGGTCCACCAGGGGCCACTGGGGCGGCGGCTGGCGGGCGATGATCAGCACCACCTGGTCGATGTTGGCGGCGACTGCACGGCGCTGCCCCCTGGGGTCCACCCGTTCAAGCAGGTTGCGGCGGGGCTCGATGCCCGTGACTACGTGGTTTCCCGAGTCGCTGGGCGTCCATGTCACATGATCGCCGCAGACCACGTCCTGGAGCCGCCGGCGGGCCGTGCAGCGAAGGCGCCGACCCGTTTCATCCTCGATGATGAGCTCCGCGCCGAAACGCGTGAGGACGCGCCCCGTACGGTTCAGCACGGAGGGGCCGGGGCGGCCCCGGGGTTGCGTGGTTTCATGAAGGCATCGAACGCACTGAAGTGCTTCAGAATCGGTAGTAGTTACGGTCCAGGAACTCGACCACCGCCTTGACATCCTCCTCGAACCAGCCGAGGCCGAGTGTGGTCTCGCAGCGGTTGACCTGGCTGATCAGCTGGCTTCTGGAGGTGATCTTGCGGTCGGTGCGGGTGTAGAGACTGCTGCCGTCGCCGCCCACCATGCTGGCGTGGCAGCTGACGCAGTTGTTGGCATGCAGGTTCTCGCCGCGTTTCACATCTGCCGCAACCGGGGCCGACAGCAGCCATACCATCGCGGCGCACAGGGCCGGTATCGCTGTTGTCTTGTTGATGGTGATCTTCATACGGGTACTCCTCTAACGTCTCGGGCCAGGCCCCATGCAGAGAAGGGTCTGCCTGACAGGAGAGTATATGGCCTGCCGGCAGTCTGTGAAGGCAGGTGCGCGAAACCGTGCGGGCTGAGGGGGTGCCCTCGAACCCGCGCGATCATTCCATGTACACTGAATGCCGCGATGCACCCCTCCGGCATGCCCCGGTGCGGGCATCCGGTCCGATGGCCCCGACACAAGGAATCCCATGAACCCCAACCCCGACAACCTGATCTGGATCGATCTGGAGATGACGGGTCTCGACACGCAGTCCGACTACATCATCGAGATCGCCACCCTGGTGACCGACAAGGATCTCAACCTGCTGGCCGAAGGCCCGATCATCGCCGTGCATCAGAGCGATGCGATTCTCGCGCGCATGGATGACTGGAACCGCGATACCCATGGGCGCTCCGGTCTCCTGGAACGCGTGAAGATGAGCCTCCACACGGAGATCGAGGCGGAGCAGGAGACCCTGCGCTTTCTCGAGAAGTACGTCCCGCCGCGCAGCTCCCCCATGTGCGGCAACAGCATCTGTCAGGACCGGCGCTTCCTGGCCCGGTGCATGCCGGATCTTGAGGCCTTCTTCCACTACCGCAACCTGGACGTGAGCACGCTCAAGGAACTGGCCCGGCGCTGGGCGCCCGGCATCGTCAACGGTCTGACCAAGGAATCCAGCCACCAGGCCATGGATGACATCCGGGCCTCGGTGGAGGAGCTGAGGTATTACAGGGAACACTTTATTAAAGGATGAAGGTTGAAGGATGAAGGTTGAATGAAAGCGGGGGCTGCAGGAGGCCCGCTCTCGGGCAGAACAGGAGAGGCACACCAGACATGGGCGTGTTCGCGGCGGGGGCGCCGCTCCTACGAGGGGCTTGATGGGCCACCGAGGCCGGTTGAGCCTTGTTCATCCTTCATCCTTCATCCTTCATCCTTCATCCTTCGCCCGAAGGGCGTTCATCCTTCGCCGCCTATGGCGGCGCCACCACCGTCGGCACGCCGTCCAGGTTCGGGTCCCGCTCGGGGTGGTCCAGGGTGTAGTGCAGGCCGCGGCTTTCGTGGCGTGACAGGGCGCAACGGATGATGATGTCGGCCACCAGGACCAGATTGCGCAGTTCCAGCAGGTCGTTGGTGACGCGGAAGTTGCTGTAGTACTCGTCGATCTCCGCCATGAGCAGATCGACCCGGTGGCGGGCGCGTTGCAATCGCTTGGTGGTGCGCACGATGCCCACGTAGTCCCACATGAAGCGGCGCAGTTCGTCCCAGTTGTGGGAGACCACCACCTCCTCGTCCGAATCCGTCACCCGACTCTCATCCCAGGGTGGAATATCCAGGTCCCCCCGGGGTTGCGGTTCGCCGGCCAGGATGTCGTCGGCGGCGGCCTGTGCGAAGACAAGGCACTCCAGCAGCGAGTTGCTGGCCATGCGATTGGCGCCGTGCAGACCGGTGTAGGCGGTTTCCCCGATGGCGTACAGGCCTTCAAGATCGGTGCGGGCACGCAGGTCCGTGACCACACCGCCGCAGGTGTAGTGGGCGGCGGGCACCACGGGCAGCGGCTCACGGGTCATGTCGAAACCGAACTTGAGGCAGTGTTCGTGGATGGTGGGGAAGTGGCTGCGGATGAAGTCGGCGGGTTTGTGGCTGATGTCCAGGTAGACATAGTCGGCGCCCAGACGCTTCATTTCATGGTCGATGGCCCGGGCGACGATGTCCCGGGGCGCCAGTTCGGCCCGGGGGTCAAAGCGCTCCATGAACGGGGTGCCGTCCGGCAGCAGCAGCCGCCCGCCCTCGCCGCGCACGGCCTCGGAGATGAGGAAGGACTTGGCGCGGGGGTGGTACAGGCACGTGGGGTGGAACTGCATGAACTCCATGTTGGCCACCCGGCACCCGGCGCGCCAGGCCATGGCGATGCCGTCCCCGGTGGCGCTGTCGGGGTTGCTGGAATACAGGTACACCTTGCTGGCACCGCCCGTGGCCAGGACCACGCACGACGCCTGGAAGATCTCCACGCCGTCGGCACGGTCCAGCACATACGCACCCACGCAGCGGTTCGGACCGGGCCTGCCCAGCTTGGCCGTGGTGACGAGGTCCACGGCGATGTGCTGCTCGAACAGGTCGATCTTGGGATGGCGCCGGGCCTGCCCCACGAGCGTGTCCTCGATGGCCCTGCCGGTGGCGTCGGCAGCATGCACGACCCGTCGGAAGCTGTGGCCGCCCTCGCGCGTCAGGTGCAGCTGACTGCGGCCGTCGGGCAGCGTTTCCTCCGTGAACGGGACCCCCAGCTCCATGAGCCACCGGATACTGGCGGGACCGCGTTCCACCGTGTGGCGCACCACGGGTTCCACGCACAGGCCCATGCCGGCGTTCAGGGTGTCCTGGACATGGGCGTCGAGCGAGTCCCGGTCATCCAGAACCGCCGAGACGCCGCCCTGGGCGTAGAAGGTGCTGCCCTCCGTGATCGGCCCCTTGCTCAGCACCGCCACGCGCCGCTGCGGGGCCAGGCGCAGGGCCAGACCCAGGCCTGCGGCACCGCTGCCGATGATGAGCACGTCGTGATGGTGGGCCCGGGGTCTGGCTTGAGAAGGGGTCATGGTCTGGGTTATTTTGTCACAGTTTTTTGCTGCCGATCAGTTAATTGCAGCACCATCCACGCGGGCCCCGGCAAGCGGGGCGGCTCGATCGGGGCGTTTCTTCCGAACTTACCGCATGCGTGCGGGTCAATGGCAGGTAGGGTACAGGAGGTACCCCGAGGGGGGGAGTGCCCGAATGGGCAAGAAGGTCACCGACGAGGAGCTGGTCAAGCGTGTACAGGCCGGAGACAAGCGTGCGTTCGATGCCCTGGTGCGCAAGTACCAGCACAAGATCGTCAACCTCGTCTCCCGCTACGTCTATGACCCTTCAGCCGCGCAAGACGTCTCCCAGGAGGCGTTCATCAAGGCATATCGGGGGCTGTCAAGTTTCCGCGGCGACAGCGCGTTCTACACGTGGCTGTACCGGATCGCTATCAACACCGCCAAGAACTATCTGGTCTCGCAGAGCCGGCGCACCCCGGATTACGAGGTGGACGCCCAGGATGCGGAGCAGATGGGCGGTGAATCCGCGCTCAAGGAATATGCAACCCCGGAGGGGGAATTGTTGTCCGAAGAGATACAGTCCGCCGTGCAGCGCACCATCGAGACGCTGCCGGAGGACCTGAAGACGGCCATCACCCTCAGGGAACTGGAAGGCATGAGCTATGAGGAGATCGCGCAGACCATGGGATGCCCTATCGGTACCGTGCGCTCGCGCATCTTTCGTGCCCGGGAAGCCATCGACCGTACGCTGCGGCCGCTGCTTGACTGATTCGGTTTAACGAAGTGAAGAGAGAGTGACGATCATGGCGGTGACGAAGAATGAACGGCTTTCGGCCCTGGTGGACAATGAAGCCGACAGCTTCGAGGTTCGTCGTCTGCTGGACGAGCTGGGACGCAACGAACAGGACATGGTCCTGTGGGAACGCTACCACCTGATCGGTGATGCAGTGCGCGGCGGGCTGAACCGCTTTGCGGAACCCGGATTCGCCGAGCGTGTCATGGAGCAGGTGGCCCACGAGTCCCCGCCGGGCGTGGACTCCGCGGTGGTCGGCCGTCGTCTGGTCAAGCCCGTCGCCGGGGTTGCCATGGCGGCATCCGTCGCGGTGGCGGTGCTGTTGGGTGTGGTGAGTTTTACCGGGACCGAGGATGCCGGCCTGCCGGCCGTGGCCGAAGCCGAGGTGGCGCCGCCGGCCAGCCCGCAGGCCGCTACCGTGGCCGATGCAGGGTCCGCCCCCCTGTCGGTCAGGGCGCATGACAATGCTGCGTTGATGACACCCATGGAGGCGCCCGACGCGCGCATTCACAGCTTTATTGTCAATCATGCCGAACACGCGGCGGGCCGCGGGTTGATGCCCTATGTCCGGGTGGTCGGTTACGAGAGCCCGGCGCAATAGGTATGGCCCGTTACTGTCTGGTCCGCTTGATCCTGGTGGGTTCCCTGCTGGTGGCGCCGGTGGCGCTCGCGGGGGACCACCGCGCGGATCTGCTGCTGGAGCGCATGATCAAGGCGGTGGAGAACCTCAGCTACGAGGGGACGTTCGTCTATATCCACGGCCAGAAGACCGAGACCATGCAGATCGTGCATACGCGGGACGAACAACGGGGCCAGCGCGAACGCCTGGTGTCGCTGACCGGTGAACCGCGGGAGATCATCCGCGACGACAACATTCTGACCTGCATCTGGCCTGCCAGTCGATCCGTGGTGATCGAACCGCGGCGCAGCCGCCTGGGCGGCCTTCCGGCCGCGATTCCGGATCGCGGATTTGGCCCGGATTCCCCCTACGTGTTCCGCCTCGAGGATGAACAGCGCATCGCCGGACTGCCCTGCCGCACCGTGCAGATCGAGCCGCGCGATGACCTGCGTTACGGCCACCGGCTGTGCATCAATGAAGAATCGGGCATGTTGCTCAAGTCGGAGATGCTCGATGACGAGGGGCGCGTTATCGAACAGTTCATGTTCACCAGCATCCATTTTCCTAGCACGGTGGCCGACGACAAGTTCACGCCGGTCATGAAGGGTGAGGGTTTCAGTACCTACCGGGTGGATATCCACCACAGTGAGTTGCCTCCGGATCCGGGCTGGAAGGTCAACGAGATCCCGGACGGGTTTCACCTGACCTCGGTGACCAAGCGGCCCATGGCCGCCAACCAGAACCCCGTGCAGCACATGGTGCTCAGCGACGGGTTGGCAACGGTGTCCGTGTTCATCTCCCTGGCCGAGAGCCTCGACGATCTCTACGTGGGCACCACCCGCTCCGGTGCCCTGCATGCCATGGCGGTCCCTTCCGGCGACTACCAGGTGACCGTGGTGGGTGAAGTCCCCGAGGCCACGGTGCGCATGATCGCCGATTCGGTGATCCACGAGGGCAACGGGCAGTGATCGAGGAACGCGCCCGCGTGATCTCCGTGGACCACGGCCACGCCTGGGTGGAGACGCAGCGTCAGTCCGCGTGCGGGACCTGTGCCGCCAACAAGGGCTGCGGGACGTCGGTGCTGGCCAAGGTGCTGGGTAATCGTCGCAGCCGGGTGCGGGCCATTGATCCCGTCGGCGTGCGCCTCGGAGACGAGGTCATGGTCGGCATTGCCGAATCGGCGCTGGTGCGCGGTTCGCTGGCGATTTACCTGGTGCCGCTCCTGGCCCTGGTGGTCTGCGCTGGCACGGTGCAGGTCCTGTGGCCCGGGGTGGGCGAGCCGGTAGTCATCCTGGCGGGACTGGCCGGCCTCGCTGCGGGTCTTGCCTGGGTCCGGCTCTTCTCCCGCCGTATCAGCAGTGATCCCCGCTATCAGCCGGTCATTCTGCGCCGTTTGAGCATCCCGGATCCGCGTGCAGATGGTGTTTTTGCGCCCTGATTGTCATAATCTGGCCTGATTTTCCGTGTACCGGATCGGTTTTTCATGATGGTTTTCCGCCGCAGTCCCTTTGCCGTCCTTGCATTCCTGCTCTGCCTGCTCCTGTCGCTCCCGGCGGCGGCCCGGGGCAATCTCCCGGATTTCGTGCCGCTCGTGCAGGCCAACAGTCCGGCGGTGGTCAATATCAGCACCACCCGCACCGTGACCCGCGAGGAGGGGGAGCGGCACCCCCAGTTCCGCATTCCGGACATGCCGGAGGATGGTCCCCTGGGCGATCTGCTGCGGCGCTTCTTCGGCGAGGGCGGCGAGATGCCCGAGTCGTTCCAGACACCGTCGCTGGGTTCCGGCTTCATCATCACCGAGGACGGTTACGTGGTTACCAATCACCACGTGGTTCACGGTGCCGACGAGATCCTGGTGCGTCTTAGCGACCGGCGCACGTTCTCCGCCGAGGTGGTGGGCTCCGACCCCAAGAGCGACGTGGCGCTGCTCAAGATCGAGGCCGAGGATCTGCCCACGCTCAAGCTGGGCAATTCCGAGGACCTGCAGGTGGGCGAGTGGGTGCTGGCGATCGGCTCCCCGTTCGGCTTTGATCATTCGGTGACAGCGGGCATCGTCAGTGCCAAGGGTCGCGCCCTGCCCACCGAAAACTACGTGCCCTTCATCCAGACCGACGTGGCCATCAACCCCGGAAACTCCGGCGGCCCGCTGTTCAACATGGACGGCGAGGTGGTGGGCATCAATTCCCAGATCTACAGCCGCACGGGTGGCTTCATGGGCCTGTCATTCGCCATCCCCATCGAGATGGCCATGGAGGTGGTGGAGCAGATCCGCACCCAGGGATACGTGAGCCGGGGCTGGCTCGGGGTGCTGATCCAGGAGGTGACCCGTGATCTGGCCGACTCCTTCGGACTTTCGCGTCCCACTGGGGCGCTGGTTGCGCGGGTTCTACCGGACAGTCCCGCCGAGGCGGCCGGTCTGCAGGTGGGCGACGTGATCCTGTCGTTCAATGATATCGAGGTGCCCCGGTCCAGCGCCCTGCCGCCCATCGTCGGACGCACCCGGGTGGGCGAACCCGCGCAAGTGGAAATCCTGCGCGACGGCGAACGCCTCACGCTGGAGGTGACCATCGCCGAGTTGCCGCCGGATGACGAACTGGCCCGCCGGACACCGGATGCCGAACCCGACGGCCCGACGGACACCGCCAGACTGCTGGGCATGGACCTGGAACCGGTGCCGGACGAGATGCGTGAGGCCCTGGATCTGGAGGCCGGCGGCGCCGTGGTGGCAAGGGTTACCGAGGGCCCCGCACGCGAGGCCCGCATCCAGCGGGGTGATGTGCTGCTGATGATCAACAATCAGCGCATCGAGTCGCCGCGGCATTTCGCTGAACTGGTGAATGCACTGCCTGCCGACGCCCGCGTGCCGGTGCTGGTGCAGCGGGGGCAGGGACCGGTCTTTCTGGCGCTGAGGCTGCCGGAATGACCGCATGACGAGAACGCTGACCGTATACAGCAGGACGGGATGCCACCTGTGCGAGCAGCTGCTGGCGCAGCTTGCGCACCTAGATCTTCCTGACGATGTTTCCCTGGTCACCGTGGATGTAGACACGGACCCGGCGCTGCGTGCGCGCTTTGATGTCGACGTGCCGGTCGTGGCGCTCGATGACGAAATCCTTTGTTGCCACTTTCTGGATGAAACCGCATTGCGACAGGCCCTGAACGATGGCTGAGCCTCGACAGAAACGGATCCGCAACTTCTCCATCATCGCGCACATCGATCATGGTAAGTCGACGCTGGCCGATCGCTTCATCCAGACATGCGGTGGTCTGGACGAGCGCGAGATGTCCGAGCAGGTCCTCGACTCCATGGACCTGGAACGCGAGCGAGGCATCACCATCAAGGCCCAGAGTGTCTCCCTGGATTATCCGTCCCGGGGCGGACAGATCTACCAGCTGAACTTCATCGATACGCCCGGGCACGTGGACTTCTCCTATGAAGTATCCCGCTCCCTGGCCGCGTGCGAGGGGGCCCTGCTGGTGGTGGACGCCTCCCAGGGCGTGGAGGCGCAGAGCGTGGCCAACTGCTACACGGCCATTGATCTGGACCTGGAAGTGGTGCCGGTGCTCAACAAGATCGATCTGCCCGCGGCCGACCCCGATCGTGTGGCCGCCGAGATCGAGGAGATCATCGGCATCGAGGCGAAGGACGCGGTTCGGGTGAGCGCCAAGACGGGCGAGGGCGTGCAGGACTTGCTGGAGGCGCTTGTGGCGCGCATCCCTCCGCCGACCGGAGACCCGGATGCGCCGTTGCAGGCCCTAATCATCGACTCCTGGTTCGACAACTATCTGGGCGTGGTGGCCCTGGTGCGGGTGATGAATGGCACGGTGCGGCCGAAACAGAAGATCATCGCCATGTCCACGGGGCGCACCCACCTGGTGGATCGGGTGGGCGTATTCACGCCCAAGCCCACGGATCGCGGCGAACTGAGCGCGGGCGACGTGGGCTTCGTGATCGCCACCATCAAGGACATCGCTGGCGCCAAGGTGGGCGACACGCTCACCGGGGCCGACCGCCCGTGCGAGAAGCCACTGCCCGGCTTCAAGGACGTTCAGCCCCGCGTGTTCGCCGGCATCTTCCCCATCAGTGCCGAGAGTTACAATGACCTGCGCGAAGCGCTGGACAAGCTCAAGCTCAACGACGCCTCGCTGCACTACGAACCCGAGACGTCCCAGGCCCTGGGCTTCGGTTTCCGCTGCGGCTTCCTGGGCATGCTTCACATGGAGATCGTTCAGGAGCGTCTGGAGCGCGAGTACGATCTGGACCTGATCACCACCGCCCCCACAGTGGTCTATGAGGTGGAGACCACCCGCGGCGAGGTGCTGGAGATCCACAATCCGTCCCAGCTTCCGCCGGTCAACGAGATCAGGGAGATCCGCGAGCCGATCATCCGCGCCAACATCCTGGTCCCCCAGGATTTCCTCGGCGCCGTGATCAATCTCTGTGTCGAGAAGCGGGGCGTGCAGACGCGCATGCATTACACCGGCCGCCAGGTGGCATTGACCTACGAGTTGCCGCTCTCCGAAGTCGTGCTCGACTTCTTCGACCGGCTCAAGTCGGTGTCCCGGGGTTATGCGTCCTTTGATTACGAGATGGCGCGCATGGAGGCGGCGCCGCTGGTGAAGGTGGACCTGCTCATCAACGGCGACCGGGTGGATGCGCTGTCGGTGATCGTGCACAAGGACCAGGCGCAGACTCGCGGCCGCCAGCTGGCGGAGACCATGAGCAAACTGATACCGCGCCAGATGTTCGAGGTGGCCATCCAGGCCGCTATCGGCAACCATATCATCGCGCGCACCAACGTGCGTGCCCTGCGCAAGAACGTGACCGCCAAGTGTTACGGGGGCGACGTGACACGCAAGCGCAAATTGCTGGAGAAGCAGAAGGCGGGCAAGAAGCGCATGAAGCAGATCGGCCGCGTGGAGGTTCCCCAGGACGCCTTCCTGGCGGTCTTGCGCGCGGACACCAAGAGCGGCTGAGGCGGAGGATGGTGCACCTTACGCCGCCTGCAAGAACGGGAAATCACGAGGGAGTCGGGGGATGACCTTTGATCTGGAACTGGTGCTTGTTCTGGGCACCTTGCTTACGGGGGCGGTCTGGCTGCTGGACAGCCTGGTCTGGCGCAAGCACCGCAAGGCCGTGGCGGCGGAGGAGGTCCCAGCCGAACATGGCAACGGGCGGCCGTCCGAGCCCTGGTACGTGGAGTACTCCAAGTCCTTCTTTCCGGTGCTGCTCATCGTGCTCGTGCTGCGCTCCTTTGTGATCGAGCCGTTCCGGATTCCTTCGGGTTCCATGATGCCGACCCTGCTGGTCGGCGACTTCATCGTGGTCACGAAATACAGCTACGGCATCCGGCTTCCCGTCACTCGTCAGCAGATCATCCCCACCGGTCTGCCCGAGCGCGGTGAAGTGGCCGTATTCCGCTACCCTGAGAATCCCCGCGAGGACTACATCAAGCGTGTTGTGGGCCTGCCGGGGGATCGCGTGGCATTCTACAATAAGCAGTTGTACATCAATGACGAACCGGTACCTCAGCGTGAGCTGAATACCTACATGGGTGCGGGTTCGGGGGCGGTCATGACCGGGGCGAGGCTCTCCGAGGAGGCGCTGGGCGAAGTGCCGCACCAGATCCTCTCGTGGCCGCACCGTTCATCCGTGGAAGGCACCTGGGAAGTACCCGAGGGCCATTACTTCACGGTGGGTGACAACAGGGACAACAGCAACGACAGCCGGTTCTGGGGATTCGTGCCGGAGGAGAACCTGGTGGGCAAGGCGGTGATGATCTGGATGCATTGGGACTTCGGCGATCGTTCGGCGGATCTCGGGCGTATCGGGACGCGTATCCGCTAGGAGCCCGTCGGACTTAGGTGCCCGGGTGACAAGCGAAGGGGAGTGAAGCGAGATGAACGAACTGCACGGATCGGGTGTTCACAGGCAACGCGGCATCGCGCTGATTCCGCTGTTGCTCATTGCAGCGGTACTGGTGATCTTCGGTACGGTGGGGCTACGCCTGTTTCCCATTTACACCGAGTTCATGACGGTCAACTCGATTCTGAAGGACATCGCCGCCGAAGGCGGCGCACATTCGCGCAGTGCGCGCGAACTGTGGGGTGCAGCCGATCGGCGGTTCCAGATCAACAGTGTCGACAACGTTGGCCGGGACCACGTCACCATCGAACAGCGGGGCGAACAGCGTTACCTCAAGCTGGACTACGAGGTGCGCACGAACATGATCGCCAACGTGGACGCGGTGGTACGGTTCGAGCGGGAGTACCGTCTCAGCCAATGAGCGGCACATCGCTGCTTGATCTGTTGCCGGACGGTCTGCGCAACTCGGAACTGCTGGAAGAGGCGCTTACCCATCGCAGCGCCGCGGCTCGCAACAACGAGCGCCTCGAGTACCTGGGTGATGCGGTGCTGGGGATGATCGTGGCTGAGCAGCTTTATCGCAGTCGGCCCGATGTCACCGAAGGCGACCTCAGCCGGTTGCGCTCCGCGCTGGTGGACAAGGACAGTCTGGCCGCCATTGGCAGCGAATGGGGGCTGGAGCGCTACATCAGCGTCGGTCCGGGTGAACTCAAGAGTGGCGGGTCCCGGCGCCGTTCCATCCTGGCGGACGCCGTCGAGGCCCTGATCGGTGCCGTCTACCTGTACAGCGGCTTCGATGCCGCCCGCGAGTTCGTGCTGTGTCTCTATCGCGAGCGGCTCGCGAACCTCCCCGATGCCGATGCGCTCAAGGATCCCAAGACCCGCCTCCAGGAATGGCTGCAGGCCCGCAACCTCGACCTGCCCGTATACGAGGTGGAATCGATCTCCGGCAAGGCCCATGCCCAGCACTTTCGCGCCCTGTGCCGTATCGAGAGCGCAGGGGTGGAGGCTTGTGGTGAGGGGAGCAGCCGGCGCCGTGCGGAGCAGGCGGCGGCGCAGTGTGCGCTGGAGGCGTTGAAAGGATGATTCAAGATTCAATATTCAAGATTCAAGGGGGAAAAGCAATTCGGATTTGACTTCGGGGCGATAGACGGTTTCCACTTTAAATCTTGAATCTTGAATCTTGAACCAGCCTTCATGACCCGCGAATCCTCACCTGCCACCCGCTGCGGTTACGTCGCCATCGTCGGGCGTCCGAATACCGGCAAGTCGACCCTGCTCAATGCGTTGGTCGGCGAGAAAATCGCCGCTACGGCGCGCAAGCCGCAGACGACGCGCCACCGCATCCTGGGTGTGGTGACACAAGGTACCGACCAGTTGATCCTGGTGGATACGCCGGGTATCGACACCGGTTCCCCGAAGCTGCTCGGCCGGGTGCTCAACGAGTCCGCACGGGCCGCACTGGCCGACTGCGATGCCGTGATGTTCGTGGTGGAGGCGGAGCGCTGGGAACCGCTGGATGCGCAGATCCTGGAGATGCTCAGGTCGTCGGGCGTGCCGGTGGTGCTGGTGATCAACAAGGTGGATCGCATGGCCCGCAAGGAGGCCCTGCTGCCCTTCATCGCACGCCTGCGCGAACTCCACCATTTCAGCGACGTGGTGCCGGTCTCCGGGCTCAAGGCGGTCAACCTGGATGCCCTGCTGCGGGTCCTCGTCGGGTTTCTCCCCGAAGGGGTGCACCTTTTCCCGGAGGACGAGTTTACCGATCGCAGCCAGCGTTTCCGTGTCAGCGAGGTGATCCGCGAGCAATTGCTGGAACGCCTCGGGCAGGAGGTGCCCTATGCCACGGCCGTGGAGGTGGAAGGTTGGCGCGACACGGCCCGCGTGACGCACATCGACGCGATCATCTGGGTGGAGCGTGACAGCCAGAAGGCCATCGTGGTGGGGAAGGGCGGGCACATGATCAAGAGCGTGGGCACGGCGGCGCGACATGTGATCGAGGAGATGCTCGAACGCAAGGTGATGCTCAGGCTGCGGGTCAAGGTGCGAGAGGGATGGCAGACAGACGTGGACGCCATTCGCCGGATGGGGATTGATGGTTAGAGTTCAAATTCAAGATTCAAAATTCAATATTCAAGGGGGTGAGGTATGCGGGCTAGGACAGTCGCGGAGCCAGAATCTGGCATGATAATCACCTTTGAATCTTGAATCTTGAATCTTGAATCTTGAATAGAATCCACACCACCGGTTTCGTCCTGCACGCCCGACCGTTCCGGGACAACAGCCGTGTGCTGGAATTGCTCACCGAGGCGGAGGGGCGCACGGCCTGCCTGCTTCGCGGGCGCGGGTCTGTCGGCCGCGGGTTCGTACGCTACGAAATGGCGTGGCAGGGGCGTGGAGAGCTCAAGACCCTGTCGTTGATGGAGGAGCAAGCGGCTTACAGGCTGTCGCCGCCGCGGCTGGCCTGCGGGTTCTATCTCAATGAGCTGACCCTGAAGCTCGTGCCGCGCCAGATCCCCCTGGATGGTCTCGTCACAGAGTATGCAGGAGCCCTGACACGCTTGTCGGATCCTGATGAAATGCCCGATGCGCCGCTCCGGCGCTACGAGCTGCAGCTGCTGCGCCACCTTGGCGAGGGACTCGATTCCCTGGACACGCAGATGCTGGATCCGGAAGCCGCCCTCGTCTACGAGGCCCAGCGCGGACTGCGTCCGGCAAGCGCCGCCGAACTGGCAAGCGGCGACTTTGTCCACGGATCGACGCTGCGTGCGCTGATTGCGGACCGACTGGATTCCCGTCAGGACCGGCGTGAGGCCAGGCGCCTGCTGCGCGGGCTTTTGGATTACCATCTCCAGGGACGACCCGTGGTGAGCCGTGCGCTGCTGCGCCCGCGCTCGCATTAGACTGAACAAGTGGACATCCCGAAACATGACGCCTGACGCAGACCCGCACACACACCTTCGACTGGGTGTGAACATCGATCATATCGCCACCATCCGGCAGGCGCGGGGCACGCCCTACCCGGATCTGGTGGAGGCGGTGCGCCTGGTGGAGGCGGCCGGCGCGGATATCATCACGCTGCATCTGCGCGAGGATCGTCGCCATATCCAGGACCGGGATGTCGAAGCGCTGAGGGACCGCGTTCGCACCGGCATGAACCTGGAGATGGCCGCCACGGCGGAGATGCAGGCCATCGCCCTGCGAGTTCGACCGGAGGCCTGCTGCATCGTGCCGGAGCGCCGTGAGGAGCTGACCACCGAAGGCGGTCTGCAGGTTCTGGGAGAAGAGGATCGCCTGGGAAACTTTTGCGCGCCGCTGGTGGAGTCGGGCATAGAGGTGTCTTTGTTCGTGGAGCCCGAGCCCACCCATCTCGATGCGGCCAGGCGCATCGGGGCACCGGTGGTGGAATTGCACACCGGTTCCTACGCCAACGCCCCGGCGGGCCCCGCGCGCGAGGCCGAACTGGCCCGCATACGGAAGGCCGCCGAGCACGGCAGGCACCTCGGGCTCGTGGTCAATGCCGGTCATGGACTGGATTATGACAACGTGGGTCCTGTGGCCGCCATCGACATATTGCATGAACTCAACATCGGGCATTCCATCGTGGCCCGGGCCCTCTTCACTGGCTTGACCGAGGCTGTGCGCGCCATGCGCGCGGCCATGGATGCGGCACGCGCATGAGCCTCCCGTCATGAGGATCCTGGGCATCGGCTCGGACCTGGTGAGTATCGCCCGGGTGGAGCAGCTGCTGGCCCGCCACGGCGGGCGCTTTGCGGAGCGCATCCTGCATCCGGTGGAATGGCCCGGATACCACCGAAGTGCCGCGCCCGCGGCCTACCTGGCCCGCCGCTTCGCCGCGAAGGAGGCAGTCAGCAAGGCGCTGGGTGTGGGTGTGGGGGCCCACATGCGTTTCACGGATGCCGGCGTGGACCATGACGACAGTGGCAGGCCGGTGCTGGTCCTGACCGGCCGCGCCGAGACCACGGCCGCACGCCTGGGCGTGAAGGACTCGCACATCAGCCTGTCCGACGAACGCGAATACGCGCTGGCCTTCGTGGTTTTGGTGGGGGACTGATCGCGGCGTGTTTAACCACGAAGCGCACGAAGGTCACGAAGAAATAGCAAGAACAATTTTCTCTCGCAAAGGCGCGAAGCACGCCAAGAAAACCTGATTGAAATAAAAGACCCGCCTTAGGCTTGTACTTTGCGTGCTTCGCGTCTTTGCGAGTGACCCATATTCCCTGCCACACCGAGCCCACGCAGTGTGTCCCTTGCGCGATTCTTTCGGAGCCGGTTTGGCGCCCACGGGGCGCCCTATGAATTCTCTTCGTGTCCTTCGTGTCCTTCGTGGTTTAACGCTCGTCCGATCCATAGGCATCTCTGCGGGCTCAGTCCGTGCCGGTGGTGCTGCTGTAGAGGGATTCCAGCAGGTCGTCGGCCTGCTCAAGCAGCGCGTCCATCTCGGCGAGCCAGGCGCCTTGCAGGTTGCCGGCGCGCTCTGTCTGACCTCCCTTTAGCGCCATCTCCAGTGCCTGGCTGCAGGCCGCCAGGCGCAGGGTGCCGCAGTATCGGGCGCCGCCATGAATACGATGCACCATCTCCAGAAGCGCCTCGCCCTGGACGGGCGATTCACTGATCTGAGCCTGAACCCGCTCCACATCGCTGACGAGCATCTGAAGCATGTCCCGGGCGAGGCGCGGGTTGCCGCCCGCCCGTTGCAGGGCGATGTCCTCGTCGTGGATCGGCTGGGTGGAGTCGAACTCCACCGGCGCGCGGCGACGGCTCTGCGGGGCGCCCTCAGGTGGCCCCTCCACGCATTCCAGCAGATCGCTTTCGGACACGGGCTTGTAAAGCACGTGGTCGAAGCCCGTCTGCAGCAGCGCGATGTGTGTCTCGGGCCGCAGGTCGGCGGTCACGGCCACGATCCGTGCGGCGTCATCGAAGGCGCGGATATCCTCCAGCGCGCCGATTCCGTCCTTGCCCGGCATGTGCACATCCATCAGGACGAGATCGGGCCGCTTCTCGCGGTAGGCGGAAACGGCCGCAAAACCGTCGGTTGCCTGCGTCACCAGCCCGCCGTGGCGCTGAACGAATTCCGTGAGCAACCGGCGGTTGACGGCATTGTCGTCTGCCACCAGGAAACTGAGGCCTTCCAGGCGGTTCCCGGAATCCTTTGTTCCGGGTCGTCGCTTCTGCGCACCGGCGGGGGAAGCGGGTCGGGTCAGTTCGTGAACGGCACGGTGGATACTGGCCACCGACAGCGTCAGCGGGATCGGGTGCGCGCCCTGGGCCGCCAGATCATGCACCAGGCGTTCACCGATGCCGATGCCGCGCGCCAGGAGTGTTCGGGCCAGTTCGGGCGGATGTGCCTTCAGTGTTGCCGCCTCGCCGGCCGTCATTTCCCGCACCCAGACGATGCCGAGGGCATGTGCGCGCGTGCCGAGGTACTTGAGGTAATCCGCCAGGTCGTGGCAGGCATGGGGACTCAGGCGAAGTACCTCCAGGGTGCGCACGATGGCTCGACGCATCTCGGGATCGTCGCACCAGACCGCCACGTCGCTCACCGAAACGGGCAAGGGGGGGGTGGGCAGCGGCACGTCGGCGTCGGAGACGGGCAGCGATACCGTGAATACGCTGCCAGTCCCTTGCGTGCTCTCCACGTGCACCTGTCCGCCCAGCAGGTTAACGATGCCGCGTGTGATGCTCAGACCGAGTCCGGTGCCGCCCTGTGCAACGGCGCCAGGCTGGCTGGACTGGAAGAATGGCTCGAAGATGTGAGGCAGGTCCCGGGGGTCGATACCGGGACCGAAGTCGCGTACGCCGATCTCCAGCTGTCGGCGCTCCCCGGAACGTCGCAACCGGGTGTGCATGTGCACACGGCCGTCCAGCGTGTACCGGATGGCATTGCTGAGGATATTGGTGATTACCTGTTTGAAGCGCAGCTTGTCGGAGGTGATGATCGCGGGAACGTCCGGGTCGATCAGCAGGGTGACGTCCACCGAATGTCCACGCCGTGTGCGCCGGCAGATGCCGATGACTTCGGACAGGCACTGACCCAGATCGAAGCGGGTCTTGCGGATGTTGATACGCCCGGATTCGAGGCGGGAGACGTCCAGCAGGTCATTGACGAGCTTGAGGGTATCCCGGCTTGAGTTGTTGATGATGTTCAGCCAGCTTTGCTGTTGTGCGTCCAGATTGCCATGCTGCGAGAGCAGTTCGGTGTAACCCTGGATGGCGCTGAGCGGTGTGCGCAATTCATGGCTGATGCTGGCCAGCAGTCGCGACTTCTTCAGATTGGCCTCGTCGGCCTGTGTACGGGCCATGCTCAGTGCCCGGTTCTTTTCATCGACGAGCTTGAGTTGTTCCTGAATGTCCCGGGTAGACGCCTGGATCCGCTCGGTCATGCGGACATGGGAACGCCGGATGTTCCGGGCCATACCGTTGATGCCTTCGGCAAGCCGGCCCAGTTCGCCGCCGGCGCGCGAGTCCGCCTGGACGTCCAGTTCGCCTCGGCCGATCCGGTTGACGACGTCCGCCATCTCCTCCAGTGGGCGCGACAGCGGCCGGCTCGCGAGGCGGACCATGAACGCGGTGGCGGCCAGAAGCACTGCGACGATCAGCAGGCTGCGCAGTATCCACTCGGTCTGGGCGATGGCAGTGGGCACGGTGGACAGGGTGACGGTCACGTGCCCGATGACCCGGTCCGGACCCGGCGCAGGGACGGCGGGCGAGGCGCCCATGGCCTCGTAGTCAACCAGTCTTGTCAGGGTGATGGGCGCCTCGAAGGCACGTACGCCATGCCCGAACAGCAGACCGGAAAGATCATGCAGGCGCGAGTCCGGCCTGCGGTCCTGTACGTAGGTGTACAGCAGGTTGCCCTGGTCATCGGCGACGCGTACCGAAACCAGGTCCGGTTCCTCGCGGGCACGGTGGCTGGCCGCACGCAGGTAGGCCCTGTTTCCCGAGATGACGCCATACTCCATCGCCGGAGCGAGAAAACCGGCGATCGTGTTGCCGCGTGTCTCCAGGCGCGATTCGATCTCCTGAACTTTGATTATCGACCAGTAGACGGTCAGCGCCGTACCCACCGCCACGGCCGGCACCAGTGCCAGGGCCAGCAGGCGATGCTTGATTCTCCATGAGTGCAGCATCATGAGCCGTCTTTGAATCGGATGCGCATTGAGTGGGCAACCTGGCGGTTGATGACCACGTTATAGCGGACGGTATGGCGCCTCAGGGGCCGCCACTCGCCCTCGCCGACGGCCGTGGCGATGACCCGGCCGGCGTCCTCGCCCAGCATCTCCGGAGTCGCGAATACCGACATGAGGGCGCCGGCGCGGTTCAGGCCTTCCGAGTAGCCGATCAGGGGTGTGCCGATGCGGTAGGTGGTCAGCATGATGCGCACTATGGTATCGCGGTTGTAGATCTGCGGGTGAGGCAGGGCGAGAATGGCGTCGGTCTCCCGGGCCGCTTGTTCGAAGACCGCCACCAGTTCCGATTCACCACCGGCACGGTACTCCCGGAACCTGGAGGTGCCCGCGGGCAGGTCGCCCCGCAGCCGCTCGCGCTCCAGATGGTTCCCGTCGGCGGTGATGATCCCCACGGTTTCCACGCCATGCAGGCGGAGGTCTACGACCTGCAGCATGTCAGCGAGCGACACGTCCATGTAGATGGCGGAAAGGCGCGGTGGGTCGCCCCTTGATGCCCCGATCTGCTCGAAGCGTTCCTTGGGAATCGCGATCGAGAGAAGTTCCGCATCCACAGTGGTGTCGAGCGTCGTCTGAAGCGCCGCGACGCCCGATGTAACGATCAGGCACCCGCTGCAGTCAAAGGCGGCGACCAGCCGGGTCGCTTCCGGTGTATCCGCCACCGCTCGGGCGGTGATCGCGTCCGAGCCCCGTAACTGGGATTCCAGCGCAGAGAGGACGCGCTGATGCAGGGGCGTGTTGTCGCTTGCCAACAGGAGCACGTGCCAGCGGGTTTCGACCGGGACCTGCGGCTCGGCCTGGGAGGGCCCGCTTGCCGGCAGCAGCCCGGCAAGCAGTACGAGCCAGAAGGACTTGAGGTATGTCGGCATCCTGATATCCGTCCGAGCTTCCCTGTTCAGAAGTCCACCGACAGTGTCGCGAAACTTCGTGGTTCCCGACGGTTTACCTGGTAGATCTCACTGTTGTCCGGCCCCCGTCCGTCGTATCCGCGCGCAAGAATGTCCTGGACAGTGATGCCCAGGTGTGCACCGCGGTTCAGGGACCAGCGTGCGGAGAGGTCCAGAAATCCGTCGTAGGTACCCATGGGGGCACCGTCGACCCAGTCGACCTCGGAATACCAGTAATACCTGGCCGAAAGTGTGAGTGCATCCGAAACCCGCGAACTGATGGCTGTGGTGAGGATGTTGCGGGGGATGGCATCGGCGTACCGGCCATCCCGGTCATCCGTGCGGTAGAAGTGATGCGTGAAGCCGCCATGCAGTCGTGTGCGCAGTGTCGGACGGTAATCGGCCTGGACCTCCACCCCCTCGTAGCTCACGTCTCCACGATCCGCGAAGGATGTTGAAGCCCTGGAGGCGTCGATCAGACCGCGGATGCGCGTGCTGAAGAGTTTCGAATCCAGGGTCAGCCTGGTGCCCTCGAAGGTCTGATGATGCCCTAGTTCGAAATACTCCATGGTCTCCGGCTTGAGCCCCCCTTCGGCATCCAGCACGACCTGGATGTTATTCGGCGGTGGAACACCGTGGTCGGTCAGGTCATATACACGGTAGGCGAGTTCCTCCGTGAGCACAGGCGTGCGGGTGGCGCGTGCTGCGATGAAGCGCAGGGTGTGCCGGGGGTGTGCACGTACGTTGAGGGCTGCCCTTGGTGAGATTTCGTCACCGAACAGCCGGCTGTGTTCGTACATGGCGCCCAGGTTCAAGGTGGTGACGTCGCCGAGCAGGTGCTCAAAACTTGCGAAGGCCCTGTAGAGGTCGTCGCTGACGGGGCTATGTTCCCCGAAATAGGTGGGTGACACTACCCGGTCATGGCGTATCCCGCCGCCCCAGACGACTCGAGTGGCCGCCCCCACGTGCCGGCGGTGTTCCAGTCCCAAATCGTGCCGTTCGGTGCGCACGTTCTCGTCGATGGGGACCCGCAGTCCAAGGAACGCCACGTCAAACTCGTCCACGGTGCGGTATTGCTGATACGCATACTCCAGTGTCCAGCTCTGGTCTGTGGCCGCGTCCTGCTCCAGCTTGAGATGCACATGTGCGCGGTCGGTGGTGAAGTGCCGTTCAGGGTCCAGATCCTCAGCCGGCCGGCCTCGGCCCTTGCGTGACTGTCCCGCGCCGGCGTAGGTGCTGAAGGTATGCCGGTGCGTCAACCGGTAGTCCAGGCGTAGGTCGGCGAAGTACGCGCGCTTGTCGTCGTTGCCGTCGGGAAAGCCGTCATCCTCCTGTGTAGAGAGGGTCAGGCGGTAATCGAGATCACCCTGCCTGCCGGCCTGTCGGCCGATGAGGTCGCGCCCCCCGTTGTTGCCGACCCGAGTGGTGACGTGCCGGCCCGGGATCTCTGCCGGATGCCGGGTGATGATATTGATGATGCCCTGGAAGGAGTTCGGCCCGTAGGCGGCGGCATTGGGGCCGCGAATCACCTCGATGCGGGCGATGTCCTCGATGGCCAGCCCCAGGTCGGGCCACAGCACGCCGCCGGAGAAGGGCTGGTAGACGGAACGCCCGTCCACCAGCACCTGCATGCGCCGGGCGAAACGTTCCGGCAGCCCGCCGTAGGTGACCACCGGCTCGTGATTGCTGTGTCGCGCCACGATCATGCCCGGTACCAGGCGCAGGATGTCCACCAGCTCGCGGGCACCCGAGGCGTCGATCATTTCCCGGTCGATGATGGTGACCGCTGCGGGGGCCTCTGAGACCGGCTGACGCAGACGGGTGGCGGTGAGTACCACGGGCATGTCGGCGAAGAAATCGTGCTCGGTCAGGGGCGGCTCCGCCGCATCCGTTTGCTGGCCGGGTCCAAGTATGGCCACCAGGCACAGGATCGCAGCGCACGCGCCGCGCGACCCCTGCGCGAATGGGCCGGGGCGGAGGAATCGGGCTTTGTATGCGTTCAGGACGCTACTCCCTGGTCTTGTTTATAATGTGGGGCCCAAGCACCCGTGATTTCTCTCGAATCCATGAGCTATCCCACCCTGGAATCATTCGTCGGCAACACGCCGCTGGTCCGCCTTCAGCGTCTGCCCGGAGAGACCTCCAACACCATACTGGTGAAGCTGGAGGGCAACAATCCCGCCGGATCGGTGAAAGATCGGCCGGCGCTGAGCATGATCCGCAAGGCCGAGGAACGGGGGGAGATCCGCCCTGGTGACACCCTGATCGAGGCCACCAGCGGCAACACGGGCATCGCGCTGGCCATGGTGGCGGCCATGAAGGGCTATCGCATGGTACTCATTATGCCGGAAAACATGAGCGCCGAGCGTCGCGCCTCCATGAAGGCCTTCGGGGCCGAGATCATCCTGGTCAGCCGCGAGCAGAGCATGGAAGGTGCCCGCGATCTCGCCAAGCAGATGGAGTCCGCGGGCAAGGGCAAAGTGCTCGACCAGTTCTCCAACCCCGACAACCCGCTGTCCCATTACGAGGGCACCGGCCCGGAGATCTGGCGCGACACGGATGGCCGGGTCACCCATTTCGTCAGTTCCATGGGCACCACGGGCACCATCATGGGCACTTCCCGATACCTCAAGGAGATGAATCCAGAGATCGAGATCGTGGGTGTCACGCCTGCCGAGGGCGCCAGCATTCCCGGCATCCGGCGCTGGCCCAAGGAATACCTGCCCAGTATCTTCGACGAGGCCCGCGTCGACCGCACCCTGGAGGTGAGCCAGCCGGAGGCGGAGGAGACCATGCGCCTGCTGGCCTCGAAGGAGGGCATCTTCTGCGGGGTGTCCTCGGGCGGCGCGGTGGCCGCCGCGCTTCGCCTCTCGAAGGCGGTGGAGAACGCGGTGATCGTCTCCATCATCTGCGACCGGGGCGATCGCTACATCTCCACGGGGGTGTTTCCCGCATGATGCCGGTGATGGTGTTCGACATCGAGACCGTCCCCGACGTGGAGGGCGGGCAGCGCATCCATGGCTTCGAAGGGCTCTCGAACGAGGACACGGCCAAGGCGCTCATGCAGCTTCGGGTGCAGAAGACGGGCAGCGACTTTCTGGCGCATCACCTGCACCGCATCGTCGCCATCTCCGTGGTGCTCGCCACCCGCGACCGGCTGGCCGTGTGGTCCCTGGGCGAGGAGGACGCCCCCGAGGCCGAACTGGTGGCCCGCTTCTTCGAGGGGCTGGAGAAGTACACCCCGATGCTGGTGACCTGGAACGGCGGCGGCTTCGACCTGCCGGTGCTGCACTACCGGGCGCTGCTGCACGGTATCAGCGCGCCGCGTTACTGGGACACCGGCGACGACGACCGGGAGTTCCGGTTCAACAACTACCTCTCGCGCTTTCACTGGCGTCATCTCGATCTCATGGACGTGCTGGCCGGCTACCAGATGCGCGCCAACGCGCCGCTGGACGAGGTGGCGAGCCTGCTGGGTTTTCCGGGCAAAATGGGCATGAGCGGGGCCAAGGTCTGGGATGCGTATCTGGCCGGCGACATCCGCGGCATCCGCAACTACTGTGAGACCGACGTGCTCAACACCTACCTGGTCTACCTGCGCTTCGAGCGCCTGCGCGGAAGGCTTTCCGAGCAGGGGCTCGACGACGAACTCCAGCGGGTGCGCACGCTGCTGTCCGAATCCACCGAGCCGCATCTGACCGCCTTCCTGGAAGCCTGGCAGGCCGGGAAGCGCGCCTGATGAGACGCGGTACCCGTGCGGCACCGGCGCTGCCCGCGCCGGTGGAGGTGATGATCGAATCCCTGACCCACGAGGGTCGTGGCGTCGCCCGCGTCGAGGGCAAGGCCCTGTTCGTGGACGGCGCACTGCCCGGCGAGCGGGTCAGGGCCCGTTACGTCGCCCGCCACCGCCGCTACGACCAAGCGGCGGTGGATGAAGTCCTGCAGGCCTCCCCCGACCGGGCCGATCCCAGATGCCCCCATTTCGGTGTCTGCGGCGGCTGCAGTCTGCAGCACATGCACCCCGAGGCCCAGATCCGGGCCCGCGAACAGGCCGTCCTGGAGGTGCTGGAACACGTGGGACGCGTGCGACCGCAACGCACCCTTGAGCCCATCGTCGCCGATCCCTGGGGATACCGGCGCAAGGCGCGCCTGAGCGCCAAATACGTGCTGAAGAAGGGCGGGGCACTGGTAGGCTTTCGCGAGCGTTACAGCCATTTCCTCGCGGCCCTCGAGGGCTGCGAGGTGCTGCATCCCGCTGTGGGGCGGCGCATCCGCGCCCTGCGCGACCTGCTCACCACCATGGACGCCCGCGACCGCATTCCGCAGATCGAGATCGCCGTGGATGACGACGACCAGACCGCCTTGGTGTTCCGTAACCTGAAGCCCCTGAGCCCGGCGGACCGCGAACGGCTCGAGTCCTTCGCCCGCGAGCAGGGCGTGCAGGTCTGGCTGCAGCCCAAGGGCCCCGACACGGTGCACCCGCTGTGGCCGGCCGAGCCAGTACCGTTGATCTACGCGCACCCGGATTTCGACGTGCACATTCCCTTCGGCCCGCTGGATTTCGTGCAGGTGAACCGCGACATCAACCGCGCGATGGTGGCGCAGGCGGTGGAACTGCTGGGTGCGGGACCCCGGGACCGGGTGCTGGATCTGTTCTGCGGCCTTGGCAACTTCGCCTTGCCGCTGGCCCGGCGCGCGGGTCACGTGACGGGCGTGGAAGGCGAGACGGCCATGGTGGCCCGCGCCCGGGACAATGCCGCACTCAATGGAATCGCCAATACCACGTTCCATGCCGCCGACCTGGCCGTAAAGGACGTCGCCGATGCTGCCTGGGCCCGCGAGGCCTACGATGCCGTGCTGCTGGATCCGCCCAGGGCGGGCGCGGCGGGTGTGATGGACCTTCTGGGGAGGCTGCGCGCGCAGCGGATCGTCTACGTCTCCTGCAACCCGGCCACCCTGGCCCGGGATGCCGACGTCCTGGTCAACACCCACGGCTATGATCTGGAGGCAGCAGGCGTGATGGACATGTTCCCCCACACCGCCCACGTGGAATCCATGGCCCTGTTCGTGCGCCGCTGAGGCGAGTCGGCCTCAACTAACCCGCATATCTCACCGGGCGGTGAGCATCAGTGCGCTGAGAAGTCTGAACATTGGAGACCTCCGGTTTGCTGGTTCATGCCGGGAACTCCGGCATGAAAAGAGAATGTTCTCTCGCGAAGGCGCGAAGCTCGCAAAGGAAAACATTCAGGTGCAACAAAGGCCTTGGCAGCGGTAGGTTGGGGTGAGCGAAGCGAACCCCAACCTACTGCTGCTGCACCATGGAGGTATCAAATGAGGATGAGGGAATCCGACTGGAAGGTTTTCAAGCGTATCCGTGCTTTGGCGCTGGAGCGGTTTTCGCAACGGATTCTGGATGAATGCCGCGAGATCTGTATGAAGCAGACGTCGTCGGCCCATGAACGCTACCTTGAGCTTTTCCGCCTGATTCACGAACGAGACAAGTTGATTGCCGCGGCCTTCGACCGTTTTTCCCGTTCAAGTGCCTACATGTCCCTGCGGCTCATACGATCCATGAACTTGCTGACAGACGCGGAGGTGGCGGAACTCAGCGCCGAGGCCCAGGAGGTCACAGATCCTGAGGGCTAGCCCGCATATCTCACCGGGATCGCGGGAGCAGGCGAAGGATNNGAAGACGAGCCTGAACCGCGATAGGACACCGGCGGGAACAGACTGTCATGCTGAGGTTGGCGGTCATTCCAACGCATTCCGCTTATGTTTCAACCTGTTGCGAACCAGCCGGTGTCCGAGCGGTGAGATATGCGGGCTAGCGCCGCGCCTCCGGGTCAGAGCCACTCGACTCCCTTGTGAGCCGTTACGAAGAACAGACTGTCCTCCATGGCCACCATTTCATGCACTTCATCCGGATCCATGACCAGATAGTCGCCCGCTTGAGCGATCCGGCCATCGCCGAGGTCCATCCTGCCTTTGATCATGTAGGTTTCTTCGGCGTCGATGTGCCTGTGCCTGGGCAGCGTGGCGCCTTTTCGGATTCTGATGAACCCCGAGATGCCGCCGTTCTCGGCTTCCCGCACCATGCACACCTCCAGGTCGCTGTCGCTGCCCATCGGATGAAATTCATGTTCGTTTTGTGTGATGACTCTCATGGTCCCCTCCTCATGACTGACATGACGGTGGATTCGGTGTTCGTACGATCCGGTCTTGCGCGGATAGCAGGAGTTGAGCCCGACGGCTTGCGTCGTCCTCTGATTCCCTTCTAACGCACCCCATGCACTTCAATGTATTCGGGGCGGCAACTCGTGGTGCCGTCAGTGGATTCGTTGTGGTGTTCCCAGAGGGCTTCCAGGTCTGTCCTGAGATTGTCCTGTCCCTGCTCGTCCAGGGATGCAAATGCGCGGTTGACCGGACCATAGTACTGGCGGAAGTGCTCAACGACCTCGGCCGGCGGGAAGGGATAGTTGAACGGGTACCGCCGCCGCGTTATCCGCAGCTGTGAGACCTGCGAGCCCAGGCGTTCCTTCACAGTGTCCTCGTTGCCCCACAGCAGGGGCGAGGCCATGCCGGGCGGCGGCGGTACGTGCTTGCCCACGGTCTTGAACATCTGGCCCACGAAGCTCTCGGGTGTCCAGTTGGCCATCACGATGGTCCCGCCGCGCCGGCATACGCGTACCAGCTCGGCAGCCACCCTGTCAGGGCGGGGAGCGAACATGGCGCCGATCAGGCTGACCACCAGGTCAAACGTTTCGTCCTCGTAGGGCAAGGACTCGGCGTCACCTTCTTCGAACCGGATGTCGAGGTTCTCGCTCCGGGCCCGGCTTCGGGCCTGATCCACCAGGTTCGAGGCAAGGTCCACCCCGGTAACGATGGCGCCCGTCCGTGCCGCGGGAATACTTATCTGGCCTGCGCCGCAGGCGACGTCGAGCATGCGTGTTCCACGTTCAATGGGCAGACGCTCGAGAAACTCCAGGGCGCCGGGTTCCAGGTGTCGAGCAAAGTATCCGTAGTCACCGGCCTCCCAGGTGGCCTTCAGCCGGGTCTTCAGCGCTTTTATCTCCTCCGGGGTGACCGGGGCGGTGGCCTCTGCTGTCATGATTCACCTCCTGTTTGCTTCCGGGATTTTTCGCGGCGCCTGCTGTCTCTCGACCTGTCTCACTTGCTGTTCACTCGAACCCGTAGTCACGGCCACGCTTGTCCTTTGAGAGACGGTGCGAGACAGGCCGAGAGACCACAATCATTCGCCATTCCTGGTGCGAGTTCAGGGCTTGAATGCCGTGAACGTCTGAAATCGGATCCGGCCGTCTCGGACCACGAACGTATCAGTGGCCCGTTCGACCCACGGTTTCGCCTCCCAGACGATGTAGGCCACCTCGTCAACGATCTCCCGGCGGGTCACGGTGAATCGTTCGATGAACGTATCGGGAAGCGATTCGAAAAGCGTGTTGAAGAAATGGCGAATCTCGTCCGGTCCGCGGTATATGGTTTCTTCCGTGATCAGGACAGACGTTTCGCCAAAATCCTCCATGATCGCGTCGATCCCGATGCCCGTCGCCTGCAGGTGGTTATCAAGCACGGTTTGAGTCGAGCTGGACATGATTCACCCCCTCGATTGCATTGGTGTACTTTCGACCCTTGCGGTCGTGGCACCTGCCGCACCCCCGCTGTTTGTCAATGTTCTAGTCGATTGCTACGCTATCCTCCAGTTCATCAACTGTACCGCCCGGCTCGGGGAGTCGTTGGGGGCGGTATGACGATCCGGAGGTGCGCGGGATCGGCGTGCCGGGAGGTGGAGTCTATGGAAGTGCGCGGATACGGGCAGTTCTGTCCCGTCGCGATGGCTTCCGAGGTGCTCGGTACACGATGGACCTTCCTGGTTATCCGTGAGCTCCTGTGTGGCAGTACGCGCTTCAATGACCTTCGCCGGGGGTTGCCCCGCATCTCACCCGCATTGCTGTCCAAGAGGCTGCGCGAACTGGAAACGCTGGGCGTGGTTGCACGGGCGCATGATGCCGCCTCGGGCAACCCGGTCTACCGACTTACCGAAGCAGGCGAGGATCTCCGTCCGGTGGTCATGGCCATGGGTTTCTGGGGCCAGCGCTGGCTGGAATCGCAACTTTCCCTCAAGAACCTGGATCCGTCCCTCCTGATGTGGGACATGCGCCGAAATCTCAATCCGAGCCCGCTGCCGCCGCGCCAGGTGACGGTTCAGTTTCTGTATCGGGATGTCGAGCGGGGCCAGCGCCGCTGGTGGCTGGTCATCGACAACAAACCTGGTAGCGGTGCCGTGGATCTGTGCATGATTGATCCCGGTTATGACGTCGACCTGCATGTGGCCACCGATCTGCGCACCATGACGGCCATCTGGATGGGCCTCATGACCGTCCGGGAAGCCATACGCGACGGCACGCTTCAGTTGGTCGGCGCGCCGGAGATCAAGGCGCGGATGCAGCAATGGCTTGGCTTGAGTGTATTTGCGCGGGAGGGATGACCTTCCCCTGAGAAGGGCGTGTGAGCACTCGGAAGCAATCTGGAACCATAAGCGCGTGGCTGAGCGTCAGCGGATGACCCGGTCAATCACGATCTCCAGGCCCTGAGAACCTGTGGACACCGTACCGCTCTGACCCTCCAGGTCCCCGGGGGAGGGCATTGCCTGACCGGTACGCGAGACCCGTGCAACGACCACCACACGGTCCGCGGAGGAGAGGGTCATGTCGGTCATGGCCTGGCTGTCGTCCAGTTGGAACTCATAGGGCAGGTCAGACACCTGCAGGCGCAGGATGGCCAGCGGCATGGGCGGGCCCTCGGGCAGCCGGGCAAAGATGAAGACGGTGTCATCGGCAGAGACCCGCTCCGTCAGTTGCGGATCGATGCTCACCGTGCCGCTCACGCCGGTGTCCGAAGCGGTATTGCCGCCGCAGGCGGCCAGGAGGGCGGTGAACATCAGTGCGCTGAGAAGTCTGTACATTGGAAATGCTCCGTTTTGCTGGTTCATGCCGGGAACTCCGGCATGAAAAGAGAATGTTCTCTCGCGAAGGCGCGAAGCTCGCAAGGGAAAGCATTCAGGTGCAACAAAGGCCTTGGCAGCGGTAGGTTGGGGTGAGCGAAGCGAACCCCAACTTCGGAGTAAAGCTTGTCGCGGCTGTTGGGGTTCGCTTCGCTCACCCCAACCTACTGCTGTTGTTCCATCGCATGTCTCCGACTTTCTTTGCGGGCTTCGCGTCTTCGCGAGAGTCAAAATCCATGCCACTCGGAGCCTCCACCGTATCGGCCTTTCCCCGCAGGTCCGCAACGCCCCAAAAACAATCACGCCTCGTCCGCCGGCCCCATCTGATCCGGCCGTACCTTGACGCGCAGATAGGCGTCGGCTTCCTCGGGGTCCACGGCGTTTCCGTCGGCGTCCTCGAGCGGGCCGTCGTCGTCGTTCCAGCCACGCACGCCGAGCTTCAGCGACTGCACGCGGGCGTAGCCCAACTCCTGCAGGGTGCGCGCGGCCAGTGCGCTGCGCCGCCCCGAGCGGCATATGACCACGATTTCCCGGTCCCGGGCGCCCGCCAGGCGCGGCTCGGTCTCGTCGAACCCCCAATCTGCGGCCGCCTCGAGGATGCCGCGCGGCACGTGCACACTCCCGGGAATGTGCATGGCGGTGTATTCCTCCGGCTCGCGAATATCCAGCAGCATCGGGGGTTCGGACTGCTCGATGCGCTCGCGCAGGTCCCAGGGCATGATCTCCGGCACGTGCTTCAGCGCCTCGTCCACGAGGGTCTGGTAGCTCTTCATGGTTCCTCTAACACATTGATTTCTGGCACAGTATACGGGAGTCGGCTGCCGGTGCGGTTGCGCAGCGGGCCGCGCTTCGGTAAAAAGCCAGACCTTCCCGCTCAAGTTATGTGTGCCCGAAGCATACGGAGACTGCAATATGGATCACAACCCCGAGACCCGTCCCGGCAACCCCTTCACGGGCGTGCTCTCCACCGACCAGGCCGCCATGGAGCAACGTCTGGCGGAGTTGCAGGGGCAACTGGCGGCCATGACAAATGACACGCCCCTGATCGAGCGTGCCCACGTCCTGCTGGACATGGGCGAGGCGCTGCTGGGACTGGAACGCCACGCGGAGGCGTGGGAGACCGTGCGCCCGCTGCTGGAGCCGCTGGTGGAGGCCGGGGCCTGGCAGGAGGCGGTGGAGGCGTGCGACATCCTCTACCGCAGCGAACAGGAAGATTCCATCGTGGCCCTGGGCCACGGGGTGTGGCTGGGCGTGACCTTCCCCATCCAGGCCCACACCACCGTGGGCATGCTCAACCACGTGGTGGACGAGACTCCAGAGGATTCGGACGGCGCGGCCGTGGCGGCCATGGTGGCCCATTACATTGCCGGGCTGCGCACCGAGGGCCGCGAACGCGACAACCTGACGTTTCTCACCAACCAGGTCATTGCCAAGGTGGCGCGCCGCCACCGGGGCATCGAGGACCAGGAGACCCTGGAGACCTGGATCGAGATGTACGAACTCAACAACATCGAGCGCCTCTTTCCGCGGCTGGCCCTGATCATCAACGCCATCGTGGGCGACAAGTGGTGGTTCGACCGCGACGCGGTGCGTGCCCGTATTCCGGAGGAGTAGAATTGCCGATGCTTGGCCGCTTGGTGAGAGGATAGGGTCTGGGTGCCAGGGAGCGACGGAAGTTCTGTTCTCTCGCGAAGACGCGAAGCACGCCAAGAAAAGCGTTCAGGGAAAGGCTGTACCGTAGGTTGGGGTGAGCATTGCGAACCCCAACTCGCAGTGCCCGAGCATGCCTCGCCTGTTGGGGTTCGCGATGCTCACCCCAACCTACGGATGGTTGTAAACTCCAAGTCCCTTTCCCTGGCGTGCTTCGCGTCTTCGCGAGAGAAAACTCCTTAAATGAGTGGATTCTTCAAATCCTTGGCCAGTTGGTGGCCCCGCTGGCTCGATGGGCAGCGGGGCGAGATGCGTACGCCCTGGGAGCGTTTCATCGCCCGCGTGGAACTGCTGCTGGTGGACCACGGCTTCATCCGGGCCGTGTACAGCAACCGTCACCGGGTTTCGCCGAATCTGTATCGTTCTGCACAGCCGTCGCCGGCGCAGGTGGCCCGCATGGCCAGGCGCGGCGTGCGCACCATCATCAATCTGCGCGGTGCCCGCGGGAACGGGACCTACCTGCTGGAGCAGGAGGCCTGCCAGCGTCATGGCGTCCGGCTGGTGGATTTCCCCGTGGGTTCCCGTTCCGCGCCGTCCCGGGAAAAGCTGCTGGCGGCGCAGCGTCTGTTTCGGGAGATCGAGTATCCCGCTTTGGTGCACTGCAAGTCGGGTGCCGATCGTGCCGGGTTCATGGCCGCGCTTTATCTCGCACTGCATGAAGGCCGGCCGGTGTCCGAGGCCATCGGACAACTGGGTTTCCGTTACGGGCACCTGCCCTGGGGCGGGCCCGGCATCCTGGATCATTTCTTCCGCCGTTATGAGCAGGATTCCCGAAAAGAACCTGTGGATTTTGCCCGATGGGTGACCGAGGTCTACGACAGGGATGCCCTGAAGCGCGAGTATCGCGCCGGACGGCTGGGCACCCTGGTGGTGGACCGATTGCTGCGCAGGGAATGACGGGGGCAGGTGGCTCGTCTCAACTGTGTTAGGCTACAAGCCGATTCGCATGTTTCCTTACGTTCCTGGAGCTTTTCGTGATTAGCAGATTCTGGATGATTGCCCTGTCGTTTGTGTTTGCCGCGTCCGTGGGAGCGGCCGAGGTTCAGACCCGCGACCTGACCGAGGGCGAGGGGGCCAAGGCCGCTCGCAACCACACCGTCGTGGTCCATTACACCGGCTGGCTCGAAGACGGCACACAGTTCGACTCCAGCCACGACCGCGATACGCCGTTCTCGCTGGTGCTCGGCATGGGCCAGGTGATTCCGGGCTGGGAGATGGGCATCGACGGTATGCGCGTCGGGGGCAAGCGTGAACTGATTATCCCGCCGGAGCTTGCCTATGGCCCGGCCGGCGCCGGCGGCGTGATTCCGCCCAACGCGACCCTGCGTTTCGAGGTGGAACTGCTGGACGTCCAGCCGCCGCCCTTCGGCGAGGTCGACAACGCGGAGCTGAAGGCGCTCATGGACAAGGGCTATACGGTGATCGACGTGCGACGTCCGGACGAGTGGCGCGAAACGGGCGTGGTGGAGGGCAGTCACCTGCTCACCGCATTCGATGACGGGGGCAACTTCGTGCAAAGCTTTCCGGCGGAGCTGCACAGCCTGGTAAAGCCGGACGAGCCGGTGGTGATCATCTGCCGGGTTGGCAACCGTACCGGGCTGCTGGCCCGGGCCATGGCTGAACAGGCGGGCTATGAGCAGGTCTACAACGTGACCGACGGCATTACGGCCTGGATTGCCGACGGCCGACCGGTGAAGAAGGACTGCCCGAGGCATGAGTCCGGGGCGCAGTGCTGACAGGGCACCACGCCGTTCACTATCGATTTTTCCCCGCAGCCCGCAGATACAGGTGGTTGGCGGCGCAGTGCAATGGCGCAGGCCGTCCCTGAACTGATCGCCCACCGCGGTTACGCGGCCCGGTTCCCGGAGAACTCCCTGCCGGGGATGGAGGCCGCGATACGGTGCGGCGCCCGTTACGTCGAAATGGATGTTCAGCTCTCCGCCGACGGCGTACCGGTCCTCTTTCACGACAAGACCCTGCATCGTGTCTGCGGCCTCCCCGGTGCCGTGCATGAGTTTCCCCTTGCCACGCTGATGACCCTGGCCGCGCCGGAGCGGGATCGTTTCGGGGAACGCTATGCCGATAACCGGCTGGTGAGTCTGGCACAGGTGGTGGCGCTGCTGGAGATGCATCCCCATGTCACCGCCTTCGCGGAGATCAAGCGCGTCGCCGTGGAACGGTTCGGCGTACAGCCGGTGCTCGATGCCGTACTTGCCGCGCTGTCCCCGGTGGCGGCGCGTTGTGTGCTCATTTCCTTCTCTGTGCCGTTGCTTGCCGAGGCCTCACGCAGGACAGACATCGACGCCTTCGCCACGAACGGCGGTGAGAAATGCGGGCTGGGCGGCGTGGTGTCGCGCTGGGCGGATCGCGAGCACCTCTCCGGGATGGGGCTCGGCTACCTCTTCTGCAACGTCCGCGGTCTGCCGAAGAGCGGCCCCCTGGCCTTCGAGTCGGCGCAACTCGCGGTCTACGAAGTCAACGACGCGAACGTCGCCCTGGCACTGGCGGCGCGCGGCGTGCGATTCATCGAAACATTCGATTTGCCGGGGCTGCGGGAACGGTTGCCTGGGTGATGCCGGCTATTGTCTAACCACGAAGCACACGAAGGACACGAAGACAATTCATA
Organism: Thioalkalivibrio denitrificans; assembly: GCF_002000365.1. GTDB lineage: Bacteria > Pseudomonadota > Gammaproteobacteria > Ectothiorhodospirales > Ectothiorhodospiraceae > Thioalkalivibrio_A > Thioalkalivibrio_A denitrificans. Next base: position 108,493 of record NZ_MVBK01000021.1, on the reverse strand, counting down.
GGGCGCCCCGTGGGCGCCAATCCCGCATCGAAGCCATCCTGCACGCGACATCAATGCGCGGGCTTCGGCAGGACGTTGACTAAGGGTCTCTCGCGAAGCCGCAAAGCACGCAAAGGAAATCGGATAGGGCGGGCCGTGCCCGCCGCAAGATCATTACGCGGCCGGCGGCGCCCATGGGGCGCCCTATGATCACAGCATTCCTTTGCGTGCTTAGCGTCTTTGCGAGAGAAAATCATCTTTCTCTTCGTGTCCTTCGTGTCCTTCGTGCGCTTCGTGGTGAAGAACGCTTTTCGGAAAAATCAGCCCGCGCTGCCGAGCCAGAAATCGGCGGAGCGGTCCAGGAACTCGGACCAGGTCATGTAGTGGGAGCCGTCGCAGGAGAAGGTCAGGCTCACCATGCCGTTGAAGATGTTGATGGAGGATGAGCGCAGATAGACGGTTTCGTCGGCGAAGCGCAGGGTCCTCAGGTTCTCCAGGATCTCGCGAATCGCCGGGGCCGGGATTCGGGCGTTCTCGGGGTAGTCCCGGTGCGGGAAGGCGAGGCAGGTGTCCGGGTCGCTCAGGGACTCGTGGGTAAGGATTCGGTAACGGTAGGGATCGTCCAGGGTCCAGACCGTGGCGCGGCTGCTGGAGAAGTGCACCACGGCCTGGAATACGCCGCGCTCCGTGAAAAGCTCGTCGAGCACCGGTATCACGGCGTCCATGTCCCGGTCCATGAGGCTTTCGCTGCGACTCTGCTGGAACACGGTGCCGCGAATGGATGGATCGCCCTTGATCTGGCGCCATTCGGTGGATTCCTCGTAGAGGCTCGCGGTGTGGGGCAGGCTGCGCAGGTCGAAGTCCGCGCCGAGAAACCCCAGGGCGTTGCCCTGTTCATCACGCACCAGCTGAAGCGCGGTGAGGGACGGGCGCTTGGCGTGCAGGCTGATGTATGCATCGGAAAGCAGAAACCCGTCCGCGGGCACGACCTCGTTCATGTAGGGGCGCTGCGAGCGGTCGCGACCGAAGTATTCGGGCATCAGGGTGGTGCGGGAGATGTTGTCGGAGAGCTGGATGCCGGCGGTGTTGAGCGCGTAGAGAAACCGGCACTCGGGGATCTCCTGGATGGCCGGCTGCAGCACGGCGTCCAGTGCCTCGCGGTCCGGCCAGGCCGCAGGGAGGCGTTCAGCGATGCGTTTCAACGGGTCGTGGAGCAGGCCTTCCAGACGGCGGCGTTGCTGTTCGATGGCTTGCTTGAGGTTGTCCATGATGCGTCCGTGACGTGGTTTCGGATCCGCCCGTTCCGGGTTGGTCCGCATCATACGTTCACGAACGCAGGAAGGCCACCGCACACCACCGAGGTCCGCGGGAGGGAATGCGCACGGCCGATCGCGATCCCGGTGAGATATGCGGGTTGTGCGGTTCAGACGTGCGCGCTGAAATCGCCGTGGCGGACCTGGCCCAGCAGGGAGCGGAAGGAGTCGCCGCTCAGGTGCACGAGGGATTCGTGGTCGCCGCCTTCGATGTAGACATCGTCCTGGCGGGCCAGGCTGTCGTCCAGCACGGTTTCCAGTCCGTAGGCCGTTCCCAGCGCGGGTACAGCGCCGCGCTCGCAGTCCGGGAACAGCTCGCCGATCTCGTCTTCCGTGGCCAGACCGACATGCTCGCCCAGGGCCTGGTGCAGACGGCCCAGTTGCAGGCGGCGCGTGGCGGGGAGTGCGGCCAGCATGTGGGTGCCGTGATTTTCCAGCACCACCGCCTTGGCCAGGGTGTCGCCGGGCACGTGGGCGGCTTCGGCGCTGCGGCTGGCCGAAGGCGTGTGGGAGTGTTTCAACACCTCGTACTGCACGCCGTGCTCGTCCAGGAACCGCTTGAGGGTTTGTGAGATGGCCATGATGGTACCTCCGGGAAACTGACGCTTACCCGGAGTATAGTCCCGGCAACGGCCGCCTTGGTCCTTCGTGACAAGACCCGGGGCTCAGCCTTCCTCACGAAGCCGGTCGATGACCCGGCGGATCTCCTCGGTGTCCCATTCGATGGCCGCATTCACGGAGTAGCGGATCCGGCCCTGACGGTCCAGGAGGAAGGAGCTGGGGAATGCGAACACGCGCCACTCGCCGGCCACGGAGCCGTCCAGGTCCATGAGCACGGGAAAGTCCACCTGCACGTCTTCCATGAACGAGAGGATGTGGTCGGCCTCTTCCTTGAAGTTGATGGAGACGATGGCGAACTCGTCCTCGGTGTAGTCTCCGGCCAGGCGGTTCATGGAGGGGATCTCGTAGACGCAGGGCGGACACCAGGTGGCCCAGAAATTCACCAGCGTCACCCGCCCCAGGCTTTCCTCCAGCGTGTGGCGTTCGCCCCGGGCATCCACCAGGTCGAAGTCCGGTGCCGTTTCCCGCGGTCGCTCCACCAGGCCGAAGGGTGTGTCAATGGACTCCTCGGCCTGTTCGTCCAGTGCAACCAGGCGGTCCGCCCGGGGTGCGGCGGCCAGCAGGCGGGTTGCCGCCATGAGCTGGTTGACCGTGTTCTCCTGGACCTCGCGGACGTCCGGAGGTATGGGGCCCCCGAAACCTTCGAAGATCTCCGTGTTCGGGCGTTCCGTGTACTGCAGGTAATAGTCGCGCATCCGCGGGATCAGCCAGCCGTAGGCGACGCTGCCGCCCTGGCGCAAGGTGTCCAGCAGATCGTTGAGTCGCTGGCGATGCACGCCCAGTTCGGGCTGCAGAACGGCCACGGGAAGCCCGGTGGCGCCGGCGATGCCCAGAAGTTCCGGATCCTCCCCGGCCACAGGGGTTCCCCGATAGAGATTCGGATAGAACAGCACGGCGCCGGCCACGGCTGTGTCGTCGTCGGCGCGCTCCTGCCAGAGTCGCAGCCCGCGGAGCAGCGGGGTCGACATGCGATCGCAGGCCACGGCCACCACGGGTCCGGTTCCGCTTTCGACGGCGGCCTCAAGCAACGCCGCCACCGGTTCACCGTCAAGGCTGCGGGCCGTTTCGTTGTCCCGCTGCAACAACAGCGAGTCCAGCAGGTCCACCTGCCAGACCGTCGCACCCCGTTCCGCGAGCCGGGCCGCCTGTCGTTCACTGCCCGGGCGTTCCCCGTACTGGTTCAGGATCCAGACGAACAGGGGGCCGTCACCGTCACCCTGCCACACACGTACGTCCAGCTGATCGGCCCCGGCGAGGGGCAGCGCGAAGTCGTCCCCCTTGGCAGCGACGGTGAAACCCAGGAGGACGGCGACGAAGGTCAGTGATTGCAGGAGACGGCGGAATGGCAAGAGTACGGCATCCATGACGCGAGGTGGATTACGGGTGATGTGTTCCAAGGTGACCGGGTTCCGGCAGGGCTGGGAGCCTGTCCGGACACACTCTGCCAGTTGTACCCCTGGCTGACAACCCGGCCCACAGGCCCTGCGATCGGGGCTCAGCGGGAGAAACTTCGACCGCGTTCCTCACCGCGACGCATGGTCCGCCCGTGATCCTGCCGGGACTGCATGCGCGAGCCCTCATATCCGCCGCCTCGCTGGCGACCCTGCCAGCCGGAGTCGGTACCGCCACGTGCGGCGGGGCGGTTGTCGGAGCGCGACGGCCGCGAATGTTCGATCCGGCCGCGCCGCTCGGTCACGGCGCCTCGATCGGGACGGGTACCGCGTGCCTCACCACCGCGTGTGCCCTGCCGACCGCGGGTTTCCGGGCGCTGAGCACCTTGCGACTGCCATGCGGGCACGGAGTGGGTGCGTCGTTGCCGTTCCATCTGCTCCCTGCGTTGCTGCAGGCTGCGCTGGGCGGTTTCGGCCTGCTGGCCGTAGCTGGAGCGGTCCCTGAAGTTGGGGCTGCTGCGGCCCGGATCGGGAGTGATGCTGCGCCCCGAGCCGGAGAATTCGCGGCGCACCTGTCCGCTGTGGCGGCGCTCGCCCTGCCAGGCGGGCCGGGCATCGCGGCTGCTGCGAGTCTGCGTGTCCGAATGGCTGCGCGAGGTCCACTGGTCCCGCGACGTGGATCCCCGTGGCCGGCTGTCGGCATGCTGACGCGTGCCGCCGTCACGCCAGGACGTGGACGACGGTCCGCCGGAGAACCGGCTTCCGGTGCCGGAGCGGGTCACCTCCCGCCGGTCCGAATGCACCCGGCCGGTGTAGCGTTCCTGGACGGACTTGTGCCGATAGGCGACGCCGCGCCGATGCCAGGGATCATGGCGCCAGCGGTGCTTGCTGTGGTGAACCCGGCCCACGTGGCGATGCCGGTCGTAATGACGAATGACCACCACGTGCCGCGTATGCCAGTTGAAGGTACTGAAGAAGAAGCTGTGTGAGACCGGAGCCCCGCTGACCCAGGTGATGCCGATGCTCAGGCTGTAGCCGGCGGGCGGGTACCAGTACACGGGCGCGTAGGCCGGCCACCACCAGCCTCCGTAGACCACCGTCGGTCGGTAGTAGGGCACGTACACCACCCGTGGATGCGCGGACTCGATGTAGATCACTTCCGGCTCGCGTACCACACGGATGTGCTCGCTGCTCTCCAAGTGACCTGCCTCGTACGCTCTTTGACGCAGGTCCTGGATCACGTCCGCCACCTGCTCCTCCTGGAGCAGAAAGGCGTCACCGAGATTCCGGGTCCAGGCCAGGTCCTCGTTCATCCGGGCCAGGATGCGCGGGAATGCCACCAGTGACTTGACGCTGGGGTCCCAGTCCATGTCCTCCACGGCATCCACCGCGTCGCTGCCTTCCAGGTGCGGGTTGTCCCGCGACCAGCGGGCCGCTTCCACCACCTCCAGGGGGTAGGTGGAGGCCATCAGGATCTGGGAGAGCAGTGCGTCGGGATAGAGGGCGATGGGGGCCAGCATCCGGGCCAGTTCACCCTCGGTGAAGGCCGCTTCCTCCTGGGCGGAGGCAGGAGGAACCAGCAGGAACGCGCCGAGTACGAGTGCCAGCAGTGCGGTGGCCAGCGGCCTGGCGGATCTCTTCATGGCCTGTTCCTCCTAGGAGCCTGCCGGACTNNGTCCGACAGGCTCCTAGGCGATGATTCACCGGTGGTCAGGGGCCGATAAGGGGTCCGACCCCCATTCACCCGGTGCGTTCCATCCGATTGCGCATTGTGAGCAGCGTACGGGGTTTAGCTGAACGGTCCCTGAACACCTGCTCCCGCGATCCCGGTGAGATATGTGGGCCAAGTGCAGCGGGCGGGATATGGCGGCCATGGGCCGCCCTATGGGGGTGACCAGGGGAGATTGTCCAGATCCACGTTGCCTCCGGAGAGGATCACGCCCACCCGCAGGCCGGCGCAGACCTCGGGGGCTTCCCGCAGCGCAGCAAGCGGTACCGCGGCGGAGGGTTCGATGATCAGCTTGGTGCGTTCCCAGGTGAGGCGCATGGCTTCCACGATGCCCCGCTCGCTGGCGGGAAGGATCTGCGCCACGTGGTCACGCAGGATGGGGAAGGTGAGATCGCCGAGGGTCCCGCGCAGGCCGTCGGCCAGTGTGTCGGGGTGTTCGCAGGGGATGATGCGCCCGGCGGCCAGGGAGCGGATGGCGTCGTCGGCCCCGGCAGGCTCGGCCCCAAGGATGCGGATGGCAGGGTTCAGACCCCGCGCCGCGATGGCCGTGCCGCTGAGCAGCCCGCCGCCGCCCACGGGTGTGATGACCGCATCCAGGTCCGGGATCTCCTCAAGCAGCTCCAGTGCCGCGGTCCCCTGCCCGGCGATGATGCGGTAGTCGTTGTAGGGGTGGATGACCGTGGCACCGGTTTCGGCCACCACGGCCGCCAGTGCCTGCTCGCGGGCCTGAACCGAAGGCTCGCAATAACTGACTCTCGCTCCGTAGCCCGCCACCGCCGCCTTCTTCACCGCCGGCACGTTGCGGGGCATGACAACAAAGGCGGGTATGCCGCGCGTCCGGGCCGCGAGCGCCAGTGCCTGACCGTGGTTGCCGGAGGAGTGGGTGGCCACACCCGGAGCGGCCTGTTCCTCGCTGAGCGAGTGCACGGCGTTGGCGGCGCCCCGGGCCTTGAAGGCGCCCACCTTCTGCAGGTTCTCGCACTTGAGAAAGATGCGCGCGCCGAGCCAACTGTCCAGGCTGGCACAGGTCATCACCGGTGTGCGGTGCACCCAGGGCCTGATGCGCCCGGCAGTCTCGCGAATCGTCTCCAGATCCGGTGGGAGGACCATGGGTGCGATCGTGCTCACACGCGGATGTTCAGCAGCCCGAGCACGCCGATGGCGATCAGATAAATGGCCACGATGTAGTTGAGCAGCCGGGGCTGGACGAGGATCAGGATGCCCGCGATCAGGGCGAGCAGGGGGGCGAGACTGAGGTGCAGGGTCATGTGCAGAGTCCTCTTGTTGTTGGTGTCTGTGCGAAGGGCCACGGACGCATGCAGAGGTCCGTCGCCCCGGATGGTTGTATCACAGCCCGCCTGATGATCCAGCGGACCTGGGCCGCGAAACGGCAAGAAACGTCAGGAGGTGAGCAGTCTGGTCAGGATGGCGGCGTAGATGCGCGAGAGGGTGTCCAGATCGTCGACGCGCACGTGTTCATCGATCTGGTGGATACTGGCGTTGACCGGCCCCAGTTCCACCACCTGCGCACCGGTGGGGGCGATGAAGCGCCCGTCGGACGTGCCGCCGGCCGTGGAGAGGGTGCTGTCGGTCTCGGTGATCTCGCGGATCGCCGCGCGCGAAGCCGCCACCAGTTCTCCCTCGGCCGTGAGGAAGGGGTGTCCGGAGAGGCGCCAGTCAAGCGTGTAGTCGAGGCCATGGTGATCGAGGATCCCGTGCACGCGCGCACGGATCCCTTCGTCGGTCTGCTCGGTGGAGAAGCGCAGGTTGAACATCACGTCCAGTTCGCCGGGGATGACGTTCTCCGCGCCGGTGCCCGCCTGGATATTGGCGATCTGGAAGGAGGTGGGCGGGAAGTGTTCGTTGCCCCGGTCCCACTCGACGGCCGCCAGTTCCGCCAGCGCCGGCAGGGCCCGGTGCACCGGATTGTCGGCCAGGTGCGGATAGGCCACATGGCCCTGGCGCCCGCGCACCCGCAGGCGGCCGGTGAGTGACCCCCGGCGGCCGTTCTTGATGACGTCACCGATCCGTTCCGTGCTGGAGGGCTCGCCGACCAGGCACCAGTCGATCCTTTCCCCGCGTTGCTCCAGCCACTCCACCACCTTCACGGTGCCGTCCACCGACGGGCCTTCCTCGTCGGAGGTGATCAGCAGGGCGATGGACCCGGCGTGATCCGGATGGTCACGGATGAAGGCTTCGCAGGCGGTAACAAACGCGGCGATGGAGCTCTTCATGTCGGCCGCGCCGCGACCATAGAGCATCCCGTCGCGCACTTCGGGTGTGAACGGATCCGAGGTCCATTGCGTCAGCGGCCCCGGCGGCACCACGTCCGTGTGTCCGGCGAAGGCCAGCACCGGCCCTGCGCTGCCCCGGCGCAGCCACAGGTTGTCCACCTCGCCAAAGCGCAGGCGATGCGCCTCGAACCCCAATGGCGCCAGCCGCTCCGCGATGAGCTTCTGGCAGCCGGCGTCCTCCGGCGTCACGGAGCGCCGGCGGATCAGTTCCATTGCGAGGTCGAGGGTTTCTGGCATCAGTGGTGTCGGCGTGATTGGAATGGACAGGATGAACAGGATTTTTCAGGATTGACAGGATTAATTCAAAAAAGGGAATAGACAGGATTAACATGATTAACAGGATTGGAGGCTTTTGAACTAATCATGTAAATCCTGTTAATCCTGTCTAAAATGCCTTTCGTCCTTATCCTGTCAATCCCGAAAAATCCTGTTCATCCTGTCCATTGATCTGCCGCCCTCCGGCACCGTGCCATCAGAGTTCCGCATAGGCCTTCGGATCGAACCCCACCAGCACCTGTTCTCCATGTTCGATGACCGGACGCTTGATCAGCGTCGGGTGTGCCAGCATCAGGGCGGCGGCGCGTCGGGCGTCGATGCCCTCGCGCTCGGCCTCGGGCAGCTTGCGCCACGTGGTGCCGCGGCGATTGAGCAGGGTCTCCCAACCCACGGCCTTGATCCAGGCGTTCAGGCGCTTCATATCCAGCCCGTCGGCGCGGATGTCGTGAAAGCGGTAGTCAACCCCGTGATCGTCCAGCCACTTGCGGGCCTTCTTGACGGTGTCGCAGTTCTTGATGCCGTAAAGAGTGATCATGTTCCTTTCTTATTTCATATCGCCGTCTGGAATGAACGCGGAGGTCGCAGAGACGCAGAGAACGCAAAGAAATTCAGATGAGAAAAACTTTAAAACTCTGCGTTCTCCGCGCCTTTGCGACCTCTGCGTCAGAGCCCGAAATCAGATATCCCGCAGCAGTTCGTTGATGCCCACCTTGGAACGGGTCTTCTCGTCCACTTTCTTGACGATCACGGCGCAGTAGAGGCTGTACTTGCCGTCCCTGGAGGGCAGGTTGCCGGAGACCACCACGGAGCCGGCGGGGACACGACCGTAGATGATTTCGTCCTTCTCGCGGTCGTAGATGCGCGTGCTCTGGCCGATGTAGACGCCCATGGAGATGACGGAGCCTTCCTCCACGATCACGCCTTCCACGATCTCGGAACGGGCGCCGATGAAACAGTTGTCCTCGATGATGGTGGGCGCGGCCTGCAGCGGCTCGAGCACGCCGCCGATGCCCACGCCGCCGGACAGGTGCACGTTTTTGCCGATCTGTGCGCAGGAGCCCACCGTGGCCCAGGTGTCCACCATGGTGCCGGTGTCCACGTAGGCGCCGATGTTCACGTAGGAGGGCATGAGCACGACCCCGGGGGCGACGAATGAACCCCGGCGTGCCGTGGCAGGTGGCACCACCCGGGCGCCGCCGTCACGGAAGTCGCGGGAGCTGGTGTCGGCCCACTTTGAGGGGACCTTGTCGTAGTAGTTGGTGAAGCCACCCTTGATGAACTGGTTGTCGTGGATGCGGAACGAGAGCAGCACGGCCTTCTTGAGCCAGTCGTTGACGATCCAGTCACCGTCCTTCTTTTCGGCCACCCGGGCGGTACCCCGGTCCAGCATGTCGATGGCTTCCAGCACCGCGTCCTTGACGTGGGTCTCCACGTTGCGGGGGGTGATCTGGGCCCGGCGTTCGAACGCCTCGTTGATGATGTCCTGAAGCTTGCTCATGGTCTGGCTCCGTGATGGTTCAGTCGGTTCAAAGTCGTTCGATAAAACGGCGGATCCGGTGCGCGGCCTCGATACACTCATCGAGCGGCGCCACCAGGGCCATGCGGACACGGCCGCTCCCCGGATTGCCCTGCGCGGTGTCCCGTGAGAGATAGCTGCCGGGCAGCACGGTGATGTTTTCGGCCGCGAACAGTTCGCGAGCGAAACGGGTGTCGTCGTCCGGCGTTTCCGGCCACAGGTAGAACCCGGCATCGGGTCGCGCCACCGCCATGACGCCGTCCAGGATCTCCAGCACAGCGTCGAATTTGCGTGCATACAGGCGCCGGTTCTCGGCCACATGGGCCTCGTCGGCCCAGGCGCTGCGGCTGGCCGCCTGGGTGGGGGGTGCCATGCTGCAGCCGTGGTAGGTGCGGTACAGGTGGAAGCGTTCCAGGATCGATGCATCGCCTGCCACGAAACCCGATCGCAATCCCGGCACATTGGAGCGCTTGGACAGGCTGTGGAACACCACGCATCGACGGTATTCGGTCAGGCTCATGCGCGCGGCGGCGCCCAGCAGCCCCGGCGGCGGCGTGCTGTCCGGGAAATAGATCTCCGAGTAGCACTCGTCGGCGGCGATGATGAAATCGTGGCGCTGTGCCAGTTCCAGGGCCAGGCGCAGCGCCGCCTCGTTCATCACCGCCCCGGCGGGATTGCCGGGATTGCACAGGTAAAGCAACTGGCAGCGATCCCAGTCGGACGACGGCACCGACTCCAGGTCCGGCAGGAAGCGGTTGCCGGCGTCCAGGTTCATAAACACAGGCTCGGCGCCCGCCAGCAGGGCCGCGCCCTCGTAGATCTGGTAGAAGGGGTTGGGCATGACCACCGCTGGCCGGTCCGAGCGGTCCACCACGCACTGGGCCAGGGCGAACAGGGCCTCGCGGGTGCCGTTGACCGGCAGCACGTGCCGTGCGGGGTCCAGCGATGCCGGCGGCAGGTCGAAGCGCTGCACAAGCCAGGTGACGAAGGTTTCGCGCAGCGTGTCTTCGCCCCGGGTCAGGGGATAGCGGGCCAGTCCGTGCAGGTGGCTGGAGAGCGCCTCCGCGATGAACGCCGGTGCCGGATGCTGGGGCTCCCCGATGGACAGGGCGATGTGCTCCCGGTCGGATGGCGGTTCGACCCCGGCCTTGAGTTCCGCGAGCTTCTGAAACGGATAGGGCTGGAGGCGGTCCAGGTCGGGATTCATGAGCGATCGGGGTCGGGACGAAGCGAAGGGGGCGATTATACGCCAAGGCCGCAGGCAGTGCAGACGGGCCGGGCATCGCCTCGACGGTGCCGGGGCGATATGCTGGGATCTCTTTCAGACATCGCGGGACAGTGATTCGAATGGGCCGGATTCTCGACACCATCACGGCGGCGCAATGCGACTTCATCCGGGCCCAGCCCGTGTTTTTCGTAGCCACGGCGCCGCGGGCCGACGACGGTCACATCAATGTGTCGCCCAAGGGGCTCGATACGCTGCGCATCATCGACGCCCACACGGCGGTCTACCTTGACCTGACCGGCAGCGGCAACGAGACGGCGGCGCACCTTGCCGAGAACGGGCGCATCACGCTCATGTTCTGTGCCTTCGCGGGCAAGCCCGGCATCGTGCGCCTGTACGGCATGGGTCGGGTGGTACGCCCCGGTGATGACGACTGGGGACGACTGACGGCCTTGTTCGATCCGTTACCCGGCGTGCGCCAGATCATCCGGGTGGATGTCCGCCACACCCAGACATCCTGCGGTTTCGGGGTGCCGGAAATGACCCTTGCCGGGCACCGCGGCGAACTGGAGGCCTGGGCCCGCAGAAAGGGCCCCCGCGGCGTGCTCGACTATCAGCGGCAGAGAAATGCCGTGAGCATCGATGGCCTGCCGGCACCCGGGTTCGATGGAGAAGCGGAAGCGTGAGTGGGCGCTTTCTGGGCATCCACCACGCGAGTCTGATCGTGGCCGACACGGCCCGGTCGCTGGCCTTCTACCGCGATGTGCTGGGTTTGCCGGTGCTGGAGCGGCCCGATCTTCCGTTTCCAGGGGCATGGCTGGGCGTGGGCGCCGGACAGATCCATCTGCTGGAGCTGCCCAACCCGGATCCGGTGGACGGGCGTCCCGAACACGGCGGCAGGGACCGCCACGTGGCACTCTCGGTGTCGGGCCTTGAGGAGATCAAGCTCCGACTGGAGCAGACGGGAGTGAGCTACACTCCGAGCCGCTCGGGCAGGCCGGCGATTTTCGTGAGGGATCCGGATGGAAATGCCTTGGAATTGATCGGAGCCACCTAACCGTAGGTCGGGGCGCATACCCTTTCGCGTCCCGACGAAACTGGATGCCATGTCTGAGCGGCAAGTGGCAAGTCTCAAGCGGCAAGGAAAACCACCCTCACCCCAACCCTCTCCCTGAGGGAGAGGGGGAAAGGCCCCTCCTCACTTCCCTCTTCGTACTTCCCAATTCCCACTTCCCACTTAATCAAGCGCTTCCCGCAACGCCCGCTCAATCTCTGCCTGCTGTGCCTTGTCCGTGATGGGCCGGTCCTGCAGGTCGGTGACGTAGAACACGTCGTCGGCCTGTTCCCCTGCCGTGGCGATCTTGGCGTTGTGTACCTTGATGCCGCAGCGGGTGAGCGTGGTGCCGATGCGCGACAGCAGGCCCGGGCGGTCGCCGGTGGTGATGGCCAGGACGGTGCGGTTGAAATAGAGCTTTTCGCCGAATTCGATGCGCGTGGGCACGTCGAAGTGCTTGAGCCGGCGGGGGGTGGTGCGCACCACGGCGGTAGGCGGCCGGTCGGGGTTGGCCAGGCGCTCGCTGAGCACGTTCGCGATCTCGTCGATGCGGGGCGCTCCCTCCACGGGCTGGCCTGCATCTTCCAGGACCAGGTAGGTATCCAGCGTCTTTCCGCTACGCGTGGTGATGATGCGTGCGTCCACGATGTCGAGGCCCATCTGGGTCAGTGCCGTGGTGGTGAGCGCGAACAGGTGGGGGTGGTCTTCGGTGAACACAAAAATCTCGGTGCTGCCCCGGGCAGTCTCCTGACGCACTTTCACCAGGGGCAGGGTGTCCGCTTCCATGACGGCGCGTGTATGCCAGGCCACCTCGTCGGCGGAATGGCGCAGGAAATATTCCGCCTCGAATTCCGCCCAGACCTTCTTGCAGGCCGTTGTGTCCATGCCCTCCGCGCGCAGCAGTTCGAGCGCCTGGATCTGTACCTCGCCCACCAACTCCTCCTGGTCCGGGGGGTTATCCAGGCCGCGCCGCAGCATGCGTTGTGTCGCGCCGTACAGGGTCGCCAGCAGAGAATCCTTCCAGGAGTTCCACAGGTCCGGATTGGTGCCGCGAATGTCCGCGACAGTGAGCAGATAGAGGTAGTCCAGGCGCATGCTGTTGCCCACCTGGGCGGCGAATTCGCGTACTACGCCAGGGTCGGAGATATCCCGCCGCTGGGCGGTGAGGGACATGAGCAGGTGTGCGCGCACCAGCCACGACACCAGGTTGGCGTCGTACTGGGGCAGTCCATGGTCCAGGCAGAACTGCCGGGCGTCCTCCGCGCCCAGTTCGGAATGATCCCCGCCGCGACCTTTGGCGATGTCGTGGAACAGGCCGGCCAGGTAAAGAAGCTCGGGCTTGGGGATGCTCTTGAACACGTGGCTGCAATGGGGCAGCTCATGTGCGAGTTCCGGGACGGCGAAGCGGCGCAGGTTGCGGATCACGAACAGCGTGTGCTCGTCCACCGTGAAGGCGTGGAAGAGGTCGTACTGCATGCGCCCGACAATCATTCCGAAGGCGGGCAGATAGGCGGCGAGGATTCCATAGCGGTTCATGCGCCTGAGCTGATGGGTGACCCCGCGAGGCTGCCGGAGGATATCCATGAACAGGCTGCGGCAGGCGGAGCTGGCGCGGAACTTCTCGTCGATCAGATAGCGGTGCGTGCGGATCTGGCGGATGGTGGACGCCCTGACGCCCTGCAGTTCCGGGTGCTGTTCGAGCAGCAGAAAGACCTCCAGCAACGCCGGCGGGTGGCGGGCAAAGACGCCCGGGTCCACCGTTTCCAGATAGCCGTGGCGTGCCTGAAAGCGTCGGTTGATGGGCGCCGGGCTGACGTCGCCGCCGCCCGACAGCATGGCCTCCTTGAAGTGCTGCAACAGGATCTCGTTCAGGCGCTGCAGTTCCATCACCGTGCGGAAATACTGTTGCATGAACTGCTCCACCGCCAGGTTGTGGCGCTGGTCGCTGAATCCGAGCAGGCCGGCCAGGGCGCGCTGGTGGTCGAACAGCAGCCGGTCCTCCTTGCGTCCCGTGAGGGTGTGCAGTGCAAAACGCACCCGCCAGAGGAAGGTCTGTCCGTCGATGAGATCCCGGTATTCCGTCTCGTTGAGGAATTCGTGTTCCACCAGTTCATGGAGGCTGCCGGCGCCGAAATGGCGGTGCGTGACCCAGCCGATCATCTGGATATCGCGCAGGCCCCCCGGGCTCTCCTTGAGGTTGGGTTCAAGGCGGTAGGCGGTGTCGCCGAAACGGTGATGTCGCGCATCCTGCTCCGCGAGTTTGGCGGTGAAGAACGCCTGGCTGCCCCAGACGTGCTCCGGGGACATGGCGCCGGCGAGGCGTCCCATGGGGTCGGCGTCGCCGGCGAGCAGACGCGCCTCCATGAGGTTCGTGGCCACGGTGATGTCGCGTTCGGCCTCGCGCATGCAGTCGTCCAGGCCGCGCACGCTGTGACCGACCTCCAGGCCGATGTCCCAGAGGAAGGTGAGGAACTGCCCGATGCGCTCGCCGGCCTCGTCGCTGAACCCGGCCCCGTGCAGCAGCATCAGGTCGACGTCAGAGCCGGGATGCAACTCGCCGCGCCCGTAGCCGCCCACCGCCACCAGCGCCAGTTCGGGCACGTCTTCCAGGCCGAACCCCTGCCAGGCGTGGGTGAGCAGGCGGTCAATGACGGCGGCGCGCCCGTGCACCAGTTCCACGACGCTGACACCGGAACGGAAACCCGCTTCCAGGGTGCGCCGGGTGGCCTCCAGACAATCGCTGTAGACGTCCACGTCCGTGGGATGCTGACGCAGGCGCTGGTCGTGATAGCCCCAGTCCAGGGGGTGGGCTACCGCATCAGGCAGGGCCACCCAGTCGTGGCGGGCGCGGTGCAGGAGGGGGGAGGCGATGGCCATGGTGTCGTGTCGCGAGGGGCGAGGGGTATCAGGCGGCGCTCTGTTCCCGTTCTTCCTGCCGCAGGGTGAGGACCTCGTGCCCGTCGGGGGTCACCAGGATGGTGTGTTCCCACTGGGCCGACAGACTGTGGTCCTTGGTCACAACGGTCCAGCCGTCGGCCAGCAGGCGCGTATGACGCTTCCCGGCGTTGACCATGGGCTCGATGGTGAAGGTCATGCCCGGCTCCAGTTCAAGGCCCGTGCCGGGTTCGCCGTAATGCAGGACCTGGGGATCCTCGTGAAACACCCGGCCGATGCCGTGCCCGCAATATTCGCGCACCACGCTGCAGTGGTTGGCCTCCACGTACTGCTGGATGGCGTGGCCGATGTCGCCCAGGTGTGCCCCGGGACGGACCTGTGCAATGCCCAGCCACAGGGCCTTGTGGGCGACGTCCACCACCCGGCGGGCGATCACCGACGGCTTGCCGATGCAGAACATCCGGCTGGTGTCCCCATGGTAGCCGTCCTTGATGACCGTGATGTCGATGTTGAGGATGTCGCCGTTCTTGAGGCGCTTGTCACCGGGAATCCCGTGGCAGACCTGGTGATTGACCGAGGTGCAGATGGAGCGGGGGAAGCCCTTGTAGTTCAGGGGGGCGGGGACGGCCTGCTGCTCGTTGACGATGAAGTCGTGGCAGATCCGGTCCAGTTCGTCGGTGGTGATGCCGGCCTGCACCCGGGGGATGATCATCTCGAGCACCTGCGCCGCGAGCCGTCCGGCCACGCGCATCTTCTCGATCTCTTCGGGGGTCTTTACGGTGACGGCCATGAGGGTCACGTTGTCCGGCTCGCAAAACGGCTAGAATGACAGGCCCGCTGAGGCCGGTCAAAAGCCCTGATTTCAGCGTGGAGTTTGTTGTGGCGGGCCGATTATGGTATAAAGCGCCCGCGCCGCACGGTAACCCGGCGGCAGGCAGTATAAACCATTGAATCCGCACATGCGCCGACACATCCAGTCGGGTGCCCTGACCCTTCGGGAACGGGTTTCTGGATGGGGTGCATGGAGGCCCAACCCAGACCAATTCGGAGAATCCCTATGTCTAGCGTGACCATGCGCCAGATGCTGGAGGCCGGTGTCCATTTCGGCCACCAGACCCGCTACTGGAACCCCAAGATGGCCCCCTACATCTTCGGGGACCGCAACAAGATCCACATCATCAACCTCGAGAAGACCCTGCCTCTTTTCAACGAGGCCATGAACTATCTGGGCAAGCTGGCCGGCAACGGCGGCAAGATCCTGTTCGTGGGCACCAAGCGCTCCGCGCGCGACACCATCGCCGAAGAGGCGATCCGCTGCAAGATGCCCTACGTGAATCAGCGCTGGCTCGGCGGCATGCTCACTAACTTCAAGACCGTGCGCGAATCCATCCGCCGGCTCAAGGAGCTGGAGATGATGCGTGACGACGGCACGCTCAACCGCCTGAGCAAGAAGGAAGCCCTCATGCGTACCCGCGAGCTGGAGAAGCTCGAGCGCAGCCTGGGCGGTATCAAGGACATGAACGGGCTGCCGGACGCCATGTTCGTGATTGACGTCGGCTACGAAAAGATTGCCGTGAGCGAGGCCAAGAAGCTCGGTATCCCGGTGGTGGCCGTCGTGGACACCAACAACTCGGTGGAGGGTGTGGACTACGTCATCCCCGGCAACGACGATGCCATGCGCGCCATCCAGCTCTACGTCTCGGCCGCCGCCGATGCCATCAGCAACGCGCAGATGGCCATGCGCGTGTCCGGCGGAAGTGGTGACGACGAGTTCGTGGAGGTCAAGGAGAGCGCCGAGGCCGCCCCGAAGAAGAAGGCGTCGGTGAAGAAGAAGGCCGCTCCGCGCGCCAAGGCCGCAGCCGAGGCGGACAAGCCGGCAGCGGCGGCGAAGCCCGAGGCGGACAAGCCGGCCGAGGCAGACGCGCCGGCAGCCGCGGACAAGTCCGCCGAGGCCTCCGCCGAGTAAACGCGCCGCCCCGCGGGGCGGCGCGGGCGGGTCCCGGCACGGCCGGGGCCCATGCCTGATCCACAGAATTCGATTTCAGGAGTATTCCCATGCAGATATCCGCATCCATGGTCAAGGAACTGCGCGAGCGCACCGGCGCCGGCATGATGGAGTGCAAGAAGGCACTCACCGAGACCGGTGGCGACATGGAGGCCGCCGTCGATCTGATGCGCAAGTCCGGGCAGGCCAAGGCCGACAAGAAGGCCGACCGCGTCGCCGCAGAAGGTCAGGTGATGGTGGCGCTGTCCGACGATGCCGCCCGCGCCGCCATTGTCGAGGTCAATTGCGAGACCGATTTCGTGGCGAAGGACGAGAACTTCGAGAAATTCGCCGACACGGTGGCCGCCCTGGTCCTGGACAAGGCTCCGGCCGATCTCGATGCCCTGATGGCCCAGGAGGCCGGTGACGGCAACCTGGAGCAGGCGCGTGCCGCCCTGGTGGCCAAGATCGGCGAGAACGTGCAGGTGCGCCGCTTTGAACGTCTGGAGGCCGGTGACGGCAGCCTGCTGGGCTTTTATCGTCATGGCAACCGCATCGGCGTGGTGGTGGAACTGTCCGGCGGCGACGCCGACCTGGCCAAGGACATCTGCATGCACATTGCGGCCAGCCGCCCGGTGTGTGTTGACGAGTCCCAGGTGCCCCAGAGCCTGCTGGACAAGGAGCGGGAGATCTTCTCCGCCCAGGCGGCCGAGAGCGGCAAACCGCCGGAGATCGTCGAGAAGATGGTGACCGGCCGGATCAAGAAGTACCTCTCGGAGATCACCCTCGTGGGTCAGCCCTTCGTCAAGGACCCGGACAAGACCGTCGGCAAGCTGCTCGAAGGGGCCGGCGCGACGGTACGCCGGTTCGTTCGGTACGAGGTGGGCGAGGGGATCGAGAAGAAATCGGAGAACTTCGCCGAAGAGGTCATGGCCCAGGCCAGGGGCGCCTGACACGAAGACCCACCGGGGGCGCCACAGGGGCCCCCGTTTTTTTGCGGCCGATGACAGGGGATTTTTTGCCGGTTCCCGATTCCGCCGCGAGCCGTAGCCGGTCGAACGCCGTACAATACAACCAAGGGACACTAGCCCGAATGTTTCATGAATTGCGCACGCCCTCGCTTGTCTCTTGTCCGCACAGGGGATTTTCCTCGGTCGGCCGTATAGCCCGATACGGCGCTCCCTCGGAAAATCCCCTGTGCGGCCAATATCCCGCGCGATCATCGCGCGAATTCATGAAACATTCGGGCTAGGATCAACCATGAGCGAACAACCCCGTCCGGCATACAAGCGCATCCTGCTCAAGCTGAGCGGCGAGGCACTCATGGGGGACCAGGAATACGGCATCGATCCCAAGGTCATCGGCCGCATGGCACGGGAAGTGACCGAACTGAGCCGGCTGGGGGTGGAGGTGGCCATCGTCATCGGCGGCGGCAATATCTTCCGGGGTGCCGGGCTTGCCGAGGCGGGAATGGACCGGGTGACGGCCGACCACATGGGCATGCTGGCCACGGTCATGAACGGTCTGGCCATCCAGGATGCGCTGGAGCGGCTGGGCAAGTTCTGCCGGGTGATGTCCGCCCTCAAGATCAACCAGGTCTGCGAGGATTACATCCGCCGCCGGGCCATTCGGCACCTGGAGAAGGGGCGCATCGTGGTGTTCGCTGCGGGCACCGGAAATCCCTTCTTCACCACCGATACCGCAGCCAGCCTGCGGGCCATCGAGATCAACGCCGATATCATGATCAAGGCCACCAAGGTGGACGGGGTCTATGATTCCGATCCGTTGAAGAATGCCGGGGCGGTGCGCTACGAGCGCCTGACCTACGAGGAGGCCCTCGCCCGTCATCTGGGTGTGATGGATGCCACGGCGCTGGTCATGTGCCGGGACAACAACATCCCGCTTCGGGTGATCAACATATTCAATGAGGGTGACCTGATGCGGCTCGTCCTGGGCGAGCCCATCGGTACCCTGGTCGAAAGAGGCTGATATCCCATGACTGATTCCATCAAGAAGGACGCCAAGAGCCGCATGGGCAAGAGTATCGAGGCCCTGCGCCACGAGATGGCCAAGATTCGCACGGGCCGCGCGCATACCAGCCTGCTGGATCATGTGACGGTCGAGTACTACGGTTCCGAGGTGCCCATCAGCCAGGTGGCCAACGTGAACGTGGAGGATGCGCGCACCCTTACGGTCACACCCTGGGAACAGGCGATGGTGGGCAAGGTGGAAAAGGCCATCATGACGTCTGATCTGGGCCTTAATCCCGCCACCGCGGGCACCGTGATACGCGTGCCCATGCCCGCCCTGACCGAGGAGCGGCGCAAGGATCTGGTCAAGGTGGTACGCAACGAGGCGGAAAACGCCCGCGTGGCCATCCGCAACATCCGGCGCGATGCCAACAATTCCCTCAAGGCCCTGCTCAAGGACAAGGAGATCTCCGAGGACGACGAGCACCGCGGGCAGGATGAGATCCAGAAGCTCACGGACACCCACATCGAGGAAGTGGACCGGATCCTGGCAGAGAAGGAAAAGGAACTGATGGAGGTCTGAGGCGCACGCCGGCTTCCCTGTTTCGACTCCGTGAGTCCGGATATCCCCCAGAATCCCGCCGTACCCCGCCACGTGGCCGTCATCATGGACGGCAACGGGCGCTGGGCACGCGCGCGTCATCTGCCCCGTACCGAGGGCCACCGTCAGGGCGTGCACGCCACGCGCGCCACGGTACGCTTCTGTGCCTCCCGGGGCGTGGAGGTGCTGACCCTGTTCGCCTTCAGCAGCGAAAACTGGCGGCGCCCAGTCTCCGAGGTCAGAACCCTGATGGGGCTGTTCGTGACCGCCCTGGAGCGGGAACTGCCGGAACTGGAGGCCAACAACATCCGTCTGCGCTTCATCGGCGAGCGGGAGAACTTCTCCGCCAAACTCCGGTCCCGGATCAATGAGGCTGAGAAACGCACGGCCGCCAACAGCGGCATGAACCTGGTGATCGCGGCGAGTTATGGCGGACGCTGGGACGTGCTGTGTGCCGTGCGGCGCCTGGCGGAGCAGGTGGCGGCCGGCACGCTGGCCCCGGAGGCCATCACTGAGGCAGGCCTCGCGGCCGAACTGTCGACGGGCGGGATGCCCGAGCCGGATCTCTTCATCCGCACCGGCGGGGAGCACAGGCTCAGCAACTTTCTGCTCTGGCAGCTGGCCTACACGGAGTTGTTCTTCACGGACGTGCTGTGGCCGGACTTCGATGCGCCCGTGCTGGAGGCGGCCTTCGAGTGTTTCGCCAGGCGCGAGCGCCGGTTCGGACGCACCGGAGACCAGGTGACGCGTGAGCGGGCTTAGGCAGCGCGTGGTCACGGGGGCGGCCCTGGCCGCCGGACTGCTGGCCGCGATCCTGCTGCTGCCCACGGCGCTGTTTCTGGTGCTGATCCTGCTGGTGCTGCTGCTGGCGGCCTGGGAATGGACCGGCCTCATGGGCGTGGACGAGAAGCCGGTACGCCTGCTTTACCTGGGGCTGTGCCTGGTGCTGGGCTTCGTGGCCCTGGACCATGCGCTGACCATGGGGCGGCTGTGGCCGGTGGTTGCGGGTGTGATATGGTGGGCGTTGGTACTGGTCCTGCTCGCGGTTTACCAGCCCGGTATCGTGGGCACCGGAAGGCACGCCCTCAAGGGCGTTGCGGGCGTGATGACCCTCGTGCCCGCCTGCGTGGCGCTGCTCATGCTGCACGCGATTCAGCCCGCCTGGCTGGTCTTCCTGTTCCTGCTGACCGCATGCGCCGACAGCGCCGCCTATTTCACCGGCAAGCGCTTCGGCCGCAGCAAGCTGGCACCGCACATCAGCCCCGGAAAGACCCGCGAGGGGCTGTTCGGTGCGCTCGGGGTGACGTTGCTGTTGGGCCTGGCGGGGGCATGGTACTTCGAGGTGCACCTGGGCCTGTGGTTTTATTTTGTCGCCCTTTGCCTGGTCACCGCGCTCCTGTCCGTGGCCGGAGATCTGTTCGAGAGCCTGATGAAGCGCGAGGCGGGGGTGAAGGACAGCGGAGAGATACTCCCCGGGCACGGTGGTGTAATGGACCGGATCGACAGCGTGACCGCCGCGGCGCCGGTATTCCTGTTCGGTCTGCTGTGGGCGGGGATCCTGGTGCGCTGATGCATACGGCAACGTTGATGGCATTGCTGGCAGATTCCACAGTCTCGGTGCGGCGCGGACATGGCTGAACGTACCGTAGACAACCGCGTCGGCGTGACGATTCTCGGGTCCACGGGGACCATCGGCGTCAACACGCTGGACGTGCTGGCGCGTCATCCGGAGCGTTTCCGTGTCGTGGCCCTGACGGCCCACGGCAACGTGGAACGCCTTGCCGAGCAGTGCCGTCACTTTCGGCCGGACTATGCCGTCATGGTGTCCGACGACGGGGCCGAGCGCCTGGAGCAACGCCTGTCCGGTTCCGGGCTGCCCACCCGTGTGCTCGGCGGGGCCGAGGCACTGGTGAACGTCGTGGAAATGGAGGCCACCCGCTACGTGATGGCGGGGATCGTGGGGGCCGCCGGGTTGCTGCCCACGCTGGCGGCGGCGCGTGCCGGCAAGCGGGTCATGCTGGCCAACAAGGAGGCCCTGGTCATGTCCGGGCCCCTGTTCATGGAAGCGGTCCGGGTCGGCGGGGCCGAGCTGTTGCCCATCGACAGCGAGCACAATGCGGTGTTTCAATGCATGCCGCCGGATTTTTCCCGCGGCCTCGGCAACGTGGGCGTCGAAAGAATTCTGCTGACGGCATCCGGCGGGCCGTTTCGCACCCTCAGCAGGGAAGAGATGGGCGCGGTGACCCCGGCCCAGGCCTGCGCGCATCCCAACTGGGTCATGGGACGCAAGATCTCGGTGGATTCGGCCACCATGATGAACAAGGGGCTTGAGGTGATCGAGGCCTGCTGGCTGTTCAACACAGATGCCGATCGCGTGGACGTGATACTGCATCCGCAAAGCGTGATTCATTCCATGGTTTCCTACAGTGACGGATCAGTGCTGGCGCAGCTGGGCAACCCGGACATGCGCACCCCCATTGCCCATGCCCTGGGGTGGCCTGAGCGCGTGACCTCGGGGGTCGATCCCCTGGACATCGTTGCCGTGGGTCAGCTGGATTTCGAGCGGCCCGACCCGGACCGTTTTCCCTGTCTCGGTCTGGCCTACGAGGCCCTGGCGACCGGGGGGACGGCGACCGCGGTACTCAATGCCGCCAACGAGGTGGCCGTGGAGGCGTTCCTGGACTCCCGGCTCGCCTTCACCGCGATTGCCGGCGTCATTGAGCACACCCTGGCGGAGCTGACGTCGGAACCGGTCACCGATCTGGACCAGGTCCTTGCCGCCGACGCGGCGGCACGCCGGTGTGCCCGGGAGCGGATCGACAGGCTGTCGGCCCAACGCATCGGGAGGGCGTCGTGACGATCCTGATCAGCATTGCCGCCTTTATCGTGGCCATCGGCGTGCTGGTGACCGTACACGAGTACGGTCACTATTGGGTGGCCCGGCGCATGGGTGTGAAGGTGCTGCGTTTCTCGGTGGGGTTCGGCCGTCCCCTGTGGAAGCGCGTGGCCGGCGAGGACCGGACCGAGTACGTTGTTGCGACCATCCCCCTGGGCGGCTACGTGAGAATGCTGGACGAGCGCGACGGGGACATCCCGCCGGGCGAGGACATGTCGCGGGCATTCAATCGTCAGCCCGTGGGCAAGCGCATCGCCATCGTGGCCGCGGGCCCCGCGTTCAACTTCCTGTTTGCCGCGCTGGCCTATTGGCTGATGTTCATGGTGGGCGTATCCGGCATGAAGCCCGTGGTGGGTGAGGTGGCCACCACGTCGCTTGCCGCGGAGGCGGGTTTTCAGGCAGGCGATCGACTGGTGCGCGTGGGAGACAGCGAGACGCCCACGTGGGAACTGGCCTCGCTGGCGCTGCTGGAGCGCGTGCTGGAGGGTGGCGAAGCGGCCGTGCACGTGGAGACACACGACGGGCGCAGCGCCGTGCGCTGGCTGGACCTGAGCGACACGCGCAGCCTGCTGGACGAAGGACAACTGCTGGACAAGCTGGGCATCCGCCCCTGGCGGCCACGGTTCGACCCGGTCCTGGGCGATCTGGTTTCCGGCGGACCTGCGGAACGTGCGGGCCTGCAGAAGGGCGACCGCATCCTGCGCTCCGATGGTCAGCCGGTGGAGACGTGGCAGGAGTGGGTTGCCATGGTGCAGGCAAGGCCCGGAGAGACGCTGCGCCTGGAGATCGAGCGCGACGGCCGGCGGCTCGAGGTGGACGTGCGCACCGACGTGAGGGAGGAGAACGGCCGTCGCATCGGCATGGTGGGGGCCCACGTGGACTTCGACCCGGCGCAGTTCGACGAGATGCGTGCCACCGTGCGCCACGGCCCGGTGGAATCCCTGGGTCGCGGCGTCGTCAGGACCTGGGACATGACGGCCATGACACTGCGCGTGTTGTGGCGGCTGGTGATGGGAGACGCGTCCGTGAAGAACATTGCCGGGCCCGTGACCATCGCGGAGTATGCGGGCGTCACCGCCGTCATCGGTCTCTCGGCGTTTCTCGGTTTTCTCGCCATCGTGAGCATCAGCCTGGGGATCATCAATCTGCTTCCCATCCCGATGCTCGACGGCGGCCATCTGATGTATTACCTGGTGGAGATCGTCAAGGGCAGCCCGGTGTCCGCCTATGTGGAGGCGGTGGGGCAGCGAGTGGGGATCGTCATGATCGCGCTGCTGATGACACTCGCCTTCTACAACGACATCATGAGACTACTGGGCTGACCCCCTTATGCTGACACGCTTCGCACGCGTCATTCTGCTGACGTTATGGCTTGCTGCATCCGCCCAGGCCGCCACGTTCACCATCGAGGACATCGAGGTGGAGGGTCTGGAGCGCATCGCGCCGGGTACCGTGTTCACGAATCTTCCCGTTCAGGTGGGCGACGTGTTTGACGACGCCCGCAGCGCGGAAGTCGTGCGTGCCCTGTTCCGCACGGGGTTCTTTTCGGATGTTTCCCTGCGTCGCCGCGACAACGTGCTGGTGGTGGTGGTGGAGGAGAGGCCTGCCATCAACGAGATCAACATCTCGGGCAACCGCGACATCAAGGACGATGAACTCATGGAGGCCCTGCGCCAGGTGGGCATGTCCCGCGGCCGGGTATTCAACCGCACGGTGCTGGAGCGCATGGAGAACGAGCTGCGCCAGCAGTACTTCGCCCGTGGCAAGTACAACGTACGCATCGACGTGGAGGTGGAGGAGCTGCCGCGCAACCGCGTGGACGTGAACATCGATATTGCGGAAGGACAGGTCGCCAAGATCCGCCGCATCAACCTGGTGGGCAACGAGGCCTTCGAGGACAAGGAGATCCTGCGCCGTTTCGACTCCGGCATTCCGCGCTGGTACGCCTTCTTCAGCCGCAGGGACCACTACTCCCGGCAGAAGCTCTCCGGGGACCTGGAGAAGCTTCGTTCCAAGTATCTGGACAGCGGCTACGTCAATTTCAGCATCGATTCCACCCAGGTCACGCTGACGCCCGATCGCAAGGACATCTACATCACGGTGAATGTCGACGAGGGTGAACAGTACACCCTGAGCGACGTGCGCCTTGGCGGCAGCCTCATCGTCGACGAAGAGGAGCTGATGGAGCTGGTGGACATTGCCCCGGGTGATGTCTTCTCCCGTGCGCGTATCACCGAGGCAGCGGAGCGCATCACGCAGCGCCTTGGCGAGGAAGGGTATGCGTTTGCAAACGTCAACCCGATCCCGGAGATGGACGACGACAATCGCGAGGTGTCACTGACGCTGTTCGTCGATCCGGGCCAGCGGGTCTACGTGCGGCGCATCAATTTCACCGGCAACGCCCGCACCAAGGATGAGGTGTTCCGGCGCGAGATGCGCCAGATGGAGGGCGGCTGGTACAACGCTTCCCATGTGGACCGGTCGAGGGTGCGCCTGCAGCGGCTCTCCTATGTGGAGTCGGTGAACATCGAGACCCGCCGCGTTCCCGGTCAGGAGGACCAGGTGGACCTGGACATCACCGTGAAGGAGCGGTTGTCGGGCAGCTTCACGGTGGGTGTCGGTTACGCGCAGACCGAGGGCGTGCTGTTCAACCTGGGCCTTTCGCAGGACAATTTCTTCGGTACCGGAAACCGCCTGTCGCTCAATTTCAGCAACAGCACGGTGCACACCATCTACAGCGTGTCGTACGTCAATCCGTACTACACCATGGACGGCATCAGCCGTGGCTTCAGCTTGTTCTACCGGGAGACCGATGCGTCCCGCGCGGACATCACCCGTTACGCCACCAACCGCTTTGGCGGCACCGTGAGCTACGGCATACCGCTGACTGAGTTCGACACGTTCCGCATCACGCCCGGCTATGAACACGTGGAGGTCCTGACCAGCGCTTCATCACCGGTGGAGGTCACGGATTACCTCGACCGCCAGGGGAACAACTTCGACCTTTACAGCATCGAGGCCTCGTTCACCCATGACACGCGTGATCGCACCGTGTTCGCGACGGAGGGCAACCTGCAGCGGGTCGGGCTCAAGGTGACCATTCCCGGAAGCGACCTGGAATTCTACAAGGCGGACTACCGCATGCAGTGGATCCGCAGGCTGAGCGAGTCGCTGAGTTTCGGGCTCTCCGGTGAAATCGGTTACGCCGAGACCTATGGAGACGACGAGGTACCGTTCTTCGAACACTACTTCGCCGGCGGTACGCGCTCCGTGCGCGGTTATCGTGATTTCAGTCTCGGTCCGAGAGACAGCACCAACAACGATCCCTTCGGCGGCACCTTCCGCACCGTGGGCAGTGCGGAGCTGTTGTTCCCGCCGCCCTTCCTGGACGACGCAGGCAACATGCGCATGAGCCTGTTCTTCGACGCCGGGCAGGTCTACAGAAGCTACGAAGACTTCGATGCCGGGGAAATTCGTACCTCTGTCGGGGTCGGGATGACGTGGCTCTCGCCCGTGGGCGCGTTGACATTCAGTCTGGCGCAAGCGTTAAATGAAGGCCCGGATGATGAAACGCAGGTCTTCCAATTCAGTATCGGGGCCGCATTCTAACGTCCGTTGACGCGCCTGTCCGGCGCGTACGGGTTGTCACGTTCCCCCTGACAAACTGAACACGGACCGCAATGCGGTGGTCCCGTGGACAATGGAGAGCAGTCTTGAACAGAAAGTCCGGTCTTCTCAGCGCACTGGCGCTTGTGGTGGCTTTGCTGGTGAGTATGCCGGCGGTCATGGCCAACGAAGCCAGAGTGGCCTTCGTGAACATCAATTTCATCATGGAACACTCGCCCCAGGCGGAAGCGGCGCTTGAGGCGCTGGAGCGCGAGTTTTCGCCGAGGGATGCAGAACTGGTCGCCGAGCGCGACGCGCTTCGGCAGATGCAGGAGCGTCTGGAACGCGATGCCGACGTCATGGGTTCCGAACAGCGGGCGGAACTCGAGCGCACCTTCCGCAACCGTTCCCGGGAGTTCAAACGTGCCCAGGACATGTTCAGTGAAGATCTCAATGTTCGCCGCAACGAGGAACTCGGCCGCCTGCAGCGGCTGGTGCAGAACGTGATACTGGAGCTGGCCCAGGAGGAGCGCTACGACGTGGTGGTCACCGAACGCAATGTGCTGTTTGCCAGCGAGCGTATCAACATTACGGAACGGGTGCTGGAGAAGCTCAGGGAGCAGCAGCGCAGCGCCCGTTGATGGATCCCGGGAAGCCGACGGACGGCAGGGTTCCCGCGTTTCCGGTTGCGGTCCGCGCCGCCAAGGCGCCGCTTCGTCATCGGGAGTCGTTCCATGGCCATCAGCCTTGGTGAACTCGCCGCCCGTCTGGGCGTGCACCTGAACGGTGATCCCGAGGCGGTCATCGATGGTGTGGCGCCTCTGGATCGCGCGGTTCCCGGACAACTCTCCTTTCTTTCCCAGGCGCGCTTTCGCCCGCACCTGCCGGCCACGCGCGCGACAGCAGTCATCCTGTCACCGGAGCACCTTGAGGCCTGCCCGACGGCGGCCCTGGTGACGGACAATCCCCAGCTGGCCTACGCACGCGCCTGCACGTTGCTTCATCCGCAGCCGCAGGCATCACCCGGCGTCCATCCCACGGCAGTCGTCGCCGACGATGCCGTGATTCATGAATCCGCCAGCATCGGGCCCCAATGTGTCATTGAACACGGCAGCACCATTGGCGCATCGGTGGTGCTGGGCCCCGGGTGCATGGTGGGCCCCGGATGCGAGGTCGGTCCGGCAAGCCGTCTGCATGCCCGGGTGACGCTGCTGCACGGCACCCGCATCGGGAAGCGGGTGGTGATCCATTCAGGCGCCGTGCTCGGGTCCGATGGTTTCGGCTTCGCCCGGGATGGAGAGCGGTGGGAGAAGATCCCGCAGCTCGGGGTGGTGGTGGTGGGGGACGACGTGGAGATCGGCGCGAATACCACCATTGATCGCGGTGCGCTGGGGGATACCGTCATCGAGGAAGGCGTGAAACTGGACAACCTGATCCAAGTGGCCCACAACGTGCGCATCGGGGCGCACACGGCCGTGGCAGGCTGCGTCGGCATTGCCGGCAGCACCCGCATCGGGCGGCGCTGCGCGATCGGTGGGGGAGCCGGTATAATCGGTCATCTGGAGATCGCCGACGGGGTCACCATCACGGCCATGACGCTGGTCACGCACTCCATCCCGGAGCCCGGCGTCTATGGGTCGGGAGTGCCCCATGCGCCTGCCCGAGAGTGGAATCGGACCGTTGCGCGGCTGCGTCAGCTCGATGATCTTGCGCGGCGCGTCAGGGCGTTGGAAGACGGCGATGAGTGACATCGGCTGGGCTGCCGGATGCACGAGACGAGGCCGGGAACTCACGCCGGCGGGGTCTTGCGACAGGGGCGTCATGACAACAACGAGGGATCAAAGACATTGGACTCCATGACCATTCATCAGATCATGCGCTACCTGCCCCACCGCTATCCCTTTCTGCTGGTGGACCGTGTCACCGACTTTCGCCCGGGTGAATACCTGGAGGCGATCAAGAACGTAAGTATCAACGAACCTTTCTTTCAGGGACATTTCCCGATCCGGCCGGTCATGCCGGGCGTGCTCATTCTGGAGGCGCTTGCGCAGGCCACGGGACTGCTCGCGTTCAAGACCCAGGAGGCCCGCAACGAGGATCAGGACAAGCAGCAGCTTTACCTGTTCGTGGGTATCGACGAGGCGCGCTTCCGTCGCCAGGTGGAACCCGGCGATCAGCTTCACCTGCGCGTGGATCTCATCCGCGTGATGCGTGGTATCTGGCGGTTCAAGGCCGAGGCTCGCGTGGGTGACGAGGTGGTGGCATCGGCGACGCTCATGTGTGCAGGGAAGGAAATCGAGGCATGATCGATCCCCGCGCGGTGATCGAGGCGGGGGCCCGGATCGCGGATGACGTCAGCGTCGGGCCCTTCTCCGTGATCGGGCCCGATGTGAGTATCGGTCCGGGTACGCGCATCGGATCACACGTGATGATCACCGGGCATACCACCATTGGCGCCCAGTGCCGCGTCTATCATTTCACGACCCTGGGCGAGTCGCCCCAGGATACCGGCTATCGTGATGAGCCGACCCGGTTGGTGATCGGTGACCGCAACGTAATCCGGGAATATGTCACCATCAGTCGCGGCACGCCCAAGGGCGGAGGCGTGACACGCATCGGCAATGAAAACCTGATCATGGCGTACGTGCATATCGCGCACGACTGCGAGGTCGGCGATCACACGGTGTTCGCGAACGCCGCCTCCCTTGCCGGGCATGTGTCCGTCGGGGATCACGCCATCCTCGGGGGGTTTACCCTCGTTCACCAGTTCTGCCGAATCGGTCCCCATGCATTTACCAGCATGGGTGCCGCACTGAACCGGGACCTTACGCCCTACACGCTGGCCTCCGGCAACTACGCCCGGGCCGTGGGCATCAACAAGCTGGGTCTCCAGCGCCGCGGTTTCCCGCCCGAAACGGTGCGCCTCCTGCACCAGGTCTTCAAGCTGCTGGTGCGCGGCCGTAACCGGCAGTCGGCCATGGCGGCGGCCGAGGAAATCGCCCGGGAGATCCCCGAGGTGGAGCGCTTCGTCCGCTTCGTCAAGGAAAGCAAGCGCGGCATCGTGCGCTCGGGGCGGAGGCACGGGGCGGATTCCTAGAAAGGCTAATGGACAGGATGAACAGGATTTCTCGGGATTTACAGGATGTAAAGAAAGCTGAAGAAAGACAAAAAAGACAGGATTAACACGATTAACAGGATTAAAGGCTCTTTGAAGTAATCATGTGAATCCTGTTAGTCCTGTCCAAGGCTTTTTTGTCCTTATCCTGTCAATCCGGAAAAATCCTGTTCATCCTGTCCATTAAGCGGTTCGTGCTACTCCTTTAGTTCACCGTAGCGCATGAGTTCCAACGCCATGCGGGCGACGTTTTCGGAGCCGCCGCCTTCGCCCAGTTTTTCCCGGATGATTCCCAGGCGTCTGCGCACTTCCCCGGCATAGTCCGGGTCGGTGAGCAGGTGTTCGATCTCGTCGACGATGGCTTCAGGGGTGGCGTCGTTCTGGATGAATTCCGGGACGACGCGCTCGCCGGCCACGATGTTGGCGAGGCCCACGTCACGGATGATGATCAGGCGCTTCAGGATGAAGTAGGTGAGCGGTGATACCCGGTAGAGGATCGCCATGGGGACGCGCAGCAGCCCCGCTTCCAGGGTGGCGGTGCCCGAGGCGATCATCAGCGCGTCGGCGCTGTGCATGACGTCATACGTGCGTCCCGTGATCCGGACGATGCCCAACTGCGGATCCAGGTGGGGTTCGATATCGCGCTCCACGTCCACCCCCGGCGCCAGCGGCATGATGAACTGCACGCCGGGGATGCGCTCTCGAAGCAGGCGCGCGGCCTGTATGACCAGCGGCATGTGCCTGCGCAATTCGCCGCGGCGGCTGCCGGGCAGGATGCCCACCACCGGCCGGGTCTCGTGCAGCCCGAATTCCCGGCGCAGGGCATAGCAGTCGGCCGACGCCCGGACCTCATCCACCAGCGGGTTGCCCACGTAGCGCACGGGAATGCCATGCGCCTCGTATACCCGGGTCTCGAAGGGAAACAGCACGGCCATGGCGTCGATGACGCGACCGATGCGCTTGATGCGCTGGGAGCGCCACGCCCAGACCTGAGGGCTGACATAGAACAGCACCCGGACGCCCAGCCGCTTCGCCGCGCGCGCCAGGCGCAGGTTGAATTCCACATAATCCACAAGGACCAGCAGCGCGGGGCGCTCCCGTTGCAACTGGTCGCGCAGGCGTTTCATGGCGCGCCGGATATCCGAGTAATGGACCAGCACCTCCACCAGCCCCACCACCGACAGCCGGGAACTGTCCACGAGTATCTCCACGCCGGCGGCCCGCAGGGCATCGCCGCCCATGCCGGAAAAACGCAGTGCTGGGTCCATGCGGCGCATGGCGCGCACCATGTTGGCGGCATGGAGGTCCCCGGAGGCCTCGCCGGCCACCACCATCACATGGGTCTTGTCGAAGGCCTCAGCCAATGGCATCCCGGATGGTGTCGGTGACGGTGACGATGTGTTCGTCAGGCATCTCCGGATAGATGGGCAGGGAGAAACAGCGGGCCGCCACGTCGTCGGTGATCGGCAGCGAGACGTGGCTCAGGGTGTCGCCGAAGGCCTTCTGTCTGTGCAACGGAATGGGGTAATAGACGGCGCAGGCAATCGCCCGGTCCTGCAGGGCCTTCATGATCCTGTCGCGGTGTTCGGAGAGCAGGGTGTACTGGTGGAACACGTGGCGGCCGTGGCTGTCCTCGCGGGGGGTCACGATGCCGGTGCCGGTCAGCAGTTCGTTGTAGCGGTGGGCCACCCGGCGCCGCTCCCGGTTGAACTCGTCGATGTGCTTCAGCTTGACGCGCAGGATCGCGGCCTGGATCTCGTCCAGTCGGCTGTTGTAGCCGATCATGTCGTGGTGGTAGCGCACCTCGCTGCCGTGGTTGCGCAGCGTCAGGATACGCCGGGCGAACTGCTCGGACGGCGTGGTGATGAGTCCGCCGTCGCCGTAGCAACCCAGGTTCTTGCTGGGGAAGAAACTGAAGCACCCAAGATCGCCGACGGCGCCTGTCTGCACCCCGTTGATGTCCGCACCGAAGGACTGTGCGCAGTCCTCGATGAGCAGCAGCCCGTGCTCCCTGCAAATCTCCGCCAGGCGGTCCATGCGCGCCGGCTGCCCGAACAGGTGCACCGGCAGCACAGCGCGCGTCTTGCCGGTGATGACTGCTTCCACGCGCTCCGGGTCGATGTTGTACGTTTCCGGATCGATGTCCACGAACACCGGGGTGGCCCCCACATAGGCGATGGCCTCGGCGGTGGCGATGAAGGTGAACGCGGTGGTGATCACCTCGTCGCCGGGTCCGATCCCGGCGGCAGCCAGGGCCAGATGCAGGGCATCGGTCCCGGACGCGCAGCCGATGGCGTGGGGCACGCCCAGGTAGTCGGCAGTCTCCTGCTCCAGGGCCTTCACGTTCGGGCCGAGGATGAACTGCGTGTTCTCCAGAACGTCCATCACGGCCGTGTCGATCTCGTGCTTCAGCCGGTGGTACTGGGTCTTCAGGTCGACCATGGGGATCATGGGGTGAATATGCTCCTGCCTTGCTGTGGCTTGTTGCTAGCAGCCTGTCGGACTTNNACGGGCACCTAAGTCCGACAGGCTGCCAGGGTATGTTGTCAGCGCAGCACCTGCTTGCTGCGCAACACCAGGTCGGTGATGCGTATGGCGGTTTCCAGCGCACGTTGCCCGTCCTCTCCGGAGACGATCACCGGTGCGCCGTTCTGGATGGCGTCGAGGAAGGCGACGATCTCCGATTTCAGAGCATCGCTCTCTTCGAAAAAGCTTTCCTCGCTGGTGATCTCGGGAATGCCCGGGAACATTTCGCGCTCGCCCACCCGGTGCACCGACAGCCCGCGGTTCTGGAAGTCCACGGAGATGTAGGCGTTCTGCTGGAAGATGCGCATCTTGCGCTCGGTCTTCATGCTCACACGGCTGGACGTGACATTGGCCACGCAGCCGTTCTCAAACTCGATGCGGGCATTGGCGATATCCACCGCCTGCGAAAGCACCTGGGCACCGCTGGCCGCCAGAGACCTGACCGGCGAGCGGACCATGTCAAGGATGATATCGATGTCGTGGATCATCAGGTCCAGCACCACGTTCACGTCCGTGGCCCTGGGCTTAAATGGCGCCAGCCGATGGGATTCGATGAACAGCGGCGCCATCTGCCGGTTGGCCAGATCCATGAGTGCCGCATTGAAGCGCTCCAGGTGCCCCACCTGCAGAATCACGCCCTTCTCCAGGGCAATGCGGTTGAGGTCGGCGGCCTCCTCCACGGTCGTGGTGATGGGCTTCTCCACCAGCACGTGGGTTCCGTGCTCCAGGAACTGCCGGGCAATCTCGTAGTGCAGGGTGGTGGGCACCGCGATGCTCACGGCCTCCACACGCCCCAGCAGCTCCCGGTAATCGGTCACGGCGCGGCAGTTGCAGTCCGCCGCCACGGCGGCCGCCTGCTGCGGGCTGGTGTCGACCACGGCGGTGAGTTCGGCATTGGGCAAGGCGGCGTATTTCTGGGCGTGAAACTTACCGAGGTAGCCCACACCGATCACCGCGCAACGCGTGCTGGCCATGTGGAATTCCGTTAATATTCAGTGGGTTGAGGTTGTTGTGTCACGCCTCGACCCGGGCCGTCGGGGCTGTGATAGCATCTTGGATGCGCAAGGGCGGGTCCGGTCACCGGGGCTCCCGGTTGCCGGGCGGTTCCTGTCCGGCGGGGCGATACTCGCGCGTGCCGTAGTTTACTTGAATTCCATGGGGGATGCGTGGACCTGGAGCGCTTGCTGGGAAGGCCGGGGCTTGCCGGCGTGGACGAGGTGGGACGGGGTCCGCTGGCGGGACCGGTGGTGGCAGCGGCGGTTATTCTGGATCCCCGGGCGCCCATCGACGGGCTCAGGGATTCCAAGAAGCTGAATGCCTCCCGGCGCGAATCCCTGGCCGACATGATCCGCGATCGCGCGGTGGCCTGGGCCATCGGCGTGTGCAGCCCCGGGGAGATCGATCGGATCAATATCCTGCAGGCCAGCCTGCTGGCCATGCGCCGGGCGGTCGAGGCGCTGGAGGTCTCTCCGGAGCTGGCCCTGGTGGACGGCAACCGCTGTCCGGAGCTTTCCGTTCCCTCCCGGCCGGTGGTGAGGGGCGACAGCCTCGTGCCGGCCATCAGCGCGGCCTCCATTATCGCCAAGGTCTATCGGGATGGGTTGATGCGGGACCTGGACTCGTGCCACCCGGGCTACGGTCTGGCCGACCACAAGGGTTATCCCACCCCCGTGCATCTGGACGCCCTGCAACGCTTGGGCCCCAGCGCCTGCCACCGCACCAGCTTCGCTCCCGTACGCCGGGCACTGGAGGCACGCCAGGGTTGCTTTGATTTGCTTGGGCTGTGAACGCGGAGGTCGCGGAGACGCAAAGGACGCGGAGAACTTCAATGGACAGGATTAACAGGATTTTTCAGGATCAACAGGGATTTAGACAAAAGGCGCAGAACCGCCAGTCGTATTCTCCAATCCTGTTAATCCTGAAAAATCCTGTTAATCCCGTCGAGGTCTTGCCTTTGCCCTGCGCCACCGTGACCTCTGCGTCAAATACATGAACCTCGATTGACTCCATACCATGACCGCAAGCTTCGTACATCTGCATCTGCATACCGAGTTCTCGCTGGTGGACGGGCTGGTGCGCGTGGGGCCGCTGGTGGAGGCGGTGCGCGCGGCGGGGATGCCGGCCGTGGCGGTCACCGACCAGTGCAACCTGTTTGCCATGGTCAAGTTCTACAAGGCGGCGCTGAAGGCGGGCATCAAGCCCATCGTCGGCGTGGACCTCTGGGTATCGGCACCCCAGCCCGGCGAGGCCCCGTCACGGCTGGTGCTGCTGGCCCAGGATGAGGACGGCTACCGCAACCTGACCAGGCTGGTATCGCAGGGCTACCAGGAAGGACAGCAGGGCACGGACGTGCCCGTGCTGGGCCGCGACTGGTTTGAGGGTGCCAGTCGGGGGCTGATCGCCCTCTCCGGTGGCCGCGAGGGTGAAGTGGGCCGCGCGTTGCTGGGCAGCCAGCCGGAGTCCGCGGAGGCCCTGTGCGAGTACTGGGAAGGCCTGTTCCCCGGGCGTTTCTACCTGGAGATCGGCCGCACCGGCCGTGAAGCGGAGGAGGCACACCTGCACGCGGCGGTGGATCTGGCCCAGGCGCGGGATCTGCCCGTGGTGGCCACCAATGACGTGCGCTTCCTGCATGCGTCGGATTTCGACGCCCACGAGGCGCGCGTCTGTATCCATGACGGACGCGTGCTGGACGATCCGCGCAGGCCCCGGGACTACACGGCGCAGCAATATCTTCGTTCGCCCGAGGAGATGGCGGAACTGTTCGCCGACATTCCGGAGGCCCTGGAGAATTCCGTCGAGATCGCTCGGCGCTGCAACCTCTCCCTGACGCTAGGGGCGCCGGTGCTGCCCGAGTACCCCATACCGCAGGGATTGACCACGGACGCGTATTTCCGGCAGGTGTCCCGCGAAGGCCTCGACGAGCGCCTGCCCGCGATCCTGGAAGGGGAGGTGGAGGAACGCCGGCAGGATCTCGAACGCCGTTACCGGGAGCGCCTCGAGACGGAACTGGACGTGATCTGCCAGATGGGCTTTCCCGGCTACTTCCTGATCGTGGCGGACTTCATACGCTGGGCCAAGGACAACGGCATCCCGGTGGGACCGGGGCGCGGATCAGGCGCCGGCTCACTGGTGGCCTACGCGCTCAAGATCACGGATCTGGATCCGCTGCGCTACGACCTCCTGTTCGAGCGCTTCCTCAACCCCGAGCGGGTGTCCATGCCGGACTTCGATATCGACTTCTGCATGGAGCAGCGGGACCGGGTGATCGACTACGTCGCCAGCCGCTATGGCCGCGAGAAGGTCTCCCAGATCATCACCCACGGCACCATGGCCGCCAAGGCGGTGGTGCGCGATGCCGGGCGCGTGCTCGGCCATCCCTACGGATTCGTGGATCGCATCGCCAAGCTGA
This sequence comes from Thioalkalivibrio denitrificans, assembly GCF_002000365.1. Lineage (GTDB taxonomy): Bacteria > Pseudomonadota > Gammaproteobacteria > Ectothiorhodospirales > Ectothiorhodospiraceae > Thioalkalivibrio_A > Thioalkalivibrio_A denitrificans. The sequence continues at coordinate 74,093 of NZ_MVBK01000021.1, read as the reverse complement.
TCCCCTTCGAGATCGGCATGACGTTGAGCAAGGCGCTGGATCAGGAAGAGGAACTGCGCCGCCTCTACGAGGACGACGAGGAAGTCAGGGGCCTGATCGACCTGGCACGCAAGCTGGAGGGCATCGCGCGCAATGCGGGCAAGCATGCGGGCGGCGTGGTGATCGCGCCGTCGCGGCTCACGGACTTCTCGCCGCTCTACTGCGAGCCCGGCGGGCAAGGTGTGGTGACCCACTTCGACAAGGACGACGTGGAAGAGGTGGGCCTGGTGAAGTTCGACTTCCTGGGTCTGCGCACGCTGACCATCATCGACTGGGCGGTGCGCATCATCAACGAACGGCGCGCGTCCGAGGGCCAGTCACCCCTGGACATCAATGCCATCCCCCTGGACGATGCCGCCACCTTCGGCCTGCTCAAGCGCCAGGAGACCACTGCCGTCTTCCAGCTTGAATCCCGTGGCATGAAGGAACTGATCAAGCGCCTGCAGCCCGACAGCTTCGAGGACATCGTGGCGCTGGTGGCGCTGTATCGGCCAGGCCCATTGCAGTCGGGCATGGTGGACGACTTCATCAACCGCAAGCACGGCCGCGCGCGCGTCGAGTATCCGCATCCGGACCTGGAACCCATACTCAAGCCCACCTACGGCGTGATCCTGTACCAGGAACAGGTGATGCAGATCGCGCAGGTGCTGGCTGGCTACACCCTCGGCGGCGCCGACCTCCTGCGCCGTGCCATGGGCAAGAAAAAGCCCGAGGAGATGGCGAAACAGAGGGAGATCTTCCTCAAGGGCGCCACGTCGCGCGGTGTGGAGGAGGCTACGGCAAGCTACATCTTCGACCTGATGGAGAAGTTCGCCGGTTACGGATTCAACAAGTCGCATTCCGCCGCCTACGCGCTGCTGTCCTACCAGACCGCATGGCTCAAGCAGCACCATCCGGCCGCGTTCATGTCCGCCGTGCTGTCCGCGGACATGGACAACACCGACAAGGTGGTCAACCTCATCGAGGATTGTCGCGCCATGGAGTTGCACGTGGTGCCTCCGGATGTGAATCGATCCGAGCATCGTTTCGCGGTGGGCGATGAGCGCACGGTCATCTACGGCCTGGGCGCCATCAAGGGCGTGGGCGAGTCCGCGGTTCAGGCCCTGATCGGGGCTCGGGAGGCGGGCGGGCCGTTCCGCCATCTGGACGATCTGTGTCTGCGCGCCGACCTGCAGAAGATCAACCGGCGAACCCTGGAGGCCCTGATCCGGGCCGGGGCGCTGGACACCATCGGCCCGAATCGGGCCACTCTCATGGCCAACCTGCCCAAGGCACTGTCCCGGGCCGAGCAGCAATTGCGCAATGAGACCCTGGGACAGGATGACCTGTTCGGCGGGCCGGCCGTGCCCGACGCGCAGGACCTGCCGGACGAGGTTGTGCCCGAGTGGGATGAGGACCTGAGGCTGTCGGCGGAGAAGGAGACCCTCGGCCTGTATCTCACGGGGCACCCCATCGAGCGGTTCCGCACCGAACTGCAGGCCATCCGGAGCCGGCGGATCGCAGACCTGGTGGCGGAGGTGTCCGAGCAGAACCCGGGAGAGGGGCGCCGGCGCCGTGATCAGACAACGCTCGTGGCGGGTCTGGTGATCAGCATCCGTGCACGCAACACCCAGACCGGGCGCATAGGCTTCGTGACCCTGGACGATCGCAGCGGGCGCATCGAGGTGGGCCTGTTCGGCGAGGATTTCAACCGCTTCCAGCACCTGCTGGTGAAGGACCGGCTGCTGGTGGTGGAAGGGCAGGCGGGGGTGGACGAGTTCAACGGCGGTGTGCGCCTGCGGGCGAGGGAGGTCATGGATCTGGACGAGGCCCTGGCCAGGAGCGTGCAGGCCCTGGACCTGCGCCTGCCCGGACGAACGGTCAACGGACTCCTGGATGAGTTGCGGGAGGTGCTGGCGTCCGGCCGCGAGGGCCGGTGTCCGGTCTACATGCACGTGCGCGATGAGCGCTTCCAGGCCAGCTACGAACTGGGCGACGCCTGGCGCGTACGCCCAAGCGGCGAACTCCTGGGCCGCCTTCGGGGTGTACTGGGGGAGGATGCGGTGGCACTGCGCTGATGCGCAGGTCGGCCTTCAGGCCGACGAGCCCTAATACGGGGACGCGTCTTGGTTTCCGTGTGTAACGCGGAGGACGCAGAGGCGCAGAGAACGCGGGAGTCAGCTCATCCCGAAAACGAAATTTCTCTGCGCCCTCGGCGTCTCTGCGTCCTCTGCGTTTATGACAGGAGTTCCGTGGGGAGCAGGAACCCGGACTGCCGTGGGGCCGGGTCGTGGCGGAGCGCTTTACAGATTCGCACTCGGCAGATTTGCGGGTTAGAATCCCCGATTCTGCCGACCATAACGAACGCAAACCCGGCACCAGTCTATGAACCCCGACTTCCTGGATTTTGAACAGCCGATCGCCGAACTTGAGGCCAAGATCGAAGAACTTCGCTACGTGGGCGATGATGCCGAGGTCAACATCCACGACGAGATCTCGCGGCTGCAGGCCAAGTGCACCTCCCTCACGGAATCCATCTTCTCCCGGCTGACCGCCTGGCAGGTGGCGCAACTGGCGCGCCATCCGCGGCGCCCGTACACGCTGGACTACGTCAGGCGACTGTTCACGGACTTCGAGGAGTTGCACGGCGACCGCAATTTTGCCGATGACCCGGCCGTGGTGGGCGGGTTGGCCCGCCTGGACGGAGAGCCGGTGATGATCATCGGACACCAGAAGGGCCGTGACACCAAGGAGAAGATCCGCCGCAATTTCGGCATGCCGCGGCCCGAGGGTTACCGCAAGGCCCTGCGCCTCATGCGCCTGGCCGAGCGCTTTCGCATTCCCATACTCACCTTTATCGACACGCCCGGGGCCTACCCGGGGGTCGGCGCCGAGGAGCGCGGCCAGAGCGAGGCCATCGCCAAGAACCTGCAGATCATGTCCGGGCTGCGCACGCCCATCATCTGCACCGTGATCGGCGAGGGCGGCTCTGGCGGCGCGCTGGCCATCGGCGTGGGGGATCAGGTGATGATGCTCCAGTACAGCACCTACTCCGTGATCTCGCCGGAGGGCTGCGCGTCCATTCTGTGGAAGAGCTCCGAGCGGGCCGCCGACGCCGCCGAGGCGTTGGGCATTACCTCCGCGCGGCTCAAGGAACTGGAGCTTATCGATACCGTGATCCCCGAACCGCTGGGCGGCGCGCACCGCAATCCGGAGCAGATGGCCGGCCACCTCCACGACGCCCTGACCGAAGCCCTCCGAACCCTGCGCACCATGGACATGGAGCAGCTCCTCGACCGCCGGTACCGGCGATTGATGGGGTATGGGCGGTTTAAAGAAGGTTGAAGGCGGAAGGATGAAGGATGAAGACTTTGCCACCCGGACCGCGTGACGGGCAGAAGGCGGGTTTGATTCATCCTTCATCCTTCGACCTTCGTCCTTTCCTCAGGCTTCTGCCTTCCGCCTCCCGCTACCTCGTGGCCTATAGCGGCGGGCTCGATTCACACGTGCTGTTGCACATGCTGGCGGCGCTGCGAGGCAGCGGGTTCCCCGAGGTTCGTGCTGTGCATGTGCATCACGGGCTGAATGCCCGTGCCGATGCCTGGGTGGCGCACTGTGAGGCCGTGTGTGAGCGCCTGGGTGTGCCTTTGGACGTGCTGCGGGTGGATGCCCGCGCGGAAACGGGCGAGAGCCCGGAGGCGGCGGCACGCACGGCCCGTTACGGGGCGCTGGAGGGCCTTCTGCAATCGGGCGACGGACTGCTCACGGCTCACCACCAACGGGACCAGGCGGAAACGCTGTTGCTGCAGCTGATGCGCGGGGCGGGACCGGCGGGCCTGGCGGCGATGCCCGCGTGGCAGCCGCTGGGGGCGGGTTGGCATGGACGGCCGATGCTGCAGATGGGTCGGGCGGACCTGGAGGCCTATGCCCGGGCCGAGGCCCTGGACTGGATCGAGGACGACAGCAACCTCGATACACGCTTCGACCGCAATCTGCTGCGTACGCGGATCATGCCGGCGCTGCGTGAACGTTGGCCGGCGCTGGACGAGACCCTTTCGCGAGCGGCGGCACACCAGGCCGAGACACTGGGACTGCTGGGCGATCTGGCACGGGTCGATCTGGAGAATCTGCGCGGCGAGGTGCCCGGGACACTCTCGGTGATGGCGCTGTCCACCCTGCGCCCGGCGCGCATCCGCAATGCCCTGCGTTTCTGGCTCCTGGAAAAGGGCCTGCCGTCACCGCCCCGGACACGGCTCCAGAGCGTCCTGGACGACGTGCTCACCGCGGGCCCGGATGCGATGCCGTGCGTGGCGTGGGAGGGCGCACAGCTCCGCCGCTACCGTGACGCACTGCATGCCCTGGCACCCCGGCCACCCCATGATCCGAACCTGCGCCTGGCCTGGGACGGCCGAACGCCGCTGCACATCGACACGCTGGGACTGACACTCACCCCCGAATGGCTGGCGTCCCAGGGCGTCGACCCGGATAAAGAGGGTCCGTTTCAGGTGGCCTTTCGCCGGGGCGGCGAGACCCTCCGCGTCCGCGGCCAGACCCGTGAACTGAAGAAGCTGATGCAGGAGCGCGGCGTGCCGCCCTGGGAACGGGACCGGGCGCCCCTGGTGTATCGGGGGGAGGCGTTGGTGGCGGTTTTTTGGAAGGATGAAGGATGAAGGATGAAGGATGAAGGATGAAGGATGAAGGATGAAGGCAGAGTGTGACCTCCTGATTCCCCTCCCCTCAGGGGGAGGGCCAGGGAGGGGTGGTTTCATTCAACCTTCATCCTTCAACCTTCATCCTTCATCCTTCATCCTTCAAAAAAAGGCGGCCCATCGGCCGCCTTTTTTTGAGCCTCCGTCAGGAGGCCTTGAGCCCCTTCGCCGCTTCCGCCAGTTCCTTGGCGCGGTCGGTGCGCTCCCAGGTTACGTCCAGGTCCTCGCGGCCGAAGTGGCCGTAGGTGGCAGTGGGCCGGTAGATGGGACGTTCGAGGTCCAGCATGGTGAGGATGCCGTAGGGGCGCAGGTCGAAATGCTTGCGCACCAGCGCGGTCAGCGTGGCCTCGTCCACCTTGCCGGTGCCAAAGGTCTCCACGGCGATGGAGGTGGGTTCTGCCACGCCGATGGCGTAGGACACCTGCACCTCGCAGCGTGACGCCAGGCCGGCGGCGACGATGTTCTTGGCCACGTAGCGGCAGGCATAGGCGGCGGAGCGGTCCACCTTGGACGGGTCCTTGCCGGAGAAGGCGCCACCGCCGTGGCGGGCCATGCCGCCGTAGGTGTCAACGATGATCTTGCGACCCGTGAGACCGGCGTCACCGAGTGGGCCGCCCGTGACGAAACGCCCGGTGGGGTTGATGTGGTACTTGGTGTCCTTGTGCAGCTTGTCACCTAGCACCGGCTTGATGATCTCCTCCATGACGGCTTCATGCAGATCCTTCTGTTCGATCTCGGGCGCGTGCTGGGTGGAGAGCACCACGGCATCCACGGTGGTGGCCTTGCCGTTCTCGTAGCGGAAGCTCACCTGGCTCTTGGCGTCGGGACGCAGCCAGGGCAGGGTGCCGTTCCTGCGCGCCTCGGACTGGCGGCGCACGAGCCGGTGGGCGAAGTGAATGGGGGCGGGCATGAGCACGTCGGTTTCGTCACATGCGTAGCCGAACATCAGGCCCTGATCGCCGGCGCCCTGTTCTTCCGGACGGGATCGGTCCACGCCCTGGTTGATGTCTGCGGACTGCTCGCCCAAAAGGTTCATCACGGCGCAGGTGTCCGCGTCGAAGCCCATCTCTGAGCTGGTGTAGCCGATATCACGGACGACGTCGCGCACGATCCTTTCCAGGTCCACCGTCGCGCTGGATTTCACCTCGCCGCCCACGGCGACCACGCCGGTGGTGGTGAAGGTCTCGGCGGCGACGCGGGCCTTCGGGTCCTGTGCCAGGAAGGCATCGAGGATCGCGTCCGACACCTGGTCGCACAGCTTGTCCGGATGACCCTCGGATACGGATTCGGAAGTAAACAGATAGGATTTGTTCATGGTTTCTCCTCAGGTTTTCTGTTCCTGTGAACGGTGTGAGGCTGCGCGGGCGAAACACGGTCGCGCGGCACACGGAAAACTCAGTCGGGCTTGCGGAAGCGGAAGATGCCCCAGGTGAGGTAGCCTTTGCGGCCGCCTTCAATCCAGTGGCCCAGGCCCTTCTTCATGCGCTGGATGTACTCGTCCGAGATCTCGCCCTTGAGCGCATCCTCATGGGCTTCCGTTTCACGCAGGACCCGGGTGTAATGCCGGGGCAGTTGGTCCGCATGTTCCTCGAAACCGAGTTCCTTCAGCCCTTCGGAGGCGCAGGCCTCGCGGTAGAAGGCCGGCGAGCCCAGGGTCTCCAGGTGGATGCGGGCCAGGATCGGTTCCAGCACGCCTTCGGGGCAGTCGTCGGTCTGCATGGGATCAGTGAAGATGAATATGCCGCCCGGCTTGAGAAGGCGCGCGGCCTCCCTGATCACCTGCCGGCGGTTGCCGCTGTGCAGGATGGCGTCCTGGGACCAGACGACGTCGAAGCTCTCGTCCGGGTAGGGCACGGACTCGAAGCTGCCGTCCACCACCTCGATCAGCTTGTCCAGGTGATGGGCGCGGTTCTTCTCCCGGTTGCGCTCGTTCTCCACCTCGCTGAGGTTCAGCGCAACCACGCGGCATCCGAAGGTGCTGGCGAGGTAGCGCGCGGAGCCGCCGTAGCCGGCGCCCATATCCAGGATATGCGTGTCGGCGCTCGGTTCGCCGAGCAGGTCGCCCATGCGCGCCACCGTACGTCGGCTGGCGTCAAAAATGGGTTCATCGTCGGACTCATAGAGCCCCACGTGGATATCCTCGCCGCCCCATACGCGGTGATAGAACGTATCGGCGTCATCGCTGTTGTAGTAGTCGCGCGCGGTGGCGACCGCGCCACTGTAGTTCTGGGTCATGGTCAATCCTCCCGGTACTGTTTCTCGGCCACATGGATGAAGAAATCCGGTTCGGCCTCCCGGTAAGTCTCCTTGAAGTCTCCATAGGTCTCGATGTGCTGGAAGCCCACCTCGCGCATCAGTCGGCGCACGTAGGCCTTACGCAGCGGATACATGTTCAGGTGAAATACGGACTTGTCCGGGAAGCTGTACTGGAAACGGGCCAGACCCTCGTCCACATGCTCGGGTTTGACCTCCACGTTGTCCCCGCAGTAGTAATACGTGTGCGTGCTGGAATAGCCGTGGTCGAGGATGGCATCGTAGTTGCGCTGGTCAAGGATCAGCACGCCGTCATGGTTCAGGGCGGAGTAGAACTCGGCCAGGGTCTTGCGCCGGTCGTTCTCGTTGAATAGGTGGGTGAAGGAATTGCCCAGGCAGACGATGGCATCGAAACGGCCGTGCACGTCACGGTTCAACCAGCGCCAGTCGGACTGGATGGTGCGCAGGATATGGCCGCGTCGCCGGCCGTTCTCAAAGGCCTTGGCGAGCATCTCGGCGCTGCCGTCGGCGCTGACGACGTCGAAGCCGGCCTCAACCAGCTGGACGGAGTGAAAGCCGGTCCCCGTGGCGGCATCCAGGATTCGCTTTGCGCCGCGTTCCTTCAGGGTGCGGATGAAGAAGTCGCCTTCGCTGGCCTTGCGGCTGTCCCAGTCGATGAGTTCATCCCACTTGTCGACGAACGATTTGACGTACTCGTGCTGGTAATGCTCGGTATCGCGTACCTCGGTCGGGGCGTCACCGAACTCCTGGTGCTTGACTGTGGATGGCATGTCGTTCGTACCTCTCGGAGCGGGTGTCAGTTGCGTATCAGATTGCGTGGTGGTCACGCATGCGCCCCGCGGCGCCAATGGGGACCGCCACGGGTGTCGTGTTCCGTGGGCGGCCTCGCCGCCGTTGTCATCCTCGCGTTTGAGTGTCCGCAGTGAGGTTCGACGTGTCCGCTGCGCGGGCCAGTGACCTCATGGGACGCCGGGCTCTTGAGTCCCGTTGACCGGCGCCGGATACGTTGTCCGGTGCCGTACTTGTGACGAAGCGCTTGCGGGCGTCAACGCGGCGCTTCGATTCCCCTGCGGGTTGAATGCCGGACCGTGGGGCGAAATCCTGCCGGCCCCGGCCGGGCGTCTGGACCACCCCGGGCCGCTTCAGGCAACCGATCGGGCGGTGATCCCTATTTACCTTGTGGGAGTCCCGGCCAGATTGCAAGGCCGGTGGTCACTGTCCGGCCAGCCCGCCGTGTGCCCCGCGGCGAGCGTCCGCCGGGCCCTGCGGTGCCGTGAACGCAGCGGCCCTGCGGGCTGCAGCGAGCCTGCCAGCGCCCCGGCCCCGGTTCTTGTGCGCCGCAATAACAATTGAGGAAAACACCCGGATTTGTTAGGATTTCCGCCCGTCTCGTGCCGCCGGGCCGGTCCACTCGCCAAGAGTCAATTCATGACGCGATATGTGTTTATTACAGGGGGCGTCGTCTCCTCCCTGGGCAAGGGTATTGCTTCCGCATCCCTGGCGGCCATCCTCGAAGCGCGGGGCCTCAAGGTCACGCTGCTGAAGCTGGATCCCTACATCAACGTGGATCCGGGCACCATGAGCCCCTTTCAGCACGGCGAGGTGTTCGTGACCGAGGACGGCGCCGAAACCGACCTGGACCTGGGTCATTACGAGCGCTTCGTGCGCATCAAGACCGGCCGGCGCAACAACTTCACCACCGGCCAGATCTACGAGAACGTGATCCGCAAGGAGCGCCGCGGCGACTACCTGGGCGGCACGGTACAGGTGATTCCGCATATCACCGACGAGATCAAGCGCAGCATCCGGGAAGGTGCCGAGGGCGCGGACATCGCCCTGGTGGAGATCGGCGGTACGGTGGGCGATATCGAGTCCCTGCCGTTTCTGGAGGCCATCCGGCAGATGGGTGTGGAAATGGGGCACGAGAACGCGCTGTTCATCCACCTGACCCTGGTGCCCTATATCGCGGCGGCGGGCGAGATCAAGACCAAACCCACGCAGCACTCGGTCAAGGAGCTGCGCTCCATCGGTATTCAGCCGGACGTGCTGCTGTGCCGCGCCAACCAGCCCCTGCCGGAAGGTGAGCGTCGCAAGATCGCGCTGTTCACCAACGTGGAGGAAAAGGCCGTCATCTCCGCGGTGGACGTGGACAACATCTACAAGATTCCGCTTTGGCTGCACGCCCAGAAACTGGACGAGATCGTGCTGCGCAAGCTGCACGTGAATGCCCCGCCGGCGGATCTCTCCGACTGGAAGCACGTGGTCAATGCCATGGAGTTCCCCGAGGCGGAGGTTACCGTGGGCATGGTGGGCAAGTACGTGGATCTCACCGAGTCCTACAAGTCACTCAACGAGGCGCTCACTCACGCGGGCATCCACACGGCTACCAAGGTCAGCATCCGTTACCTGGATTCGGAAAAACTGGAGACCGAAGGCACCGATTCCCTGGCCGAGCTGGACGCCATCCTGGTGCCCGGCGGTTTCGGCGAGCGCGGGGTGGAGGGAAAAATCGCCGCGGTGCGCTATGCGCGCGAGCAGGGCATTCCCTACCTGGGCATCTGCCTGGGCATGCAGGTGGCGGTGATCGAGTTCGCCCGCCATGTTGCCAGACTCGAGGACGCACACAGCACCGAGTTCAGGCCCCATACCCCGCACCCCGTGATCGCACTCATCACCGAGTGGAAGGACCGCGAGGGTCGGATCGAGCAGCGCAGCATGGAGTCGGATCTGGGCGGCACCATGCGCTTGGGCGGGCAGGTGTGCCGCCTGGAGCCCGGGACGCTGGCGCACCGGTGCTACGAACGCGACGAGATCACCGAGCGCCACCGGCATCGATACGAATTCAACAACGGCTACCTGGACACACTGAGCAAGGCCGGCCTGGTGATTTCGGGGCGCTCGGAGGACGGCACCCTCGTGGAGGTGGTGGAACTCAAGGATCATCCCTGGTTCCTGGGCTGCCAGTTCCACCCGGAGTTCACCTCCACGCCCCGTGACGGGCACCCCCTGTTCTCCGGGTTTGTCCGGGCCGCGCGCGCGCGTCACGAGCAGACCCAGACCAAGAGCGACTGAAGGCCCATGAAACTGTGCAATTTCGAGGCGGGTCTCGAGCACCCGATCTTCCTCATTTCCGGCCCCTGCGTGATCGAGAGCGAGCAGCTGGCCGTGGACACGGCGGGGCAGCTCAAGGAGATCGCCGCGCGGGTGGGTGTGCCCTTCATCTACAAGTCATCCTTCGACAAGGCCAACCGGTCCTCGACGAAGAGTTTCCGCGGCCCTGGCCTGGAGGAAGGCCTGCGCATCCTCGAGACGGTGAAGCGGCAGGTGGGCGTCCCGGTGCTGACCGACGTGCACGAGGACACACCGCTGGAAGAGGTGGCCGCGGTGGTGGACGTGCTCCAGACCCCCGCATTCCTGTGCCGGCAGACCAATTTTATTCAGAACGTCGCCCGCCAGGGCCGCCCCGTGAACATCAAGAAGGGCCAGTTCCTGGCCCCCTGGGACATGGCCAACGTGGTGGACAAGGCCCGGGAGACGGGTAACGGGCAGATCATGGTCTGCGAGCGCGGCGTCTCCTTCGGCTACAACACACTGGTCTCCGACATGCGCGGGCTCGCGGTGATGCGCGAGACCGGTTGCCCGGTGGTGTTCGACGCCACCCATTCGGTGCAACAGCCGGGCGGGCGCGGCACCAGCTCGGGCGGCCAGCGTGAGTTCGCGCCCGTCCTGGCCCGTGCCGCCGTGGCCTCGGGCGTGGCGGGCCTGTTCATGGAGACCCACCCGGACCCGGACAAGGCCCTGTCCGACGGCCCCAACGCGTGGCCGCTGCTGCTGATGGAAGAACTGCTGGTGACGCTCAAGGCCCTCGACGAGACCGTCAAGCGCCAGGGCTTCATCGAGTCGCGTTTCTTGAATACTTGAATGGACAGGATGAACAGGATTTGTTTGGGATTCACAGGATGTTAAAAGCTAAGAAAATATTAGACAGGATTAACATGATTTACAGGATTTCAAAAAGCTGTCCTTTAATCATGTAAATCCTGTTAATCCTGTCCATTAAGTTTTTGTTCTTCATCCTGTGAATCCCAAAGAAATCCTGTTCATCCTGTCCATTCGCACTTGAATTCCAAACCGAAAGATCCAGAGGATTCACCCCACATGTCTGAGATAGTCGACGTACACGGCCGCGAGATCATCGATTCGCGCGGCAATCCCACCGTGGAGGCGGAGGTCACGCTGACGTCCGGCGCACGGGGCAGGGCGGCGGTGCCTTCGGGCGCCTCCACCGGCGCGCGCGAGGCCATCGAGCTGCGCGACGGGGGCGATCGCTACGGCGGCAAGGGTGTGCGCAAGGCCGTATCGCATGTCAACGGAGAGATCCGCGAGGCACTGCTGGGCATGAAAGCGAGCGACCTGGCGGCGGTGGACGCCCGCATGATCGAACTGGACGGCACACCCAACAAGAGCCGCCTGGGCGCCAACGCGCTGCTGGCCGTGTCCATGGCCACGGCCCATGCCAACGCCGCCGATGCCGGCCACTCCCTCTATCGCCATCTCGGGGGAGAGGAGGCGGTCACCCTGCCCGTGCCCATGATGAACATCATCAACGGCGGCGCCCACGCCGACAACAGCGTGGACATGCAGGAGTTCATGATCCTGCCCGTGGGCGCCGATTCCCTCTCCGAGGCGGTGCGTTACGGCGCCGAGGTCTTCCACGCCCTGAAGCAGGTCCTGCAGAAGCGGGGATCCTCCACCGGGGTGGGCGACGAGGGCGGCTTCGCCCCGGATCTCCCGTCCAACGAGGCGGCCATCGAGGTGATCCTGGAGGCCATCGGGATCGCCGGCTTCAAGGCGGGCGAGGACATCTGGCTGGGTCTCGACTGCGCCAGCTCCGAGTTCCACAAGGACGGCAGGTACGTGCTGACCTCCGAGGGCAGGAGCTTCGACGCCGCGGAGTTTTCCGACTATCTCGCCGGCTGGGTGCGCCAGTACCCCATCGTTACCATCGAGGACGGCATGGCCGAGGACGACTGGGACGGATGGAAGCTGCTCACCGAGCAGCTGGGCGGCAAGGTGCAGCTGGTGGGCGATGATCTCTTCGTCACCAACACGGAGATACTGCAGGAAGGTATCGACAAGGGTGTCGCCAACTCCATTCTGATCAAGCTCAACCAGATCGGCACCGTGTCCGAGACCCTGGCGGCCATCGACATGGCCCACAAGGCGGGCTACACGGCGGTGATCTCCCACCGCTCCGGCGAGACCGAAGACGTCACCATCGCCGACCTCTCCGTGGCCACGAAGGCCGGACAGATCAAGACCGGCTCCCTGTCCCGCTCCGACCGCGTCGCCAAGTACAACCAACTCATCCGCATCGAGGAAGCTCTGGGCAGCGCCGCGAAATACGCCGGGCGGGATGCTTTCAGGCAGCTTGCTTGAAGGCGGGTCCTGTTCTTCGGATATCGACGCAGAGGTCGCGGAGACGCNNGCGTCTCCGCGACCTCTGCGCTGACATGAAGGTCTGGAGAATCCCTGACCGGTCTGGGTTACACTAACCGCCCATGAAGTGGCTGACCGGATTGCTGGTGGTGCTGTTGCTGGGGCTGCAGTACAAGCTGTGGATCGGCGAGGGGAGCGTGGCCGAGGTCTGGCAGTTGCGCCAGGCGCTGGAGACGCAGCGGGCGGAGAACGAGGAACTGCGCAGCCGCAATGCGGCCCTGGACGCGGAAGTGACCGATCTCAAGACCGGTCTGGACGCCATCGAGGAACGTGCCCGCCGGGATCTCGGCATGATCCGTCGCGATGAGGTCTTCTTCCAGGTGGTCGAGCAATCCGGCGAAACGCCATGACCGCATCTCACGCCTTCTGGGCCGTCATCCCCGCTGCCGGGGTGGGCCGGCGCATGGGGGCGGACCGTCCCAAGCAGTATCTGGAACTGGCCGGGCGCACCGTGCTGGAATACACCCTGAACATCTTCATCCGCCACCCGCGTATCACGGGCCTGGCGGTGGCCATCGGTGCCGAGGATCCCTGGTTCCCCGAATTATCGATACGCACCGACAAGCCCATGCTGGTGGTGCACGGGGGTGAGGAGCGCTGCCACTCCGTGCTCAATGCCCTGCGCGCCCTGGAAGGGCAGGTCTCGGACGACGACTGGATGCTGGTGCACGATGCGGCGCGGCCCTGCCTCGGCCGCGAGGACCTGGACCGGCTGCTGGAGACGCTGGAGCACGATCCCGTCGGCGGCCTGCTGGCCGTTCCGGTCAGCGACACGCTCAAGCGTGGCGATGCAGACGGGCGTGTGGAGCAGACGGTGGACCGCAGCGGGCTGTGGCGGGCATTCACCCCGCAGATGTTCCGCTACCGGGCGCTGATGCGCGCGCTGCAGACGGCCCTCGCCGAGGGCGCCACCGTCACCGACGACGCCTCCGCCATGGAACGAGCCGGCCACGCCCCCCGCCTGGTGGAAGGCAGCCCGTCCAACATCAAGATCACCAGCCCGGCGGACCTCGCCTTGGCCGGGTTTCTGCTTGAGCGAGATCGTGCATGAGATGCGCCTCATGTCTGAAACGCAGAGCACGCAGAGATGAGTAACAGTGGGCGGGCGCGAGACCAGCTGCGTATTGAGAACCATGAAATGTCACATTGTCTCATTGCGCATAATGTACTTCTCCGCGCCCTCCGCGCCTCTGCGTCCTCTGCGTTTGCCTCACCCAAGCCGAGGAGCGAGGTGTCATGACAGATATCCGCATCGGACATGGTTACGACGTGCACGCCTTCAAGGACGGCGATCATGTGGTCCTGGGGGGCGTGCGCATTGCCCACTCGAAGGCCTTCGCCGCCCATTCGGACGGAGATGTGCTGATCCATGCCCTGTGCGATGCACTGCTGGGGGCGGCGGCGCTGGGAGACATCGGCCGGCACTTCCCGGATACGGATCCGGCCTGGAAGGGCGCCGACAGCCGTGTGCTCCTGCGCCACGTGGTGCAGTTGCTGAACGAGCAGGGCTACCGGGTGGGCAACGTGGATGCGACCCTCATTGCCCAGGCCCCGAAGATGGCCCCGCATATCGAGGCCATGCGCGCCAACCTGGCCGATGATCTGGGTGTCGCCATCGAGCGAATCAACGTCAAGGCCACCACCACCGAACGCCTTGGCTTCGCGGGCCGCGAGGAAGGCATCGCCGCCCACGCAGTGGCGTTGATTCTGGCGGCTAGGGAGGGCACTTGAGAGCTTTCAACGCAAAGACGCAGAGACGCAAAGGGCGCAAAAGGGCTGTTTGAAGAGAAAACCTTTGCGGCCTTCGCGTCTTTGCGTCTTTGCGTTGAATCTTTTGAATTCCCGCCACGAAAAGCGTCTAATATCCGACTGAATCTCTCGGAACTGAAACCGCCGAATTCAAGGTTCAATATTCAAGATTCACAGTGGGGTGCAATCCCGGTGGCACGCAGCCCTCTGACCCTTGTTTCTGACCTTGAATGTTGAATCTTGAATCTTGAATCTTGAATCTTGAATCGATCTTATGCCTCCCGCCAGGAATCTCTTTTCCTACCGCAAGTACTGGGCGCAACGCTTCGGCGTTGCGCCGTTTCTGCCCATGTCGCGGGCGGAGATGGAGGCGCTCGGCTGGGATTCCTGCGACATCATTCTGGTTACCGGCGACGCCTACGTGGATCATCCCAGCTTCGGCATGGCCATTATCGGTCGCGTGCTGGAGGCCCAGGGTTTTCGGGTGGGTATCATCGCCCAGCCGGACTGGACCTCGGCAGAGGACTTCCGTCGGCTGGGCAGACCCAACCTGTTCTTCGGCGTCACCGCGGGCAACATGGACTCCATGGTCAACCGCTACACGGCGGATCGCAGGATCCGCCGCAACGACGCGTACACGCCCAACGACGAGGGCGGCAGGCGCCCGGACCGGGCGGTGATCGTCTATACCCAGCGTTGCCGGGAAGCCTTCAAGGACACGCCGGTGATCATCGGCGGTATCGAGGCCTCCCTGCGACGCATCGCCCATTTCGACTACTGGTCCGAGAAGGTGCGCCGTTCCGTTCTGCTGGATTCAAAAGCGGACCTCCTGCTCTACGGCAACGCCGAACGGGCCCTGGTGGAGGTGGCCCACCGCATGGCTGGCGGCGAGCACCCGAGGGACATCCATGACGTGCGCGGCACCGCCTTCCTGCGCGACGCGGTGCCGGAGGGGTTCGTGGAGCTGGATTCCACGGAACTGGATACCCCCGGCAGGGTGGACCCGCATCCCGACCCGTATGCCATGGTCACGCCGTCAAATTGCGAGAAGGCGGAACAGGGCCCCGATGCGCCACCGCCGGTGAAGGTGGTGCGCCTGCACCGGGAGATCCCCCGGGATCATCCCCGAGACATGACCGTGGTGCGCCTGCCGTCCCATGAGCAGGTGAAGCGTGATCCCGTGCTCTACGCCCATGCCTCGCGGCTGCTGCACCTGGAGACCAACCCGGGTAACGCCCGTGCCCTGGTTCAGCGCCACGGTGACAAGGAGGTGTGGCTCAATCCGCCGCCCATCCCGCTGACCACCCCGGAGATGGACGCCCTGTTCGATCTGCCCTTCGCCCGGGCGCCGCACCCGGCCTACGGTGATGCGCGCATCCCTGCGTGGGAGATGATCCGCTTCTCCGTGAACATCATGCGCGGCTGCTTCGGCGGCTGCACCTTCTGCTCCATCACCGAGCACGAGGGGCGCATCATCCAGAACCGCTCCGAGGATTCCGTTATCCGCGAGATCGAGGAGATCCGTGACAAGGTGAAGGGCTTCACCGGCGTCATCTCTGACCTTGGGGGCCCCACCGCCAACATGTACCGCATCGCCTGCAGAGACCGTAACATCGAGGCGAGCTGCCGGCGGCTTTCGTGCGTCTACCCGGAGATCTGCAAGAATCTGAACACCGACCACAGCGCCCTGATCAGTCTGTATCGCCGTGCGCGGCAGGTGCCTGGGGTGAAGAAGGTGCTCATCGCCTCCGGCCTGCGCTACGACCTGGCGGTGGAGTCGCCGGAGTACGTGAAGGAACTGGTGACCCACCATGTGGGCGGGTACCTCAAGATCGCCCCGGAGCACACGGAGCAGGGACCCCTGACCCACATGATGAAGCCGGGCATGGGCAGCTATGACCGCTTCAAGGCCCTGTTCGACAGGTTCTCGAAGGAGGCGGGCAAGGAGCAGTACCTGATCCCGTACTTCATTGCCGCGCACCCGGGCACCACCGACGAGGACATGATGAACCTGGCCCTGTGGCTCAAGCGCAACGGCTTTCGCGCCGACCAGGTGCAGGCCTTCCTGCCCGGCCCCATGGCGCTCGCCACCGCCATGTACCACTCGGGCCGCAACCCGCTGAAGAACGTGCGCCGCAAGGGTGCGGAGATCGTTTACTCACCCAAGGGCCTGCGCCAGCGCCGCCTGCACAAGGCATTCCTGCGCTACCACGACCCCGAGAACTGGCCGCTGCTGCGGGAGGCCCTGGAGAGAATGGGCCGCGCCGACCTCATCGGCAACGGCAAGCGCCATCTCGTCCCCCGCTACCAGCCCGCCGGCACCGGCCGGACCGGCGGCGAAGGCAAGCGTGTGGCTCGCAAACACCGCCCCCAGAAATTCCGTACCCAGCACACCCGCCCGGCGCGGTAGACAGGCAAATGCCTTGCCGCCGAGACGCGGAGGCGCAGAGCAAAGAAAGAACCCTGACAGGATGAACAGGATTTCTCTGGATATACAGGATTGATAATATGACAGGACGTTGACCGTCGTTTTCACAAATCGTGTTAATCCTCAAACATCCTGTTCATCCTGTCCATTGAAGTTCTCCGTGTGCCCGCAGCAGAACGGACCCTTCAGAACCGCGGCAGATCCGGAAACGGCAACTGCCCGTTCTTGACATGCATGGCGCCGAATTCGGCGCAGCGGTGCAGGGTGGGGACGGCCTTGCCGGGGTTGAGGAGGCTCTCCGGGTCGAAGGCGGCCTTGATGGCGTGGAACTGGGTGAGTTCTTCGGCACTGAACTGCACGCACATCTGGTTGAGCTTCTCCACGCCCACGCCGTGTTCGCCCGTCACGGTGCCGCCCACCTCCACGCACAGCTCCAGGATCCTTCCGCCCAGTTCCTCGGCCTTTTCCAGCTCGCCGGCCACGTTGGCGTCGAACAGGATCAGGGGGTGCAGGTTGCCGTCGCCGGCGTGAAAGACGTTGGCCACGCGCAGGCCGTACTCCCGTCCCAGTTCATCGATGCGGTTCAGCACCATGGCCAGGTGCTTTCGGGGGATGGTGCCATCCATGCAGTAGTAATCGGGCGAGATGCGGCCCACGGCCGGGAAGGCCGCCTTGCGACCGGCCCAGAACCGGGCCCGCTGTTCCTCGGTTTCGGCGGTGCTGACGTCGGTGGCCTTGTGGGACAGCAGCAGGTCCCGCACCTTCATGATCTGTTCGGACACCTCCGCGTTGCTGCCGTCCAGTTCGCACAGCAGCATGGCCGCGGCGTCCACGGGATACCCTGCATGGACGAAGTCCTCGGCCGCGCGGATCGAGGGGTTGTCCATCATCTCCAGGCCCCCGGGGATGATGCCCGCGCCGATGATGGCGGTCACGGCGCGGCCCGCGTCTTCCACCAGATCGAACGATGCCATGAGCACCTGTGCCCGTTCCGGGCGAGGCAGGAGGCGCACCGTCACTTCCACGATGATGCCCAGCATCCCCTCGGAGCCGGTCATGAGCGCCAGCAGGTCATAGCCCGGGGCGTCCAGGGTCTTGCCCCCGAGGGTCACCAGTTCGCCGTCTATGGTGAGGATCTTCAGGCCGATGACGTTGTGCACCGTGAGGCCGTACTTGAGGCAGTGCACGCCGCCCGAGTTTTCCGCCACGTTGCCGCCGATGGTGCAGGCGATCTGGGAGGAGGGATCGGGCGCGTAATACAGCCCGTGGGGGGCCGCCGCCTCGGTGATGGCCAGGTTGCGCACTCCGGGCTCGACCACGGCGCAGCGGTTGTCCACGTCGATCTCGAGAATCCGGTTGAAGCGGGCCAGCGACAGGACCACGCCGTTCTCAAGGGGCAGGGCGCCGCCCGAAAGCCCTGTGCCCGCCCCCCGGGCCACCACCGGCACGCCCGCTGCCCGGCAGATGCGCAATACCGCCCGGGCCTGCTCCAGCGTCTCCGGCAGGGCCACCGCCATAGGCAGGCGCCGGTAGGCCGGCAGCGCGTCGCACTCGTAGGGCCGCAGTTCCTCGGTGGTATGCAAAAGGCCTTCCTGCGGCAACTCGGCCTGCAGTTCCCGGAACAGGCGTTGCCGTTGTTCTGTATCGAGGGTTGACGGAGTGACTTCTGCGTGCATGAGTTGAGTCCTGTACTGGATGATCTAACTGCGACGCAAAGGCGCAAAGACGCGAAGACCCGCAAAGGGTTTTGTCTCAAAAGGCCTTTTCTTTGTGTTCCTCTGCGTCTTTGCGCCTTTGCGTCGCGGTTAAAAGCTGATTCTAGCACCGCCCCATCCCGGCGGCCTCGACCCCTGTGGTAAGATTCCGGCCTGATTTTTCCGTGAATGCTGCCCAGGATCGCCGCTCATGCTGGACCCCAGACGCCTGCGTAACGAACTGGAAGAGACCGCCGCTCGCCTGGCGCGCCGGGGCTTTCAGCTGGACACCGGGACCTTCGCGCGCCTGGAGGCGGAACGCAAGCAGGTGCAGGTGCATACCCAGGAACTGCAGAGCGAGCGCAATGCCCGCTCCAAGGCCATCGGCCAAGCCAAGGCCCGGGGCGAGGACATCGAGCCTCTGAAGGCCGAGGTCTCGCGCATCGGCGAGGCGCTGACGGAAGCGGAAACCCGGCTCACCGCGATCCAGGGTGAACTGAACGAATTCCTCATGGGCATTCCCAACATACCCCACGCCTCGGTGCCGGACGGCGAGGACGAGCAGGCCAATGTGGAGGTACGCCGTTGGGGCGAGCCACGGCGTTTCGCTTTTCCAATCAGGGATCACGTGGCCCTTGGTGAACCCAGGGGGTGGCTGGATTTCGAGGCGGGAGCCAGGCTGGCCGGCGCCCGTTTCGCGGTCAAGCGGGGTTCCATGGCCCGCCTGCACCGTGCTCTGGTCCAGTTCATGCTGGATCTGCACACCCGGGAGCATGGCTACGAAGAGGTGTACGTGCCGTATCTGGCCAATGCCGATTCCCTGCGGGGCACGGGGCAGTTGCCCAAGTTCGAGGCGGACCTGTTCCATATTGCCGAGCACGGCTATTACCTGATTCCCACGGCCGAGGTGCCGGTCACCAACCTGGCCCGGGATCGCATCCTGGAGGCGGACGAGGTGCCGGCCCGTTTTGTCTGCCACACGCCCTGTTTTCGCTCCGAGGCCGGGTCCTACGGCAAGGACGTGCGCGGCCTGATCCGCCAGCACCAGTTCGAGAAGGTGGAACTGGTGCAGCTGGTGGCCCCGGAGCATTCCTGGGATGTCCTGGAAGAGCTGACCGGCCACGCGGAGAAGGTGCTGCAGAAGCTGGAACTGCCCTACCGGGTGGTGAGCCTGTGCGCAGGCGACCTCGGGTTTTCGGCGGCCAAGACCTACGACATCGAGGTCTGGCTGCCGGGCCAGGACACCTACCGGGAGATCTCGTCGTGTTCCAACTTCGAGGATTTCCAGGCCCGGCGCATGCTGGCGCGCTACCGCAATCCGGAGACCGGCAAGCCGGAGCTGCTGCACACCCTCAACGGTTCAGGCCTGGCCGTGGGCCGCACGCTCGTCGCGTTGCTGGAGAACCACCAGGACGCTGACGGCCGCATCCACATCCCCGAGGCCCTGCGCCCCTACATCGGCGGGCTGGATGTCCTGGATCCGGATGCCTGACCGGGGTGGGTGATTTAACGCAGAGGCCGCAGAGGCGCGGAGGACGCAGAGCTTTGAGAACGAAAACCCTCTGCGCTCTCTGCGCCTCTGCGGCCTCTGCGTTTCAACACGGAATTCAGCTACGTCCCCAGCCGCAGTGATGTACGCTGAGGGGCTGATACTGCCCAGGGAGTAACCTTATGCCGAGTCCAGGTGAAATACGCAACATGGCGCTTTTCTGCGACTTCGAGAACATCGCGCTTGGCGTGCGCGAGGCCAAGTATCCGAAGTTCGATATCGGCAAGGTCCTGGAGCGGTTGCTCCTCAAGGGCAATATCGTGGTGCGCAAGGCCTACTGCGACTGGGACCGCTACAAGGAGTTCAAGGGACCCATGCACGAGGCGGCCTTCGAACTGATCGAGATTCCGCATGTGCGCCAGTCGGGCAAGAACTCGGCCGACATCCGCATGGTGGTGGACGCGCTGGACCTCTGCTACACCAAGGGGCACGTGGACGCCTTTGTGGTGATCAGCGGTGATTCCGACTTCTCACCCCTGGTGGCCAAACTGCGGGAGAACAACAAGCTGGTGATCGGGGTGGGTGTGAAGAAGTCCACTTCCGACCTGCTCACCACGGCCTGCGATGAGTTCATCTATTACGATGATCTGGTGCGCGAGGCGGCGCACAAGAAGCGCAAGCCGCGCAAAGCGCCGGCCAAGGGTGCAAAGGACACCGGCCAGGACAAGAAGCAGGAAGGATCGGAGGCGGACGACGGCAAGAAGCAGGAGGCCATGGACCTGATCGTCGAGACCGCGGAGGCCTTGCAGGCCGAGCGGGGCGAGGACGAGCCCGTCTGGGGCTCCATGGTCAAGCAGGCCATCAAGCGCCGCAAGCCCGGCTTCAATGAGAGCTATTACGGGTTCCGTTCCTTCAGCGCGCTGCTGGAGGCGGCGGAGAAGGAAGGGCTGATCGGATTGACCCGGGACGAACGCTCCGGAGGACATATCATTCAACTGGTCGAGTGACTCGACCAGTTGAATGAAGGTTGAAGGTTGAAGGTTGAAGGTTGAAGGTTGAAGGTTGAAGGATGAAGGGCAGGGAGGACTGGTTCGTACTTCCGGATTCTCAGTGCCAGCTTTGCCCTGCAATCCCTGTGTTGATGTCGGGTAGGCCAGGTTGCACCATCACGCTATGCAGAAACTGGAATCGCTGAAGTTCGTCAACTCCTACGCCCGCCTGCCGGAGGCCTTCTACGATCGGCCGGGTCCGGCACCATTTCCCGAGCCTTACCGGGTGGCGTTCAACGAGAGCGCGGCGGCGTTGATCGGGCTGGATCCGGAAGAGGCGAACCGGGCGGAGTTCGTCAATGCCTTCACGGGGCAGGTTCCCCTGGCGGGGATGGAGCCCGTCTCCATGGTCTACGCGGGTCACCAGTTCGGGGTCTACGTGCCGCGGCTGGGGGACGGTCGTGCCGTGGTGCTGGGCGAAGTGGAAGCGCCTGACGGCGGTCGTTGGGAGTTGCAGCTCAAGGGCAGCGGCCCGACGGAGTACTCCCGGGGTGCGGACGGGAGGGCTGTGCTGCGTTCAACCATCCGGGAATACCTGGCCAGCGAGGCCATGCACGGTCTGGGGATACCGACAACGCGGGCGTTGACCATCTTTGGCAGCAACCTGCCGGTCTATCGGGAACAGGCGGAGACGGCGGCGATCCTGGTGCGCATGGCGCCCAGTCACGTACGCATCGGCACGTTCGAGTACTTTGCCCACTCCGGCCATGGAGATCACCTCAGGGCGCTGGCCGACTATGTCATCGCGAACCATTACCCGGAACTCTGTGATCGGGACAACCCGTACCTCGCCCTGCTTGAAGCCGTGGTGGAGCGTACCGCGCGGTTGATCGCGCAATGGCAGGCGGTGGGTTTCGCCCATGGCGTCATGAACACCGACAACATGTCCATCCTGGGGTTGACCATCGACTACGGGCCGTACGGGTTCATGGATGGCTACGAACCGGGCTTCATCTGTAATCACTCCGACCACGGCGGACGCTACGCCTTCGACCAGCAGCCACGGGTCGCCTGGTGGAACATGGCCTGCCTCGCCCAGGCACTGCTGCCGCTGCTGGAGAAAGACGAGAATGCCGCCCTGGAGAAGGCCCGGGATGCGCTGGAACCCTTCGACGCGTTATTCGGCGACACCTTCCTCGGGCTCATGCGCACCAAGCTGGGGTTGCTTGAGGCGCGCGCGGGTGATCAGGAACTGATCGCGAGGCTTCTTGATCTCATGGCGGAGAGCCGGGTGGATTACACGCGTTTCTTCCGGGCCGTGGGCCGCTTTCACGAGCCGGGGTGGTTTGCGGGAATTCGATGGGGATTCAAGGAGCCCGAGGCGTTCGACGCATGGATGGGCGATTATTGCGATCGCCTGGACCTGGAGGATCGCCCGGACGATGAACGCCTCGCCCACATGCTGTCCGTGAATCCCAAGTACATCCTGCGCAACTACCTGGCCCAGGTCGCCATCGACCAGGCCGAGAAGCTGCGCGATTTCAGCGAGGTGGACCGCCTGCGCCGCCTGCTGGAGCGGCCATTCGAAGAGCAGCCCGATATGGACGCCTACGCGGATCTGCCGCCGGAATGGGCGAAGGAAATCAGCGTCAGTTGCTCATCGTGAAGGCGGCTCAATATTCAATATTCAATATTCAAGATTCAAGATTCAATGGGATTACCGAACCCCCCTTGAATTTTGAATCTTGAATCTTAAATTTTTCATTCCCATGTTCACCCAGGGACAGATCGACGAGCATCGCGAGCGCCTGCAACAGGTGGTGGCCACGGTGCATCACTTCTCAGCGCTGATCTTCATCCTCACCTTCGTGGGGTATGGGGTGGCCGTCTATCTCTGGTTTCAGGATCAGCCCTGGGCAGGCCTCATCGTGGCCACCTTCAGCTACCTCTTCTTCCGTCAGTTCAGGAGCCTCTCGGTGGGCCTTGCGCGCATGAAGCTGCGCGGCCGTCCCGGGTTTGCCGAGACCTGGAACATGCTGGACGAGGCTATGAAGTCCGAACGGCCCCAGGCGGTCATACTGGCCCTGGAAACGCGGCTTCGTGCGCCACGTGAATGAGCCCTGCCTTTCCGTGGGCTGCTTTAGCGTCGGTGGTTATGGTCGGGCGTTGTTGTGTAACGCGGAGGACGCAGAGACGCAGAGGTCACAAAGGTTTTAAATCAAAGAACTCTGCGGCCTCTGCGTCTCTGCGCCCTCTGCGTCAATTCGCCGTGCCATCGAGAAGACTATAATCCTATCGGCTCTCCGCAGCCGGCGCTCAGGACGCGGTTGAGGGTGTCGGTGAGGGTTTCGCCGGTGCGGTCGTTGAGCCATTCGTCCTGGTCGGCGTCGTAGCCGAAGTGGGCCGGGCCTTCCGGGGAGGCAAGCCAGATCTGGCTCGCGGCTTCCTGGCGGTTGAGAATCACTGTGCCGCCGTTGTCGAACTCCAGTGTCAGTACCCCGTCGATGATGTCCATGTCCAGGTCTGCCAGGGCGTCGATCTCGCTCATGCGCTCCAGCAGGCCCTCAAGGGTCTGTTCGGCGTGCAGGGAAAAGGAGGTTTCGGACATGGGATGAATGCCTCTCTGGTGTGAACCGGATGGAAACGTGTCAGTGTGTCTGCGGGCCCTTCAGCGCGGCCCAGGCGAAGACGAGCCACGCGAGGATGAAGCCGAGACCGCCGAACGGGGTGATCGCCCCGAGTCCGCGCATGCCGCTCAGGACCATCAAGTAAAGACTCCCCGAGAACAGCACGATACCGGCGAGCATGAGCAGGCCGGCGGCCCGGGCGCTGCCCGCGGCGAGTCGCGCGTAGACGGCGCCCAGTGCCAGCAGACCCAGGGCATGCCAGGCGTGGTACTGGACCGCCGTGTTCCAGGCGGCGAGCAGGGGCGGATCCAGCGTGTCGCCGAGCCCATGGGCGCCGAATGCGCCCAGAGCGACCGCCAGGGCCATCAGCGCCGCCCCGGAGGTGATGAACATTCGCTGCATGCGGGGTCCCGTGTGCGGTGAGGTCCCGATTATAATGATCGCCGGAAGATAAATCAGTGGAGGCCTTCCATGCCGTCATTTGACGTGGTGTCCGAGGTGGACATGCAGGAACTGCGCAACGCGGTGGACCAGACGCGGCGGGAGATCGATACCCGCTACGATTTCAAGGGCACCGCGGCCGCCATCGAACTCAATGAGATGGAGCTGACCCTGTTCGGTGATGCCGAGTTCCAGGTGGAGCAGGTGATGGACATCCTCACCCAGAAAGTGGCGAAGCGCGGCATCGACGTGGGTTGTCTGGAACCGGGCAAGCTCGAGGAGGGGGGCGGCAAGGCAAGGCGTGCGGTCAAGGTGCTGGCGGGTATCGATACCGACACCGCCCGCAAGATCGTCAAGCTGATCAAGGACACCAAGCTCAAGGTCCAGGCCGCCATCCAGGGCGACAAGGTGCGCGTGACCGGGAAGAAGCGCGACGACCTCCAGGACGTCATTGCATTGTTGCGTCAGGCGGAGGTCGGGATTCCCCTGCAGTACAACAATTTCAGAGACTAGGAAGGATCAGAGACAAGATTTAAGATTCAAGACGGGGCCGTTCTTTAACTTGCCTCTTGTCACTTGTCTCTTGCCTCTTGTGCTTTCATTCGAAGCTGCCGTCCATTTCGCTGTCGACGTCGAGGCCCGGCACCCAGCCCGCCTCTTTGGCGCGCTTGATGGCGGCTTCATGGATGCGCGTGTGTTTTTCGCGCAGTTCCGGCGGGAGCCGGCTGACCAGGTGTCCGTAGGGTTCCCAGGCGGCACTGACCTTGTCATAGAGGGTCTGGATGTCGGGGAGTTTCCAGCCCTCACAGGTTTCCGTCTCGGGGATCAGGCCGAATACCCAGGCGTCCTTGATGATCATGCCGATGGGGGTCATGCCGCCATGCATGTCGTTGTAGATGCCGACGTAGGTTTGACTGCTGCGATCTCTCATGACCTTGCCGTGATTCGTGTGAGCCGTTGATGGTTGATATTCTACGTGTCGAATCGGACGACGAACATCACCCGGTGAAATTTGCGGACTATGGCTCCCACTGAGACGAGGCGCCTGTATTACCGTGCGGCCCTCAAACTGCTGGCCCTCGGGCTGGTCCTGTTCGTGCTCCAGGCCATGGTGTCCGGCTTCTTCAGCCACCCGGAAACGGACACCGCACTGCCGTTGGCCATTTCCCTGGACGGATTCGAGCCGGGCGAGATGCGCCTTGTGCAATGGGCCGGGCAGGAACTGGTGGTGCTGCGCCGAAGCCCCGTCATGGATGCCGCCGACGCCGCCCACGAAGAGCGCCTCTACGACCCCTCGTCCCGCCTGAGCGTGCAGCCCAGGGAAGCACGCAACCCGGGCCGCACCCTGGCGCCGGGCTACTTCATCGCCTATGCGCGCGGCACGGACCTCTCCTGCCCCCTGGACCTCGTGACGCCGGAGTCGGCCGCGGCAGCCGGCTGGGGCGGAGGCTTCACGGACCGCTGCCGAGGCTCGCGCTACGACTTCGCCGGCCGCGTCTACGAGGGTCAGCCCGCCCGCCGCAACCTGGAGGTGCCTGCCTACCGGGCGGACGGAGCGCGCATCGTGCTGGGCGAGTGACTTCGAGATTCAATATTCAAGATTCAATATTCAAGGGTCAAAAGCGGGATTGGGGCGATGCGGAACCACCCACACCCCCTTTGAACGTTGAATATTGAATATTGAATATTGAATATCGAATCATCCCTTCACGTAGACATCGAAGCGGGTGGTTTTGCCGGGGATGCGGTGGTTGGGCTCGCGGCCGCCCAGAGGTGCAGCGCGTGCAGGGCGCTTGACCACCACGCGGCGTTTGGCGACCTCCAGGGCGGCGGTCAGGATTTCGGGGGCATCCTCATCATCGCCCACCAGGGCGCGGAATACGCGCATCTCCTTTTTCACCAGGGCCGACTTGTCCCGGTGTGGATACATGGGGTCCAGGTAGACCACGTCGGGGCGCTGCGCGTGCCCGAGACCGCGCAGGATATCGGGGGCATGTCCCTGCACGCAGCGCATGCGCGCCATGGTGCCGGCGAGATCGGGCTCCGCGGCGGCACGCTCCATACCGTCGCGGAGCAGGGCGGCGATGACGGGCTCCCGCTCGACGAGCACCACATCGCAGCCGAGCGTTGCCAGTACGAAGGCATCCCGCCCCAGCCCCGCGGTGGCATCAAGCACGCTGGGCCGGTCATGACCCCTGATGCCCACGGCTCGGGCCAGGGGCTCGCTGCGCAGACTGATGCGAGACTGGCGGTAACCGAACTGTCCGGCAACGAAATCCACCCGGATGGGGCCGGGTGCATCCGGTCCCGTGAGTGACAGGGTGAGCCCCTCGGTGGTCACATTCAGTTGAAGCGGCGCATCGTCGGACCCCGTGGCCAGCTTCAATCCGAGCAGCTCCGCCATCGCTATCGCCTGCGCCCGCAAGCCTTCCCCTTCGTAGCTGACACTGACGCGTGTGGGGGGGTGGGCCAAGGGGTGACTCCGTAGTCGCTAAAGGCAAGAAATGGACAGGATGAACAGGATTTTTCAGGATTCACAGGATGAGAAGAGCAACGAAATATCAGACAGGATTAACAGGATTTACATGATTAAAGGACAGCTTTTTGAAATCCTGTTAATCCTGTCCATTCCTTCCACGGACCAACCTTCAGTAATGCGGCGGTGGTGGTTCCGGGCCGGGGTCTCCGCCCTGTGTTGCGAGTAACTCGGAAACGTACAGCCGCAGGTTCGCCATGTCCGCCTGCAGGCGCTCGATGGTGATCTGCTGTTCGGTGATCAGTCGGTTCAGGGTCTGGAGCATGTCGTCCTGGTGCGAGAGGCGGATTTCCAACTCGACGATGCGTTCTTCAAGCGCGTTGCTCATGGCGTGCTGCCGCTCAGACCACGTTCCGGGGATCGCCGGCGATGAAGGCGCGGATGTTGGCTGCCACCTGGTCGATGACCCTTTGGCGGGCCTCGCGGGCCGCCCAGGCGATGTGGGGTGTGAGGATCAGATTGGGAATGTCGCGGGCGAGCAGCGGGTGATCCGGCGGTGGCGGCTCCTGTTCCAGCACATCGATGCCGGCCCCGCCGATGATGCCTTGCCGAAGGGCCGTGGCCAGCGCGGCGTTGTCGACGATGGCGCCCCGCGCGGTGTTGATCAGCAGGGCATCGGATTTCATGGCCTCCAGGGCATCGGCGTCGATCAGGTGGTGCGTCTGCTCGGTGAGCGGGCAGTGCAGGCTGATGATGTCGCTCTCGGCCAGCAGTCGTTCCAGTGGCCAGCGCGCCTTGTCCCGGCCCGGAGAGACCAGGCTCTCGGCCACCGCCACGTTGAGCCCGAAGGCCTTGGCCGCACGGGCAACGCCCTGGCCCAGTGCGCCGTAACCGATGATGCCGAGAGTCAGTCCTTCCAGTTCCCGGATGGGATGATCCAGCAGGCAGAACTGGCGGCTCTCCTGCCAGCGTCCCTCGGCCACATCACGCTGGTACGCGTTCAGGCGCGTGGTCAGGGCGAGGATCATGGCGAACACGTGCTGGGATACTGCGGCTGTGGCGTAGTCGCGCACGTTGCACACGGTGACGCCGCGCTTTCGGGCGGTCTCCAGGTCCACGTTGTTGGTTCCGGTCGCCGCCACGCAAATGAGCCGCAGATCCGGAGCGGACTCGATGGCTGCGGCATCCAGCACCACCTTGTTGCTCACCACCACCTGCGCGCCGGCGATGCGCGCCCCGACCTCTTCGGAACCGGTGTAGGGATGCATCTCCCAGTGGGACAGGGTGCTGCGCAGAGCGTTGAGGTCCAGGTCGTCACGGTCCACGGTTTCCAGGTCCAGGAACACACCTCGCTCGGTCATGGTCGCGGTCTCCGGTTGGCGGAAAAGAAAAGGGCCCCGTGCGGGGCCCTCTCATCTTACCATCGTGCGGGCGGCTCAGCCGTCGCCGGTGAAGGCGTGGAACAGGTTGAGCAGGTGCAGGAACAGCACATAGATGTTGGCGTACAGGGACACCGTCATCATCACGTAGTTGGTTTCACCGTCGTGGACCATGCGGCTGGTGTCGAACAGGATGGCCGCCGAGACCACCAGCACCGCAGCCGCCGAGATGGTCAGCGACAGGGCGGGCAGGCCCAGGAACAGGTTGGCCACGATGGCCGCCAGTACCACCAGAAAGCCCACGAACACGAAGCCGCCCAGGAAGCTGAAGTCCTTGCGGGTCGTCAGTGCATAGGCCGACAGGCCCACGAACATGATGGCCGTGGTGCCCAGCGCCCCCATGACGATCTCCGAGCCGTTTGGCTGGGCCAGGTAGAAGGTGACGATGGGGCCCAGCACATAGCCCATGAAGCCCGTGAAAACGAAGGTCAGGGGCAGGCTCCAGATGCTGTTGCGCAGCGCATAGATCACGAAGGGTCCGCCGATGAACACGCCGATCATCACGATCCAGCTGATGGGCTGCGCCCCGGTGACCATGGCCACGAACGCCATGACGGCGCTGAATGCCAGCGTCATCGACAACAGCATGTAGGTATTGCGGATGACCCTGTTGGTGGCCAGGGTCACGCTTTGGGGACGGGCCGAGGATACTCGCTCAGTCTGCATGGATGGCTCTCCAGGTTCCGGTCGTTTCCATGGTGTGCCAGTAAGGTACCTGAAAGCCCCGTGGGGTTCAAAAGTTTTGCGACAACCACCTGATTGTGTTGTGGGTTTTCCTTGGAGACGGGTAAGATGGCGACCGTCGCGTCGGCGACGGAAGGCTGAAACGGGACTGTAGGTTGGGGTGAGGAACGAACCCCAACGAGCATGGTTCCGGTCCGGCCCGGAATCCGGAGAGGTGGCAGAGCGGTTGAATGCACCGGTCTTGAAAACCGGCAAGGGTGCAAGCCCTTCGTGGGTTCGAATCCCACCC
>NZ_MVBK01000021.1:0-45275 GCF_002000365.1 Thioalkalivibrio denitrificans | reverse complement strand
AGATTCGAACCCACGAAGATGGAGACCTGCTCGACGGGTGCAGCGAGCGGAGTCCGAACATCGTTGCGCAGCGGCGTTCGAACAATCCCACACTTTTCGTCATACAAATGCACAGGGGCCACGGCAGTATCGGCACCCCTGTGCATTTGTATCCCATTGAAACGGGCTTGGATGTTTTATGCCGTTGAGCCCGGATTCCGGTCAATCGGCACGATTTGCGTTGATTTTTATGGGGAAGCGTGTTTACTACACTAGGATGAGTCATACCGGGCCGTGAGCCATCGGGGGGACCATGAACGACCAATCAGGCACCTTTCGCCGCTATCAGGACGGTGAGGATACGTACCGCTCCCTCAAGGACGCCATCTTCGAGGCGGATGCCAGTCACAAGTGTCCGGTGTACGTGCACAGGACGCCTCCCTGTCAGGGGAGTTGTCCTTCAGGACACGACGTGCGCGGCTGGCTGGATATCGTGCGCGGCATCGAGAAGCCGCCGGAGGGCATGGATTGGCAGACCTATGCGTTTCAGCGGGCCACGGATGCCAATCCATTCCCCGCCATCATGGGGCGAGTCTGCCCCGCCCCCTGTGAGGACGGCTGCAACCGCAACCAGGTGGACGACCGGGTGGGTATCAACGCCGTTGAGCAGTTCATCGGAGACTGGGCGGGGGCCCTCGATCTGAAGCTGGCCCCGGCAGGCAGCCCCACGGGCAAGCGTGTGGCGGTGGTGGGCGGAGGACCGGGCGGGCTGGCCTGTGCCTACCAGCTGCGCCGCATGGGTCATGCGTGCACCCTGTTTGACGAACACGACCATCTGGGCGGCATGATGCGTTACGGGGTCCCGGGTTATCGCACGCCGCGTGATGTCCTGGACCGCGAGATTCAGCGCATCGTGGACCTGGACGTGGAGATCCGCCTGGGCGTGCGCATTGGGCGTGATATGTCCCTGGATGACCTGATGCGCGATTTTGACGCGGTGGTGCTGGCCATCGGGGCGCAGTCGGGCAAGCCCTTGCCGGTGCCGGGCGCGGATGCCCCCAATTGCGTCAGCGGCGTGGCGTTCCTGGAGGCCTTTAACCAGGGTCGCCTGCGCTACACGGCACGGCGGGTGGTGGTCATAGGCGGCGGTGATACCGCCATGGACGTGGTGTCCGTGGCCCGACGTCTCGGGCACATCGAGACCCAGCGCGAGCAGGACCGTCCCGAGTACGTGATTCTCAACCAGACGGCCCAGGACGTGGCCGACGTGGCCCGCCACGAGGGCTCCGAGGTGTTGCTGGTCTACCGTCGCCCGGTGGATCGCATGCCTGCCGCCAAGCACGAGGTGGAGGCGGCCATGCACGAGGGTGTGGAGATCCGTGGCAGCCTCGCGCCGGTGGAGGTCATCCTGGACGAGAACGGCCGTGCACGCGCATTGCGCGTGGTGGAAGTGGAGTGGGAAGGGAACCAGTCCAAGGTGAAGGAAGGCAGCGAGTTCGACATCGAATGCGATCTGGTGGTGGCTGCCATCGGGCAGGGGGTCGATTTCGCGGGCTTCGAGTGGCTGGACAACGGCAAGGGGCTGGTGGACGCGGACCGGCATTACCAGGTGCCAGGGCGCAAGGGCTTGTACGCCATCGGCGACATGCTGAGGCCGCATCTGCTCACCACCGCTATCGGACATGCGCGGGTGGCCGCCGAGAGCGTGGATCATTACCTTCGCAGCAAGGAACCGGGCGCACGCCCCAAGGTCGACGTGCACCACTTCAGCCTGTTGGAGAAGCTGCGCGAGGTTCACCTGGAACCGGAACCCTACCAGCATGAAGCCGAATGGGGGACCAACGAGGCGCGTTACGCAGTTCACAATTATGAGGACCGCTCGCGTCACGAGGTCATACCCTCGGATGAATTGTTCCTGGGCCATTTCAAGCTCACGCCGCGGCACCGGCGCCACGAGACGGGCGTTTCGGCCGAAGAGGTCCTGGGTCACTTCGAGGAGCGCTTCCGGGGCCTCGACGAGGAGGAGGCGCGTGCCGAGGCGGATCGCTGCATGAGCTGCGGCATGTGCTTCGAGTGCGACAACTGTGTGATCTACTGTCCACAGACCGCCGTGAAGCGCACGCCCAAGAAGCAGGCCACCATGGGGCGTTACGTGTATACCGATTACGCCCTCTGCATCGGCTGCCATATCTGTGCCGATGTTTGCCCCACCGGATACATCCGCATGGGCATGGGGGAATAGCGGATCGTCGAGGGACTTTTTGGGGTGGGAGGCGGCCCTGAAACCACCCCCACCCTAACCCTCCCCCATGAGGGGGAGGGGACAGTCTTGTAATCTCACGAGGGGGGGAGGGGAAGCTATGCTCTGTCTCACCTCTCACCTCTCACCTCTCACCTCTCACCTCTCACCTCTCACCTCTCACCTCTCACCTCTCACCTCTCACCTCTCACCTCTAGCGCCTTCCTTCAGCTCTTCGTCTGCTTGCGGATCTGCTCCCGCTCCAGTTCCAGGATGGTGCGCAGGAGTTCGCGTTCCGCGCGTGGGTCCAGCTTGGTGAACAGTACGCCCATATGAAGGTGTCCCTCGGTGGGGTGTGTGTGGCGCACCTGGGCGCTGCCGTTGATGGGGTGGCGGCCCGGGAGCTGGAGTGTCTCGATGGTGATGTCATCCATGGCCTGGACGGGGGAGTCGGATGGCAGCAGAGCGCCGAATCCGCCCAGGGAGATGTCCTGCAGGCGCCCCTTCACCTGGCTGCCGTCCTGGAGGCGCAGGTGCAGCGAGGCGTCCATGCCCATGCCCACATAGGCCCGAAAATGGGCGCGCCGCTGCTGGTAGTCCATGGTGTCGGGCAGGGGGGCCCGATAGAAGGCGATGCCGTCCTTCTCGCCGATGTGCTCGATGACACAGGCAAAATGCGCGGGGACGCCGTTGAAGACACCGTAGATGTGCACCTCGTCCCCGGTGGCGAGCGTGTCGTGGCCATCCCGGGGGGAGAATTCGTCGAGGAACAGAAAGCCGCCCTGCAGATCCAGCTTGAGCAGCGCGGTGTTGTAATACCCCTCGCCCTTGGGCGTTCGTGCGCTCAGCAGGGACCGCTGGCTGCGCAGCCCGTTGAGGATACTGCGGATGCGTGCCGCTTCCGTGAGCTTTTCGTGAAGGCCCGCCTGCTCCCGGGATCCCGTGCTGTTGGCGGGCGGATTGCCGTCGCTCATAGCGTGCAGGGCCCCCTGTCCCCTGATGACCTTCGATGTCCCTTTGCTTATCTTTCGCCTTGAGGGTCAAACCCGGATGCGGCGCCACTGTACCACGGCGCGCCAGGGAAACGGGTCCCGTGGAGGTTGGAGTCGTCTTCAGGCCTTGGTGATGTGCCGTGAGGTCTCGGCCGAGACGGCCTGACCCCGGGGGTCGTAGAGTTGGGTGCGGCCGTCTTCCCCGCGCAGGATATGGATGGCCTGTTCGGTCTGGCGCTGCTGCATGTTGACCACGCCGCCATTGATCTGGTTGAGTCGGCGGCAACGGGCCATCACGTCCTGAAGGCGTTCCCAGACCGGGCGCATGAGACCCTCGGTGTCCCAGTCGCGCAGGCAGGCTTCCATACCGGGGCCGTCCGGCGCGAATCCACCCTGGCCGAGCAGCGTGGCCTGTTCCCGGGTGAAACGCTCCAGTGATTGCACCACCTGGTGTTTTTCCGCCACTGCCTGGTTGAGGGCGTCGAGATCACGTTCCGCCAGGGCGTTGCTTTCGCGCTCCAGCGCCGATTCCAGCAGGCAGGCTTCGCGCACTGCCTGGTCCAGCAGGGCGTCCAGGCGTTCGGCGGGATGCACTAGAGCAGTTCCTCGGTCTTCATGAGCTTCTCGGCCACCCGCTCGGCACTGACCTCGTACCGGCCTTCCTGGATGGCCTGACGGATCTGCTCGACGCGCTCCTTGTTCACAACCGGCTGGGCGGCAACGGTCTGCACCACGTCACTGAGGCGGCGTGCCGTATCGGTGAGGGTGACCTGGTCAGTCGCGACCCCCTGTCCCGAACGGGAATCGCCCTCGGAACCGCGCGCCCCGCGATGTTCATTCACGGCCCGGCCGTCGCCGGTGGCCCGCGGCTGCGATTGCGACAAGTTTTTGATGTCAATAGACATTTTTGGAGATCCTCGGACTGCGTTTCAGCCGCTTCTGGACGGTATATCGGCCATCCGTCGGGAAACTTTAGCCTTCAATACCGGAATCCGGTCACATATTAACACCCACCACCCCGCGGGACAGTACAGTACCCTCCACGACCCGGCGGGAGGACAGGTTGCGCACCTGCACCCGCTGGCCCAGGCTGCCGTCGGCCAGCGCCTCGCCCGCCACGCGCACGGTGACGGCGGGATTCTCCGCCACCAGCATGACGCGCTGTCCGCGTTGAACCAGGCGGGGCGGTTCGACCATCTGCGGGGTCAGCACGGTACCGGCGGGCAGGGCCCGGCGAAGGACCATGTGGCGCGCTTCCTGCAGGTCGGACAGGTAGCCGCCGGAGAGGTTGCCGACGTCGTGGCGCTCCAGGCGCAGCGCCGCGTCCTCGAGCAGCGAGCCGCGGGGCAGGGGACGGGTCAGCACCAGGACCTGGCCGTGTACCGAGATGTTGACCGGCACATACAGGGTCCAGGTGACCGGACCCGGACAGCGCACGCCCACCGTGGTGCTGCCGGCCATGCGCGAGCCCGGGCCCAGGAAGGCCTCCAGCCCATGGTCGCAGCGGCGCAGGCGCAGCCGCGGGTCCAGGCGCCCGGGTGTGACCGTTACGTCAAAGCCCTCGCCGTGGGCATCGCGCGCCGCGGTGGCCATGAACCCGGTGGCGGCCTGCAGGATGCTGTCGTGGGGTTCGTGGGCCATGGCCGTGGACGCCCACGACAGCAGGACGCAGGCCAGGAGCGCGGTCGGGACCCGAACGAGTCTGTGGATGACGCTTTTCATGACAATGCCGGGGCCTCGCATCCCGAACAACGCGTCGGTTTCTTGACGCGAAAAGGTGTTCTGAGTCTGAAACTTGCAAGACACATGCCAGGGTCTCCCGTAATTCAAGGACGACCTGAAGCAGCCGATAAGGTGACGAGCCTGCAAACCACTCTGCCGCCGCGCACGACGACGCGTGCGACTTGGGAGAAAGCCACATGTCCGGTGTCCTGGATGAAGTCAATCGACGTACGCAACTGGTCGGCCAGAACCGTATGGAATTGCTGCTGTTCCACCTGGGGGACAGGCAGATGTTCGGTATCAACGTGTTCAAGGTGCGGGAGGTGATCCCCTGTCCGCCGCTCAAGCGCATGCCCGAGTCCAATCCCGTGGTCGCCGGCATCGCCAACATACGTGGGCATACGGTGGCGCTGATCGACATCGCCAAGGCCATCGGCAAGCGGCCCCTGCCGCAGACGGAAGGCACCTTCGTGATCATGACCGAGTTCAACCGGGCCGTGCAGGGGTTCCTGGTCTCCGCGGTGGACCGCATCGTCAACCTCAACTGGGATGCCATTCGCCCGCCGCCCAAGGGCACGGACAATGGCAGTTTTCTCACCGCGGTGACCAACGTCGATGACCAGCTGGTGGAGATCGTCGACGTGGAAAAGGTGCTGGAACAGGTGACCGGACCCGCGCGGGGGGTCTCCGCGGAGCTGACCCAGGCCGGGGTCGGTGCCGCGGGTTCGGGCCGCGTGCGGTGCGCGCTGGTGGCCGATGATTCCTCTGTGGCCCGCAAGCAGATCAAGCGTGCCCTGGACGAGATCGGGGTCGAGTCCATCCTGGTCAAGGACGGGCGCGAGGCCCTGGATACCCTCAAGGAGATGGTGGCCGCCGGGGATATTTACGAGCAGATATCCATGGTGATCTCGGACATCGAGATGCCGGAGATGGACGGCTACACGCTTACTGCGGAGTTGCGCAGGATTCCCGAACTGGCGCAGCTGTATGTCATGCTCCATTCCTCCCTGAGCGGCCAGTTCAATACCGCCATGGTGGAGCGGGCCGGGGCCAACCGGTTTCTGCCGAAGTTCAGCCCCGATGAACTGGCTGAGGCCGTGCTCGGCCATATTCAGGGCACGGATTGACCGCCGGCTTGCCGAAGCGGCAAGACCTTGCCGCCGATGCGCCGCCCGACTTGCCGCGGGGCGGGTAGCTGCGGTCGGGCGGACGTTTTGTGCGCGGCGGGGTAACCAGTACACTACCGCTAGCCCGCATATCCCGCCCCCGTGCGTAGCGAGTGGATCGGCTTCCGCGGTGGAACAATGGTGAGATATGCGGCTGGTCACCGGCGGGAGGGCGACCTGTTTTCCTTTGAGCAATCACGAACTTGTGCCGGAGACCGCCCTCAGTCGCCCGCCGGCGCAGCTGCGTCAGAAACCCCGGAGAGCCGCGCCTTGCCATCCACTGCCATCGAGCCCCAGGACTACGAGGACTTTCGCCTGTTCCTGGAGCGATCCTGTGGACTCGTGCTCGGCGACAACAAACACTACCTGGTGACCAGCCGGCTTTCCCGGCTCATGGACGAGTTTTCGGTGAGTTCCGTGAGCGAGCTGCTGCGGCTGCTAAAGTCCGGCAAGCGAGCCGGCCTGCGCGAACGGGTCATCGAGGCCATGACCACCAACGAAACCTACTGGTTTCGCGATGTATTCCCTTTCGAGATCCTGCGCAACCAGATCTTGCCGGATCTGGGGAAGCGAGGCGTCAACCCCGTCAAAATCTGGTCGGCGGCGTGTTCCAGCGGGCAGGAGGCCTATTCCATCAGCATGACGGTCAGCGAGCTTCAGCAGACGCGGCCGGGGGTGGTCAGGGACGTGCAGATCGTCGGCACGGATATCTCCACGGCCATCGTTCGGGAGGCCCGGGAGGCCACCTATGACGACCTGGCCGTGGCGCGGGGCCTGTCCCCCGAGCGCCGCGACCGGTTCCTTGTTCGAAAGGAAAAGCGCTGGCAGGTGCGCCCCGAAATCCGCGCCCGGGCCAGCTTCCGGGAGTTCAACCTCCTGGACAGCTTCACCCTGCTGGGTCGGTTCGACATCATCTTCTGCCGCAATGTATTGATCTATTTCTCCGCGGAATCCAAACGCGACATTCTTTCGCGCATGGCCGGCACCCTTAATCCGGGGGGTTACCTGTTCCTGGGTGCGTCCGAGTCCATGGCCAATTACTCGGACGCCTTCGAGATGCTGCGTTGCAACCCCGGCGTGGTGTACCGCAAGCGCAGCTGACCATCCTTCCACTGCGGCCACCGATCTCCACCCGGAAGCGGGCCTCCTTCACCCGGTCCCGGACAGCGTCGCTCATAGGGCGGCCGGTGGCCGCCTGTTCACGGCAGGTCATGCCCGAGTTGACGCGAAGCAGCTCCGCCCGGAGCTGACAGTCGTTCCGTCAAGAAACACCCCTTCCGGCCTCCTGTTTTCCGGTGCCAGTGGCGGAATCTTGCCGCCCTTCACCTGCCTGGCCACCACTGCTTGCTCATAACCCATTGAAATAAAGCAATATCAAGTAATGGCACGCCTGTTGCTTGTGTTCCGTGCAGACACGACACACGAGGTGCAGACGGGCATGTCTCTCTCTTTCGACAAGGCACTGGGCGTCCACGCCGACGCACTGCAGGTGAGGTCGCGGCGGCTCGAGCTGCTGGCGTCCAACCTGGCCAATGCCGACACACCCGGCTACAAGGCGCGCGACATCGACTTTCGCGCCGCGCTGAACCAGGCGGCGGGACAGGGCGGCGTGCAGATGGTGCGCACCCATGCAAGCCACCTGCCGGCCGAGAACTCCGGGCCGGGCGGCGAGGCGCTGTACCGCGTGCCCAACCAGCCGTCCCTGGACGGCAACACGGTGGATGGGCAACTGGAGCAGGCCGCCTTTTCAGAGAACGCCGTGCAATACCAGGCGAGCCTGGATTTCCTCAACAGCCGCTTCCGCGGACTCAAGGCCGCGCTGCGCGGGGAGTAAGGAGCCATGAGCAACCTGTTCAAGATTTTTGACGTGTCCGGTTCGGCGCTCAGCGCCCAGTCGGTGCGTCTGAACACCACCGCCAGCAACATGGCCAATGCGCAGGTGG
Source organism: Thioalkalivibrio denitrificans (assembly GCF_002000365.1). GTDB lineage: Bacteria > Pseudomonadota > Gammaproteobacteria > Ectothiorhodospirales > Ectothiorhodospiraceae > Thioalkalivibrio_A > Thioalkalivibrio_A denitrificans. Next base: position 37,234 of record NZ_MVBK01000021.1, on the reverse strand, counting down.
CCAGTTCCACGCCGGAGGGCGCCTACCGGGCCAAGCACCCGGTGTTCGCCACGGTGCTGCATGCGGCCGGCCAGAACAACTCCACCTCGCCGGTGCACGTCGCGGGTGTCCTGGAAAGCCAGGCCCCGCCGCGCGCCGAGTATGCGCCCAACCATCCGCTCGCGGACGAGCAGGGCTATGTGTACATGCCCAATGTCAGCGTGGTGGAAGAGATGGCCAACATGATCTCCGCCTCCCGTTCGTACCAGAACAACGTCGAAGTCATGAACACCACTAAGCAGTTGCTGCTGCGCACCCTGCAGCTGGGTCAGCAGTAACCGGACAGGAGTAAGGCATGAGTGCAATCACCGCGGAAACGCTGGCCGCCCTCGGACTCAAGTCCCACGACGGCAAGTCGGAAAAGAAGACCGACCGGCTGGGGCAGACAGAGTTTCTCAAGCTGATGATCACGCAGCTGGAGAACCAGGATCCCTTCAAGCCCATGGAGAGCGGAGAGTTCCTGGGGCAGCTGGCGCAGTTCGCCACTGTCACCGGTATCGAGGACCTGCAGAAATCCTTCAAACAGTTTGGCCAGACCATCTACTCGGGGCAGACCCTGCAGGCCGCGGGCCTGGTGGACCGCCACGTGATGGTGCCGGGCGACATGATGCTGACCGACCCTTCACCGGGCGTGAATGGCGGCGTGCAGGTGGCCGCATCGGGTGATGTAACGGTGTCGGTCTACAACCAGTCGGGCCAGTTGGTGCGCCGCATTCCCATGGGCACCCAGGAGGCCGGGCTGCGCGAGTTCCATTGGGATGGACGCGATGCCAACGGTGCGGTGATGCCGCCCGGCATTTACGAGTTCCGTGCCGAGGCGACCAGTGCCGGGAGAACGGAGGCGCTGGACATGTACCTGTCGGCGCGGGTGGAGAGTGTATCGGTAGGCGAGAACCAGGGTTCCCTGACGCTGCGCGTCGAGGGGGTCGGGGAGTTCGACTTTTCAAAGGTGAGGCAGATCGGCTGAGGCCGTGGCCCATAGAGGAGAAAGACCATGCCATTTCGTACAGCCCTGAGCGGTTTGAATGCAGCGTCCGCGGATCTGCGCGTGACGGGCAACAACATCGCCAACACCAGCACGGTGGGATTCAAGGAATCCCGCGCGGAATTCGCCGATGTGTTCTCGCTCTCCTACGGCGGCATCAGTCAGACCGCCATCGGATCCGGCGTGCGCCTCTCGGCCGTCACCCAGCAGTTCGGCCAGGGCAATATCGACTTCACCGGCAACAACCTGGACCTGGCCATGAACGGGCAGGGCTTCTTCGTGCTCAGTGACAGCGGCACCCGGGTCTACAGTCGCGCCGGCGCCTTCCAGGTGAACCGCGACGGACACGTGGTCAACGCCCAGGGTCAGCGGTTGCAGGTGTACCCGCCACAGAACCCGCAGGGCACCCAGTTCAACACGGGCACACTGTCCGATCTGCAGCTCTCCACGTCGGAAGCGCCCCCGCAGGCCACGAGCGAGGTGGATACGCGGCTGAATCTGAGTTCGGAGGCGGAGGTGATTACGGATGCGTTCGAGATGGACAATCCCAATACCTTCAACTTCTCCACGTCGCTCACGGTATATGACTCGCTGGGACAGACCCATACGGCCACGCTCTATTTCCAGAAGACAGACAGCCTGGAGTGGAATACCTACCTGTCGATCAACGGCGAGTTGGTACCCGATACGGTCCCAGCAACCGCCGAGGAACTGACGTTCAATTCCGACGGCTCGCTGGCGACGCCGACGACGCCGCTGAACTTTGGAACCCATGACCCCCAGAACGGTGCGGACCCGCTGAATATCGACTTCGACTTGTCCAACGCCACCCAGTACGGCGGCACGTTCAACGTCACCAGCCTGAGCCAGGACGGCTTCAGCACCGGCCGCCTGAACAGCATCGACATCGATTCCAGTGGCGTCGTCTTTGCCCGATACACCAACGGCCAGTCCGAGGCGCTGGGCAAGGTGGCGCTGGCCAACTTCGCCAATCCCCAGGGCCTGCAGCAGCTCGGCGACAACGCCTGGGGCGAGTCCTTCGCCGCCGGCGACGTGATCCTGGGCCAGGCGGACACCGGCAACTTCGGCACCATCCAGGCCGGCGGCCTGGAGACCGCCAACGTGGACATCGCCGAACAGCTGGTGAAGATGATCACCGCGCAACGCAACTTCCAGGCCAACGCGCAGGTGATCACCACGGCCGATTCCATCACCCAGACCATCATCAACATCCGGTAACCGGGGCCCTGAACGATGGATCGCTTCCTTTACATCGCCATGTCCGGCGCCAAGGAGACCGCGCTCTCCCAGGCGCGCAACACGCAGAACCTGGCCAACGCCAACACCACCGGCTTCAAGGCCTCGCTGGAGGCGTTCACGAGCCGGGAAGTGCGCGGGCCCGGGCACCAGACACGCACCTATGCCATCAACCAGGACATGCGTGCCGACCTGAGCCCCGGACCCCAGCAGGCCACCGGGCGCGACCTGGACGTGGCGGTGCAGGGACAGGGCTGGATCGCGGTGCAGGCGCCGGACGGTACCGAGGCGTACACGCGTGCGGGCGACCTGCGGGTGGATTCCGTGGGTCTGCTCACCACCGGCACCGGCCTTCCGGTGCTGGGGGATGCCGGTCCCATCGCGGTGCCGCCGTTCGAGACCTTCGAGATCGGTACCGACGGCACCATCAGCATCCGGCCGCTGGGGCAGGAAGCGAACGTGCTGGCGGAAGTGGATCGCATCAAGCTGGTCAACCCGAATACCGATGATCTCGTGCGCGGCGAGGATGGGTTGATCCGCCATCGGCTGGGTGCGGACCAGCCGCCGGATGCCAATGTGACGCTGATGCGCGGAATGCTCGAGGCGAGCAATGTGAACACCGTCGAGGCCATGGTGAACATGATCGACCTGGCACGTCACTTCGAGATGCAGATCAAGATGATGAAGGCGGCCGAGGACAACGACGCCGCGTCGGCGGCATTGCTGCGCATGACGTAGCCCGGATGAAGCGCAGCGCAATCCGGGTCGAGCGCAGCGAGACAAGGACGCGCGGATAGAGCCCGTATCCCCCGGATCCCCCGGATTGCGCTTCGCTTCATCCGGGCTACGAGACTGAACCAATCAAGAGGTAATGACATGAACAAGGCCCTGTGGATTGCCAAGACCGGACTGGATGCGCAGCAGACGCGCATGTCCGTGGTCTCCAACAACCTGGCCAACGTCAACACCACCGGCTTCAAGAAGGGCCGCGCGGTGTTCCAGGACCTGATCTACCAGACGGTGCGCCAGGCCGGCGCCCAGGCGGCGCAGGATACGGAACTGCCCTCGGGCCTGATGCTTGGCACCGGCGTGCGCACCGTGGCCACGGAGAAGATGTTCACCCAGGGCAATGTCACCCAGACCGACAATTCCCTGGACCTGGCCATCGAGGGGCGCGGCTTCTTCCAGATCCTGATGCCCGACGGCAACCTGGCCTATACCCGCGACGGCAGCTTCCAGCTGAACAGCGACGGCCAGATGGTTACCTCGGGCGGCTACGAGGTGCAGCCGGGCATCGTCTTCCCCGAGGGCACACAGAGCATCTCCATCGCCGAGGACGGTACCGTCAGTGCCTCCGTTCCCGGCAACCCGGCTCCAATCGTGGTGGGCAACCTGCAGCTGGCTGATTTCATCAATCCGGCGGGCCTGCAGTCCATCGGCCAGAACCTGTTCACCGAGACCGCCGCGAGCGGTGCGCCTCAGTCGGGCAACCCCGGGCTGGACGGCCGCGGCCGGCTGCTGCAGGGCTTTCTCGAGAGTTCCAACGTCAACACCGTCGAGGAGCTGGTGAACATGATCGAGACCCAGCGCGCCTACGAGATGAACTCCAAGGCCATCTCCACCGCGGACCAGATGCTCCAGTACGTCAACAACAACCTGGGTCGCTAGACATGACCACAGCGATCAATACCCGAATCCGTTCCATGCCCGCCCTGTTGCTGGCTGCCCTGCTGCTGGGCGGATGTGCTTCCGTGATGCCCGTGCAGCGGGGCGACAACCCGGATTTCACCGCCGTGAAGCCGCCGGAACCCATTCCGGCCGAATACAACAACGGTGCCATCTACCAGTCCAGCTACGAGATCAGACTGTTCGAGGACTACAAGGCGCGACGCGTGGGCGACATTCTCACCGTGCGGCTGGCGGAGCGTACGCAGGCGCGCAAGTCCGCCAATACCAGCACTAGCAAGGATTCCAGCGCGAGCATCGGCACGCCCACCATCCTCGGCCACGAGGTCCCGGAGTTCGAGACGTCCGTGGGTGGCTCGCGCAGCTTCGAGGGCCAGGGCGACAGCGCCCAGAGCAATCAGCTGGACGGGCAGATCACGGTGATGGTGGCGGATGTCCTGCCCAATGGAAATCTCGTGGTTCAGGGCGAGAAGTGGATCCGCCTGAATCAGGGCGAGGAGTACATCCGCCTGCGCGGCATCGTGCGCCCGGTGGACGTGCGCGCCGACAATACGGTGCTCTCCACGCAGATCGCCAATGCCCAGGTGGCCTACGGCGGCAGCGGCACGCTGGCCGACAGCAACTCTCCCGGCTGGCTGACGCGCTTTTTCAACAGCCCCATCTTTCCCTTCTGAGGAGCTCGGGACATGATCGCCATCGCATACAGGACCTTCCGATCGGCAGCGCTCGCACTCGCCTGCGCGGCACTGGTCGTACTGCCGCAGCTTTCCGCGCCCGTGCAGGCCTACGAGCGGGTCAAAGACCTGGCCTCGGTGGCCGGCGTGCGCAACAACCAGCTGGTGGGTTACGGGCTGGTGGTAGGTCTTGACGGCACCGGCGACCAGACCACCCAGGCGCCGTTCACCGTGCAGTCCCTGAAGAACATGCTCGGTCAGCTGGGCGTCACGGTGCCGCCGGACGTGAACCCGCAGCTCCGCAACGTGGCCGCGGTGATGATCCACGCGGATCTACCGCCGTTTGCCAAGCCCGGCCAGACCATCGACATCACCGTCTCCTCCATGGGCAATGCCACCAGCCTGCGCGGTGGCAGTCTGCTCATGGCACCGCTCAAGGGGGCCGACGGACAGACCTACGCCATCGCCCAGGGCAATCTGGTGGTGGGCGGCTTCGGTGCCGAGGGCCGCGACGGCTCGCGGATCACCGTCAATGTCCCCAGCGTCGGTCGCATTCCCAACGGTGCCACGGTGGAGCGCGAGGTCCCCACGGCCTTCGCCCAGGGCGACAGCATCAGGCTCAACCTGCACCGCCCCGATTTCACCACAGCCAACCGGCTCTCCGACGTTATCAACGACACCATGGGTCCCGGTACCGCCCGGCCGGTGGACGGTTCCACGGTGCGCGTGAGCGCGCCGGTGGATCCGGGGCAGCGTGTGGCGTTCGTGTCCATGCTGGAGAACCTGAGAGTGGAGGCCGGTGCCCCGCCGGCCCAGGTGATCGTCAACTCGCGCACCGGCACGGTGGTCATCGGCAGCAACGTGCAGGTCATGCCCGCCGCGGTCACGCACGGCAGCCTGACGGTGACCATCACGGAAGCATTTGACGTCTCACAGCCCGCGCCACTGGCGGAGGGGGAGACGGTGGTCACGCCACGAACGGATATCGAGATCGCCGAGCAGACCAATCCCATGTTCCTGTTCGGCCCCGGCGTAACCCTGGACGAGATCGTGCGCGCCGTGAACCAGGTGGGCGCCGCCCCGGGCGACCTGGTCGCCATCCTGGAAGCCCTGCGCCAGGCCGGCGCCCTGCGCGCCCAACTGATCGTGATCTAGGAGCCCTTTTCTTGAATTGTGACTGCTCACCCGCCGCAACATCACGTAGGTCGGCCTTGAGGCCGACAGCGTTGGCTTCGAAGGGCAGCGGCGTCGGGCTGAAGCCCGACCTACACAGGTCAGTGAGTTGAGCAGTCACTCCGAACCTTGAACCTTGAACCTTGAACTTTGAACCTTGAATCGCCTTCACCATGAGCGCAGACCTCTCCAGGGCCTTCACCTATACCGACCTCCAGGGGTTCTCCGACCTGCGCCGCATGGCCCGGGAGGAGTCCCCGGAGGCGGCGGATGCGGCTGCGCGTCAGTTCGAGGCCCTGTTCATCCAGATGATGCTCAAAAGCATGCGCGAGGCCATGCCCGTGGACAGCGGCATGGACGGCGATCAGGTGAAGATGTACCAGGGCATGTTCGACCAGCAGATCGCCCTGGAGATGTCCCGCGGCGAGGGTATCGGATTGCGCGAATCCCTTTTGCGGGAGCTCTCGCCGGTCGCGCCGCACTCGGGCGAGGATCGTGAGCTGGCCATGCCCGCCCACCGCCTGCCGGTGCGGCAGGCGCCGGTCAACCCATGGCCTGAGGCCGTGATCAGGGCGCCTGCCGTGAGCGATCCCGCGCCGGCCGAACAGACCATGCCCGAGCGCGACGACTGGCGCCCCGAGTCCCCGGAGGCCTTCGTGCGCGACCTGTGGCCCCATGCCGAGCGTGCCGCCCGAAGCCTGGGCGTGGCGCCCGAGGTGCTGCTGGCCCAGGCGGCGCTGGAAACCGGCTGGGGCCGGCACGTGATTCCCAATTCCGACGGCACCAGCAGTTTCAACCTGTTCGGCATCAAGGCCGACAGCCGCTGGGACGGCCCCAGCGCCCGGGTGCAGACCCTGGAATATGTCAACGGCGTGCCTGAACGCCAGCGTGCCGCCTTTCGCGCTTACTCCAGTCCGGCGGAGAGCTTCGAGGATTACGTGCGTTTCATTACGTCCAACCCGCGATATGCCGATGCGCTGCGCCAGGCACCGGATGCCGAGGGCTACCTGAGGGGGCTGCAGTCGGCGGGCTATGCCACCGACCCGGCCTACGCCGACAAGATCCTGGACATCCTGGGCCGGGGCACCCTGCCGTCCGTAGCGGCCCTAAAGTCTGCGGCCGAGCCGCCGATAAGCTGACATGAGGATCCCGCGCATGCGCATCGAAAAGCCGTTCCAGTTTGATTCTCGGAGAGCCGGCCATGAGTAGCGGTGTGTTCGGCATCGGTACCTCGGGCCTGCTCGCCTTTCAGCGGGCGCTGGGGGTGACCAGCAACAACATCGCCAACTCCGCGACGGAGGGTTACACCCGTCAGCGCATCAACCTGAGCACCCAGCTGCCGGAGTTTGCCGGCAACGGCTGGTTCGGCAACGGTGTGAAGGTCTCCGGCGTGCAGCGCATCTTCGACCAGTTCGTCGAGAACCAGTTGCGCACCAGCACCTCCGGCAGCCAGCAGCACGCGATCTTCTATGATTACGCGCGCCGGGTGGACAATCTGCTGGCGGATCCGGATTCCGGCATGGCCCCGGGGTTCCAGCAGTTCTTCGCGGCCGTTCAGGACGTGGCCAACGATCCGACGGCCTCGGCACCGCGCCAGGTGCTGATCTCCGAGGCCCAGTCCCTGGTGGACCGGTTCGGGTTTCTCGACCAGCGGCTCAATGAGCAGCGCAGCCTGCTGAACGGCCAGATCGCCAGTTCGGTGTCCGAGATCAACAGCATTGCCCAGGCCATCGGCGACCTCAACACCGAGATCGTCGCCGCCATGGGCCGCAGCGGCGGCGCACCGCCCAACGACCTCCTGGACCAGCGCGACAGGCTGGTGCTGGAACTCTCGGAACTGGTGTCCGTGAACACCATCGAGCAGGACGACGGCGCCCTCAACGTGTTCATCGGCAACGGCCAGAATCTGGTGCTGGGCAATCGCGTCACCAATCTGGTGGCCGAGGCGCTTGGACCCGATCCCGATCAGATGCAGGTGGGTTACACCAGCCCCGGCGGTGCAGTGGACATCACCCAGTTCATGACCGGGGGTCGCCTGGGCGGCCTGTTCGAGGCCCGCGGCATGTTGGACCAGACACAGAATTCGCTGGGCCTGACTGCCATCGGCCTGGCCCAGGCCTTCAACGATCAGCATCGCCTGGGGCAGGATCTGGACGGCAATCTCGGCGAGGACTTCTTTCGGGTGCCGGAGCCGCAGATCATTTCCGGGCAGGACAATGTGGTGACGGGCGTGCCGACGGTGAACGTGGAAAACTACGGCTTGCTCACTACTGACGACTATCTGATTCGATTTAACGCCAACGACAACGCTTGGGAGCTGCGCCGGGAACCCGGCGGGCAGATCCTTGACACGGCTGAAGTGGGTGTCCAGGACACCCTGAGTCTGGTTACGGCTGACGACACAGTCTTCACCGTCGATCTGAGTGGCCTGGCTGATGAGAATGGAGGCGACAGTTTCCTGATTCGCCCGACGCGCACGGGAGCGTCGCAGATCGACACCGTGATCACCGATCCGCGCAAGGTGGCTGCAGCCGCGCCGCAGATGCAGGCGACGGCTGGTCTTAACAATGAAGGTGAGGCGAGTATTCAGTCGATCCGTGTGGACGATGCGTCGGTCCTGGACAATGGTCCGGTGACGGTGACGTTCATCCAGTCGCTAGACCACTTCGAGATCAACGGCGATTCGTTTCCACGGGATCCATCCGGCACCACCACCATCACCCACAACGGCTGGGAACTGGTCATCGAGGGAACACCTGACGACGGCGACACCTTCCAGGTGAGCCCGAACACTGCTGTGGTGGGCGACAACCGAAACGCCTTGGCACTGGCCGGTCTGCAGCAAGCCCGTGTCATGGGTGGCGGTACGGCCAGCGTCCAGGACACCTACGCCAACCTCGTGGCTGAGGTCGGCACGCGCACGCGCCAGGCCGAGGTGGCGGCCAGGTCACAGGGCAAACTCCTGGAGGAGGCCCAGGCCCAGCGCGAATCCATCTCGGGCGTCAATCTGGACGAGGAGGCTGCGAACCTGCTGCGTTACCAGCAGGCCTACCAGGCGGCCGCGCAGGTCATCGCCGTGACCAATACCCTGTTCGATACCCTGATCAATGCGGTGAGGCGATAAGATGAGAGTCTCCACCACCCAGATGTTTCGCAACGGCATCTCCACGATGCAGCAGAACCAGCAGGCGCTGTCCAACACGCAGCTGCAGCTGAGTACCGGAAAGCGAATTCTGAAGCCTTCGGATGATCCGAGCGGATCGGTGCAGTCGCTGCAGTTTCGCAGTGCCATCCAGCAGACGGAGCAGTATCAGCGTAACGGGGGCATGGCGGAGCAGCGCCTGTCATTGAGCGAGACGACGCTCAGCGCGGTGGGTGAGGGCTTGCACCGGGTGCGGGAACTGGCCATTCAGGGCAACAATGCCACCCAGACGGACGACACGCGCAAGTTCATCGCGGGAGAAATTCGGCAGATTCTCGACGAACTCATGCAGTTGGCCAATACGCGCGACGCCAATGGCGAATTCATCTACGCAGGCGTCACCTCTCTCACCCAGCCGTTCTCCACGGGTTCGGGCGGCGAGGTCATCTACAACGGTGACGACGGGCAACGACAGGTGCAGCTGAGCCCCGTGCGCCAGGTGGCGGTGGGCAATTCGGGACAGGAAGTCTTCATGGACATCCCCACCGGCAATGGCGTGTTCACCGTCCATGATTCGGCCGGAAACACCGGCACGGGTGTGGTGGATGCCGGCAGTGTACTGGATGCGTCGGCATGGGATCCCGATGACTATACCCTAAGCTTTGATTTCAACTCCGAAGGTGAACTTGTGTACCAGGTGACACGCCTGGATACGAATGGGGATGTGGTCGTTGTGGTGCCGGAATCAGGTGACGCTGACTGGGATGAAGCTCCGCAGTTCGTAGCGGGCCAGGCCATCCAGTTCAATGGCATCGAGTTGCGCGTTTCCGGCACCCCGGCCGTGGGGGACAGCTTTGCCGTGGTCCCTTCGCAGAACCAGGACATGTTCAGCACCTTCCGGCAACTGGCCGAAGCCCTCGAAGCGCCGGTGGAGAGTGACGCCGACCGCGCCACCCTCAACAACGCAGTCAACCGGGCGTTGCAGGACCTGGACAACGCGCTGGGGAACGTCCTGGACATCCGCGCAGGCGTGGGTGCCCGCCTCAAGGCCGTGGAATCGCAGCGCGCCATCAATGAGGACGTGCTGTTGCAGCTCAAGACCACGCTCTCCGAGGTGGAGGATCTCGACTACGCCGAGGCCATCAGCCGTTTCAACATGCAGCAGACCACCCTGCAGGCCGCCCAGCAGACCTACGTTCAGGTCCAGCGCCTGTCGCTCTTTAATTTCCTGTAGTGGGATGGTTGGTCTGAAAGGCTTTTAACCACGAAGCACACGAAGGGCACGAAGGACTTGTAGAAAAAGAAGATTTCTCTCGCAAAGAGCGCCAAGGACGCCAAGGATTTCTTGAGATTCCGTAGGTTGGGGTGAGCAGCGCGAACCCCAACGCAGTTGGCCAGCTCACCGTTGAATGTTGGGGTTCGTTCCTCACCCCAACCTACCTGTGGTCCGGCTTTCTTGGCGTCCTTGGCGCTCTTCGCGAGAGAAACTTGTTTTCCGTCTTCTTGCTTCGTGATCTTCGCGTGCTTCGTGGTTCAAAGAGCCTGAAACCGGTTCAACGACCGTAATCGGCGAACTTCGCCATGACCTCGGCCATTTCCTCATCCGTAAGCAGAATCGGCTCACCGAGTTGGCAGGCGCGCCAGTATTGCTCGCAGAGTTTCTCCACTGCCAGCGCCAGCGTGACCGCGGCGTCGAGGCTCTCGCCGGCGGCGATCATCCCGTGGTTGGCCAGCAGGCACGCACGCCGTCCTTCCAGGGCCTCCACAGCGGCCTCGGCCAGGGCCGGGGTGCCGAAGGTGGCGTAGCGGCTGCAACGGATGTCCGGTCCGCCGGCCATCGCGATCATGTAATGAAACGGCGGCAGGTCTCTGCGCAGGCAGGCGAGGGTGGTGGCAAAGCTCGAATGGGTGTGCACCACGGCCTGGATTTCGGGGCGGGCATCCAGGATCGCACGGTGCAGGAGCCATTCGCTGGAAGGCTTCCCGCCGGCCGCCTCGTTGCGTGCGTTCATGACGACCATCTGACCGGAGGTCAGGGTCTCCCAGGGGATGCCCGAGGGGGTGATCACAAACCCGTTTCCTGCGCGCAGGCTGAGGTTGCCCTCGGCGCCCTGGTTGAGCCCCGCGCGGTACAGGCGCTGCCCGGCACGCGCCAGGGCTTCGCGGGCGGTGTCGGTATCGGCGTCCACGGTGTGACGCTCAGCTCATGGAGGAGAAGTCGTAGTCCATCTTCTCCGAGGGGCCCTGCAGGAAGTTGCCCTGGATGTAGTTCACGCCGATGCCCCAGAGGATGGACAGGCCGGTGGCATCCTCCACGTGGGGTGCGATCACCAGCTTGTTCATGCCGTGAGCGCTGTCGGTGATGCTGCGGATGCTCTCCTGGTTCTCCTCGCTGCTGCTGAGCTTGTCCATGAAGCTGCGGTCGATTTTGAGGAAGTCGGCCTGCACATGCTGCATCAGCTGGAAGGGATTCAGGCCCACGCCGAAATCCTCCAGCGCGAACCGGCTGTGCACGTTCTTGAGGCCCTTGACGAATTCCTTTGCCTGCTTGAGGTGATTGACCACGGTGGCTTCCTTCATCTCGAACACGACGCACTGTGCGGGCACGCGGTGCTCCTTGAGGCGTTCCACGATCCACGGCAGCATGCCGGGTTCCTGCAGGGAGCCGGCCGTGAGGTTGATGAAGAACGTGGTTTCGTGGCCGTTCTTGCGGTGTGCCGCCAGTTGCTTCAGGGCATGGCTGATGACCCATCGGTCCAGCACCTTGGCCATGTCCGTACGCTCCGCGCTGGGCAGGAATTCGGAAGGCGAAATCTCCTGGCCATCGTCATCCAGCATGCGCATGAACACCTCGTAGTGCTCGCCGGCCTCGCCGTGCAGGCTGACGATGGGCTGGAACAGCAGGCGCAGGCGTTCCGCGGTTACCGCCTCGCTGATGCGGCTGACCCACACCTCGTCCTGCTGGCGCTGTGTCATCTCGCCCTGGCGCGGCTGGTAGACCTCTACGCGATTGCCGTCACCGCGGGCCGCCTCGTCGCAGGCCTTGGCCGCGCGCGACAGCAGTTCGTTCGGGTCGGGGGCGTTTTCGTCGATCCGTGCGATGCCGGCCGAAGCGGTGCAGGTGGCGGATCGGCCATCCACTTCGCAGATGTGGCCGGAGATGGCTGCGAGAATGCCGCCCACATACTCCTTGGCCTCTGCCGGCTGGTGCCGTGGCGTGAGGATGGCGAAGGTCTCGCCGTCGAAGCGGGCCACGACCTCCTCGTTGCCGGCGTGGTTCTCCAGGACCTTCGCCACGTCACCCAGAACCAGGTCGCTGCCTGCCACGCCCACGAGGTCGCGGATCTCGTGGAACTTGTCGATACGGAGTTCCACCAACGAGGCGTGCGCCTTGCCCTGGGTGGCCTGGCCGATGGTGGTACCCAGTTGCTCCATGAAGTACTGGCGATTGTAAAGCCCCGTGACCAGGTCGCGCTGGGAGAGATAGTTCAGCTGCTTTTCCAGCTCCTTGGTGTTGGCCTGGCTGCGGATCAGCACCTGGGTACAGGGTTCGCCGTCGATGCTGGCGGGAGTGAACTCCATCTGCGCCGCGAAGGGTTCGCCCCCCGGGCCGGTCAGCCGAATCTCCACGGATTTGCCCGCCTCGGTGCCCTCCGAGTCACGGTCGTAGTTGCGCAGGAATTCCTTCATGGTGGCCTGGTCGCTGCCATCCACCATGTCCATGATGGGCATGCCTTCCAGATCCTCGGCATCGGTGTAGCCGAACAGATCCAGGTAGGACTGGTTCGCGTAGATGTGCATGCCTTCATGCACGTAGGCAATGGCGTCCCGGGAACTGTCGAGCAGCGTCTTGCAGCGGCGTTCCGCCTCGCGCAGCGAGGACTCCGCGGATTTCAGGCGGCGCCACTGCTGCTGGCCTTCAAATGCACGTTTGACCACCAGCTTGAGATGATCCGGCCGGTCCTTGCGGACGAGGTCGTGCGCGCCCGCCTCGAGACATTCGGCAATGTCGTGGCCGTCTCCCTCGGCGATGGCGATCACAGGCACGTGGCGACCCACCTGTTCAATTCCGGTCGTGACCTGCTCGAGTGTCAGGTCGGATGCCGGGGAGAGCGTGCACAGCACGAGATCCGGTGCATGTTTCTGCAGTTTCTCGTGAAGATCCTCCTCGTCCTCCGCGCGTTCCGGCCTGACCGCGAAGCCCGCTGTCTTGAGGGTGCTGATCATCATCTCGGCATCGTTGAGATCCGGTTCAATGATGATGAGTCGAAGCAGGTTGTCCATGGCTGGCCGTCACTCCCTGGGGTTAAATGGCTTCGCGAGGCTAGCCCGCATATCTCACCGCGATAGGACTCCGGCGGGAACAGTCTGTCATGCTGAGCTTTGCGACCATTTCAACGTGTTCCCCCTGACGTCTTGGCCTGCCGTGCGGAGCCGGTGTCCGCCCGGTGAGATATGCGGGCTCACCCATTGTGCCGTACCGACCGTGTACTGTGCTACCCGCAGATGGGTGCGGGCACTACTCACTGGGGGAAGGAAGAAGGACATTGCTGATGTGCAGCAATCCGGGATAATCCTCGGGCCCGACGATTGCGTGACGCGGGTATCGGTACCGCATGTCCCGTAACGGGGCCTTCAGATGAGTGTCCAGACGTCGTCGAACTGGCGATCGTTATCCGGGGAGTGACGATCCCGCGCCTGTTCCGGCTTCGGGGAAGGGGCGTTCTTGTCCAGGGTGGTGTAGCGATACTGGGCAAACAGGCTGTTGTGCTCGCGGATACCCGCGAGTTTGATGCGCATGGATCGGTTGGCCAGTGTCAGGACGGCCTCATCGCCCACCCGGAATCGGCCCGGAGGCGTGAGCAGCGTGGGGGGCTGCTGGATGGTCTTGATGGCCGGCAGCATGAGGGCTTCCACGGCGTCGCCCACCGGCTGGCCCATGCGGGACGGTTCGAGGTGAATCAGCAGGGTCTTGGGTGCCAGTACCTGGACGCCGATCTCCAGGCCGCGGTTGTCCTTGTTCAGCATCCACCGGATGACACCCACCCGCCATTGGTAGTGGCTGCCTTCCTTCTCTCTCAGGCCGATCAGTTCACCCACCTGCGCTCGGCTCGTTTCCGAGTGCGGCCAGCGCAGGCGGAAGCCTCCCGCGCTGGCGTTGACCAACTGCCAGGCATCGGGTTCGACCTCGGCGTTGCGCAGTCCCACCGCCGTGATGGAGCCACCGGTGGGCGGATATCCCAGGTAGCCTTCCGTGATCACGTTGCCCCTGCCCACCACGTCCCAGGCCTGCGCATCACCCAGGGCGTCTCTCTGGGACAGGAAGGACGCCTCCTGCCCGTTGCGGCCGTGGCTGTCCTGGATGGTCTGCAACGACAGGTGGTCGATGCCCAGCGTGCGCTCACTCGGGCCGAGGCGCTCGGCCAGTTCCCGCGCAATGGTCGCGTGGATACCAGTCAGGCTGATGGCCACGTTGATCTCGTCATCCCTGCTCGCACGGCTGAACCGGCGCTTGGCCTTGCGGGTCCATCCGTCGAGCATGCGGCCGAGGAGATCCGCGCTCATGTCACGTGCGCCGGGTTTGCCCGGCGACTGAAGCCTTTCACGAATCTCCCGAATCAGCGGCGCGATATTGATCGCGCGTATCCCGGGGCTCTGGCTCACTTCGTCCAGCCTGTCATAGGCAGGCGGCTCGTCGCCCTCCAGGTTCACCACGTGCACCCCGTCGCCGGTGTCTGCAATGAGGTCCCGGGAGATCACGGCCGACCCCGCAGCGCTCGCCAGGAACTCGGCCACACGGGGCGTCTCGCCCTGTCGCAGGCTCAGGGGGTGGGCAAGCGCCAGCAGGCAGATGGCTTTGAAGGTTCGGCCGATGGTACTCCGGTCCTGCCCCTTGAGGCTGTCGTCCGTGACCGGGCGTTCCTCGATGCCGTGCATTTCGGCTGCGCGGTAGAGGCGGTAGAGCTCACGCCAGGCCCCCGGTGGCGGCACCTCATAGAGCCGCCAGCTGTTGAGTACGATGTCGCCCCAAAGCCGCATGGCGCGATAGACGGCCAGTGCCAGTTCCTTCTCCCGTGGCCGGCCCTTTGCCAGCAGGTCATGCACGGTACGCGTGTAGCCGGTGGCCAGTTCGGTGCTCACCGCGCGGTCGAGCGCCGCGATGCGGCGGCTCTTCTCAGGAAGCGGCAGGGTACGGTTGATGAAGTGCCGGCCCAGATGATCCAGGACCGTGTTGCCCATGGGGCGCATGAGCTCCAGCAGTTCGAGACGATGGGAGGCGGACAGCTCGGATGCGTTGAGCAGCTTCAGGCCTTCGTAATACTGGCGGGTGGCCTCACCCATATTGACCAGGGGCAGTTCCTCCAGCCAGCGCTTGAGTTTCCGTGGCTGAGTGGGGAATCCTCCATGGCCCGAGGCCCTGAGGCGTGACAGTCTGAACAGCATCCCGTGGGTCCTGGTTGGCCCTTTTGGAGCCCTGTGGCAGATCACCTATAAGAATATTGTGATCCAGTTCAAATTTCCATAGTAATTTCTACGGATTTGGAGTCAAGTTTTCCGACACTCGGGGATGCTTTCCGTCAATGGTGTCTTGCTCTCCCGGCCCGGCAGCTCCCGCACAAGGCGAGGCACCAGGTAGCCCGGCAGCGAGGCGGCAAGCTGCCTGTGTAGCGCCAAGGCCCGGGTGTCCGGCACCAGGAAGTGAGCGGCGCCGCGTACCGGATCCAGCTGATGGAGGTAATAGGGCAGCACGCCCGCCTGGAACAGTGTCTCGCTCAGCGCCTTCAGGTCCTCGACACGGTCGTTCACCCCGCGCAGCAGCACGGACTGGTTCAGGAGCGTCACGCCGGCGGCCCGGAGCCGGTCCATCCCCTGACGCAGCGCGTCGTCGACCTCGCGGGCGTGATTGGCGTGGATCACCAGAATCGTCTCGAAGCGTCCCGGGCGCAGCCACTCCAGCAGGGCATCGGTGATTCGCTCCGGCAGGACCACCGGGGTGCGGCTGTGCACCCGCAGGCGCTTGAGGTGGGGGATTTCTCCCAGCGCCCCGGCCAGCGCCGCCAGCCGCCCGTCGCTGAGGGACAGCGGGTCACCACCGCTGAGGATCACTTCGGAGATGTCGGGGCGCTCGGAGATGTAGGCCAGTGCCGCGTCCCACGCGTCGCGGGCCGGGTTGGCGTCCGCGTAGGGGAAATGCCGCCGGAAGCAGTAGCGGCAATGCACGGCGCAGGCCCCCGTGGTGACCAGAAGCACGCGCCCGGGATACTTGTGCAGCAACCCCGGTGCCCGCATGGCCTCTCCGTCTGCCACCGGATCGTCCACAAAGCCCGCCACGTCATCGCACTCCACATCCAGGGGCAGGACCTGGCGCAGCAGGGGATCGTCGGGATCTCCGGGGCGCATGCGGGACACGTAGGGCTCGGGGACCCGCAGCCGGAATGGTTCAGCAGCCCGGCAGGCTGCGGCCAACAGGGCCCGGTCCAACCCCAGTCGCTCGATCAGTTGCGCAGGGTCGGTGATGGCCGCTGCCTGCTGGCGCTGCCAGAGGGGCGCCTGTCGCACCTCCGGTGTTCGGGTTATCATGTGCGGCCTTCGAATTTCGCGATTCATACACGCATCCGGGCGGGATCACTTGGATCCGGCGCGGCTTTCCTGTTCAGAATTGAAGAGAAGCGGTCAAATGGCGTACAGCACCAACGAGTTCAAGAGCGGCCTGAAGATTCTCCTGGACGGCGATCCCTATGTCATCGTCGAGAACGAATTCGTCAAGCCGGGCAAGGGTCAGGCCTTCAACCGGGTGAAGGTCCGCAACCTCAAGACCGGCCGCGTGCTGGACAAGACCTTCAAATCGGGGGAATCCGTGGAGAGCGCCGATGTGGTGGACACGGAGATGCAGTACCTCTACACCGACGGTGAATTCTGGCATTTCATGGTACCAGATACCTTCGAGCAGCACGCCGCCGGGGAGGCCGCGGTGACCGACGCCGTCAAGTGGCTCAAGGAACAGGACATGTGCACCGTGACGCTCTGGAACGGCGTGCCGCTCGCGGTCAGCCCGCCCAATTTCGTGGAACTGACCATCACCCAGTGCGATCCCGGCGTGCGCGGCGATACCGCCCAGGGCGGCACCAAGCCCGCCACCCTGGAGACCGGCGCCGTGGTCAAGGTGCCGCTGTTCGTGGAAGAGGGCGAAAAGGTGCGTGTGGACACCCGCTCGGGCGAGTACGTCTCCCGGGTCTGAGCGCCCCGTGTCCGAGGACTGGCGTCCTGTCGCATCCCTCGGCGCGCTGCGCGCGCGGGCGGCGATGCTGGCGGGGATCCGCGCCTTTTTCGCGCAATGTGATGTCCTCGAGGTGGAAACGCCGCTGCTCTCCCGGGCGGGCGCCACCGATCCCGCGCTTGAAAGCCTCGAGGTTTGCGCGGACGGCGCACCGCGTTTCCTGCACACCTCCCCCGAATTCCCCATGAAGCGCCTGCTGGCGGCCGGCAGCGGCGATATCTACCAGATCGCCCGGGTGTTTCGCGCCGGCGAGGCCGGGCGGCTGCACAACCCCGAATTCACGATGCTGGAGTGGTATCGCGCCGGCTTCGACGCGTCCCGCCTGATGGACGAGGTGGAGGCCCTGGTGCGTGAACTGGCCGGCGCGGCCGATCCGGGTCCGGCCGAGCGGCTGACTTACAAGGGCGCGTTCGAGCGTCATGCAGGCATCGATCCCCTGCGGGCGGACGTGGCGCAACTGTCCGCTTGTGCGGGCCAGCACGGCATCGACCTTACCGGCAGCCCAGCCCGCATATCTCACCACCCTTCTACTNNGGTGAGATATGCGGGCTGGATCGCGACGGCTGGCTGGACCTGCTCATGAGCGTGGTGGTCGCCCCCGCTCTGCCGGCCGGGCGGCTGACCTTCATCCACGACTACCCCGCATCCCAGGCCGCTTTGGCGCGGTTGCGCCCCGGAGATCCGCCGGTGGCGGAGCGCTTCGAACTCTTCTGGGGCAGCCTGGAGCTGGCCAACGGCTTTCACGAACTGACCGACGCAAGTGAACAGGCGCGACGCTTTGAAGGTGACCTGGAGAAACGCAGGGTCCGCGGCTTGCCGCCCGTGCCGGTGGACACCCGTCTTCTGGCGGCCCTCGAAGTCGGCCTGCCCGACTGCGCCGGCGTGGCCCTGGGGGTGGATAGGCTGCTCATGTGCATCGTCGGCAGCAGGGACATCCGGGAGGTGCTGGCGTTTCCGTGGGAGGATGCTTGAGAGAAAGGATGAAGGTGGAAGGNNCCGGCCCTCCGGGCGAACCCGGCTTGGACCATTCGCCCGGAGGGCCGGGCTCCTACGATGTTTGATCGATCACCGGATCGGAGCAAGCCTTGTTCATCCTTCATCCTTCATCCTTCATCCTTCATCCGTCAAACTTCCCAATCCCTTCCCCCACCTTCACCCGCATCCCCGGCGCCAGATCCGACTGCCAGGTGAACGGCACGTCCGGCAACAGCAGGATCACCGTGGAGCCCATGTTGAAGCGCCCCATCTCGGCGCCGCGAGGGAGTTCGACCGGCCGGTCGTCGTGGCGGGTGACGGTGGGGTCGTGGCGGGGCGGGGTGACCTCGCCTGCCCACACCAGTTCGATACTGCCCACGTTGATGGCGCCCACCATGATCGAGGCCAGCGGCCCGCGCTCCGTGTCGAACAGGCAGGCCACGCGCTCGTTGCGGGCAAACAGGTTGGGGATGGTGCGCACCGTGTGCGGCGCCACCGAGAACAGGCGCCCCGGCACGTAGACCGTCTCGCACAACCGCCCGGCCGCCGGCATGTGCACCCGGTGGTAATCCCGGGGCGACAGATAGAGCGTGATGAAGTGGCCGTTGCGAAACGGTTGCGCCCGTGCGGCGTCGCCGCCCAGCAGGGTTTCCAGGCTGAAGTCGCGGCCCTTGGCCTGGATGATGCGCCCCTCACTGATGCGACCCAATGCGCTCACCGTACTGTCGGCCGGGCTCAGCAACGCCGTGGGGTCGTCATCCAGCGGACGCGCATCCGGGCGAAGGGCGCGGGTGAAGAAGGCGTTGAAGCTTGGATAGGCCTCCGGGCGGGTCTCCGCGGCCTCGCTCATGTCCACGCCGTAGCGACGGATGAACCAGCGCGCCACGGGGTCCTTGAGACGCGTCTCCATGCGAGCCAGCGCATGCACGGTACGCGAGATGGCGTGGTGGGGCAGGGCGTAGAGGGGCAGCGACTTGATCAGGTCAAGCCAGCGGGGCGGTTCGGCAGCGGGCATCCTAGCTGCGTCCGGAATGCCTGAGAATACGGAGATAGTCCGTTGCCAGGGTTTCCACCTGGTGCGGCGCGCCCAGCACTGCCTGGAGCTGGCCCTGCGGGTTGAACAGCAGGATCGAGGCGGAGTGGTCCACCAGATAGTTGTCCGGATCCCGGGGGTCGTCCGCCTTCTGGTGCAGGATGCCCAGCGTCCGGGTGAACGGCGTCAGCTGCTCCATGGGGCCGGTGACGCCCATGAAATCCGGATTGAAATATCCCACGTACTGCTTGAGGGCCTCCGGGGTATCCCGCTCGGGATCCACCGACACCAGTACCACGTTGGGATCCTCCGCCCTGGGGTCCAGGCGCCTGACCTCCTCGACGGCGCTGCCCAGCAGGGCCATGGTCAGCGGGCAGATGTCCGGGCAGTAGGTGTAGCCGAAGAACATGAAGGTCCAGCCGCCTTCCAGCGATGCCTTGGTGAACGGCTCGCCATGCATGTCCACCAGCTCGAACTCGGGCAGGTTGCGCGGTTCGGAGAGCCAGGTGCCTCCTTCCAGGGAGAGCGGCTGCCCGGGACCGGCGTCACGCTGGGACATGCCGAAGCCGATACCGACGGCCATCGCCACGGCGCCCGCAAGTACGATCAGCAGGAGTTGCACGGTCCGAGTGTGAAGCGCTCCGGCCATGTGGCGTATTATTCCACATCTTTCATTTCGACGGCATAGACCATGCGTGCATCCCCCGCAACCGAGGGCCTGGAGACCATTCGCGACTTCATCCGCTGGGGTGCCAGCCGCTTCAGCGAGGTGGGCCTGAGCTTCGCCCACGGCACGGACAACGCCCTGGACGAGGCCGCCTGGCTGGTCCTGCATGCCCTGCATCTGGGTCACGATCTCCCCGAGGCCTATCTGGACACGCGCCTGTCCCGCGAGGAAAGGGTCCGCGTGACCGACCTGCTGATGCAGAGGATCCATACCCGCAAGCCCGCGGCGTACCTCACCCGCGAGGCCTGGTTCGCGGGGCTGTCCTTCTACGTGGACGAGCGGGTGCTGGTACCGCGTTCGCCCATTGCGGAGCTGATTCAGCAGGGTTTCTCCCCCTGGATCGACCCCGTTCGGGTGGGCCGGGTGCTGGATCTATGCACCGGCAGCGGCTGCATCGGCATCGCCTGCGCCCACGCCTTCGCCGAGGCGCAGGTGGATTTGAGCGACGTCTCCCGCGATGCCCTGGCCGTTGCCCGGGAGAACGTGTGCCGCCATGGGCTGCAGGACCGGGTACGCATCATCTGCTCCGATCTGCTTGACGATATCGGGCCAGAGATCTACGACGTCATCGTCAGCAACCCGCCCTACGTGGACGCCGCCGACATGGCGGCCCTGACGCCCGAGTTCCAGCACGAACCCGCCCTGGGCCTCGCCGCCGGCCCCGACGGTCTCGACGCCGTACTGCGCATCCTCCGGGACGCCCCCGCCCACCTGGCCCCCGGCGGGATCCTGGTGGTGGAAGTGGGCAACAGTCAGGCCGCTCTCATGGCCCGCTTCCCCGATGCTCCCTTCACCTGGCTGGAGTTCGAGCATGGCGGCGAAGGGGTGTTCGTGGTGGGGGCGGAGGAGCTGTCTGAAATGATGAAGGTGGAAGGATGAAGGATGAGGGTGGATTGAAATGACCGGTTGCGCGGTGAGGGAATGGGCCTGATGGACCTCATCCGTGATTCCTCGCGCAATATCCGGGTTAAACATTCCCTGCCGCGCCATGTTTCGTTGACCGCGATCATCTCGGGTGTATCCCTGATAGGCTAGAGTTTCACGATGCCCACGAAACCGGTGCAATCCATGACCGCATTCGACGCCATTCCCCAGAACGTGGACTTCGACGCTGACCTGATCCGGCGCTACGACAAGGCCGGGCCGCGCTACACGTCTTATCCGACGGCGGTGCAGTTCCACGAGGGGTTCACGGCCGACGACTACCGGGCGCAGGCGCAGGCGAGTAACGCCTCGGGGCGGCCGCTTTCCCTCTACGTGCACATCCCGTTCTGCGACACGGTCTGTTACTACTGCGCCTGCAACAAGATCGTCACCAAGGACCGCAGCCGGGCGCGGCCGTACCTGGACCGATTGCTGCGTGAGATGGAGATGCAGGCCGCGCTGTTCGACTCGGGCCGGCCGGTGGATCAGTTGCACCTGGGGGGCGGGACGCCCACGTTCATCGCCCACGACGAGATGGCGGAACTGATGACCGGGATTGCCACCCACTTCGGGGGGCTCAACGAGGAAACCGGTGAATACGGCATCGAGATCGATCCCCGGGAGGTGAGTGCGGATACGCTCTCGCTGCTGCGCCGCCTGGGTTTCAATCGTCTGAGCCTCGGCGTTCAGGATTTCGATCCGCGGGTTCAGAAGGCGGTGAACCGCATCCAGCCGGCTGAGCAGACGCTCGCGGTTCTCAACGAGGCGCGCCGGGTGGGTTTTCGCTCCATCAGCGTGGACCTGATCTACGGTCTGCCGCTGCAGACTCTGCAAAGCTTCGCGGCCACGGTGAACCGCATCATCGAGGCGGCTCCAGACCGGGTATCAGTGTTTAATTACGCGCACCTCCCCGAGCGCTTCAAGCCGCAGCGGCGCATCAACGTGGAGGATCTGCCTTCCCCGGCCGAGCGTCTGGGCATCCTGCAGCAGACCATCGCGCAACTCACCGAAGCGGGTTACGTGTACATCGGCATGGACCACTTCGCCCGCCCCGACGATGAACTGGCCGTCGCCCAGCGCGAAGGCACCCTGTACCGCAACTTCCAGGGCTACTCCACACACGCCGACTGCGACGTGGTCGGGCTGGGCGTGAGTTCCATCGGCATGGTGCAGGACTGCTACGCCCAGAACCGGCACGACCAGGACGGTTACTACGCACGTATTGACGCGGGCGAAGTGGCCGTGTTCCGGGGGGTGCTGCTCGATGCCGACGATCGCCTGCGCCGCGACGTGATCAACGCGCTCATCTGCCATTTCCGCCTGGATTTCGCGTCCATGGAGGCGCGCCACGGGATCGCGTTCGCCGATTACTTCGCCGGGGAACTCAAGATGCTGGAACCCATGCAGGCGGACGGCCTGATCACCGTGGACGCCGACGGCATCGCAGTGACGCCCAGGGGCCGGCTGCTGATCCGCAACATCTGCATGGTCTTTGACCGCTACATCCGCGAGGCGCAGGTGGTGCGCCATTCCCGGGTGATCTGAAGGAGAGCGAATTCAAAATTCAAGATTCAAAGTTCAAGGCTTATGCGATGCCAACCCGCTGAACGCTGAACGCTGAACGCTGAACGCTGAGTGCTGAGTGCTGAGTGCTGAGTGCTGAGTGCTGAGTGCTGAGTGCTGATTGCCAAATCTCGAATTCACTCCTCCTTCCTTCCCCGCAACAGCGCCAGGTTGCGCACCGCCAGAAAGACCTCCCTTAGAAAAGCCACCAGTGCACCGATGAGTGAGAGCATGGCGGCCACGAAGAGGCCGCCGACGATCTCGGGCGTGTCCAGGTTGAGGAAGTGGTCGAGAAAGGCGAACACGATCAGCACGCACACCAGCAGGCCCGAGAGCGTGGCCAGCGCGATGCCCAAGTAGGCCAGGCGAGCCCGTCGTCTGAGCGTGTCCAGTTCCCGGTAAGCCGCTGCTCTTGCGTTGTGGTCGCCCAACGCCTGCATCCCGGACTCCAGATGCCGGCTGCGATCCACAACCCTTGAGAGCCGCCCGGCGAAGGCGTTGACGAAGGCACCGATCCCCGCCAGCAGAAACACCGGCGCCACCGCAAGCTGGATCACGTGGGAGATATCGGCGGGCGGCGATTCCATGAACAGGGGCATGGCGGAATCCGGGAGGGAATAGGAGTTCGGAATTCAAGATTCAATATTCAAGATTCAAGGGGAAACTGCAATGCTCCGTAGCCCTTGAATCTTGAATCTTGAATAGTCCTCCCTATTCCGCCATCAGATCCTCGAACACCTTAATCACTTCCGGCTCCATCCACTCGATGGCACCGAACAGCGCGTAGCGGATTTCGCCCGCCCGGTCGATGACGAAGCTGGTGGGGTAGGCCAGCACGTTCCAGTGGCGCAGGGCGCTGTTGTCGGGATCCATGAGGATCGTGAAGTCCACCTGGATGCGCTCGAGGAATTCCACCACGGTGTCCTCGTCCTCGCCCAGGTTCACGGCGAGGATGCGGAAAGGCCCGTCTCCCAGTGCGTCCTCCAGGCGCTGCATGGAGGGCATCTCGTGCACGCAGGGCGGGCACCAGCTCGCCCAGAAGTTGATCAGGACCACGTCGCCCCTGTATCCGGCCAGATCGTGGAGTGTGCCGGCCAGATCCGGCAACTCGAGGGGTGGTGCCTCCGGGTTGCCGCGCCAGGGTTCCAGGCGGCGGTCCTGTCGTGTCGGGGTGGCGGTGCGCGCGGCGCCCTCGATGTCCACCGCGACACGGCGGCTTTCCAGGCCGTCCAGCATGCGCATGGCGGTCACCAGTTCCGTAGCCAGTTCCGGCTTGAAGGCCTCCTCGGCGTCCAGCGTGTTGGGCCGGAAGAAGAACCGGTCACGCAGCCGCGGCAGGGTGCGCACGTAGACGTGGCTGCCGCCTTCGCCCAACTGGTCCACCACCGGCATGAGCAACGGATACTGGGGAGACAGCACCGGCTGGATCAGATAGACCGGCAGATTCGTGGCCCGGGTGACGGGCTGGAACTCGGGCGGGCGGTCGTCTTCGGGGATACCGGTGTGCAGGTAGGGGCTCATGAGAATCACCCCGCCCAGCCCCTCGCGGCGCGGCTCTTCCATCTGCCATGCGCGCAGGCTGGTCAGGACCCACGGCGCCGCCCGGTCGTTGCCGAACACGTAGACCTGCTTTCCGGTCTCCTCACGGGCGTGATCGATGAGGCGGCCCACCAGGTCCTCCGGGATCCGGTCGAGGCTGCTGGGGGTATTGGGCAGGAAATAGGCGGCGTAGGGATCCGGCAGCCAGACTTCCACGCCCTGCGCCTGCAGATACTCGGCCTGCTGGTGGTGTCCCGGAAGAACGCCATGGTTGGATGGCAGCCAGACGAGCAGGCGCTGGCCGTCGCCCTGGTAGCGTGAGACGGGGAGGTCGGTGCCGTCATCGAGGGTCAGCGTGAACTCCGACGCGTGCAGGGGAACGGCCAGCCACAGGCAGGTCAGCAGGGTCAGTGCGGTTCGGGTCATGTGCGTTGGATGTTTGGCTGGATCAATGTACGGCGGCAGGCACCGGAAGGTTAAGACGCCGGAAACCGCACAAAATTCCCGGCCTCCCGATCACTGGGCGGCATCCGTCGGGAACAACCGCTGGGCATTGCGCCAGGCCATGGCCTCGGCCACTTCCGGCGGCAGTTGCCGCAGCCAGTGCCGGGTTTCGTCTATCAGTTCACCGAAGCGTTGCCACCGGTTCACGCTGAAAGTGTCCATGCCCACCATGAAGCGGTCGGGGAAGCGTGTGAACAGTTCCGCCCAGTCCGGGTCCAGCCGCCCGTCGGGGGCGATGCGCTCGTTGCGCATGGAGAGGTCCACGTAGAGGTTGTCATGGCGCTCCAGGTAGAGCGCCAGGAAGAAGGGCACGGGCACGGTACCCGCGTGGGCCCACAGGAGGGTGACCTCCGGCGCATGTTCAAACAGGCGCTCCACCACGCCGTGATCGCCGTGAAGCTGAAGGATCAAACCCCGGGATTCGGCCAGCCGGGCCATGTCCCGGATTACCGGGGTATTGGCATGTTCGGAGAACAGGTGGAACTCGCCGATGCCCCGCCAGGGTCCACGCTCGAGCCAGGTCTCCAGCCATGGGATCAGGTCCGGGTCGGAATGATAGGTATAGCGGTCGTCCCGGGTGCGATAGGGCATCAGGAAGGGAACGATTCGATCCGGGGCCGCCTCGTGAAGCCGCAGCGTCGCCTCGTTGGGTCGGCTCGAGACCACGGCGCGGGTCACATGGTTGCGGTCGAACTTCGCGATGATCTCGTTGGGGGTGAAGGCGCCGGCCGCGCCGCTGCGATCGGGACCGCTGTAATGCAGGTGGGTGTCGAAGATGGGCAGATCCTCGCCGGCCTGCGAGACGGCGGGAACGAGACACAGGGCGAGCAGCAGGAGCAGGGTCTTCATGGCCGCACAGGCTACCGGTTTCCCGTGGCCGTGAGAACCGGCGCCAAGGGGTCGCGGACCCCGCCGCGCCGGGCCGCGACCTGCTACAATGCGCGCCATGTCGGGCAACACCACAGGCAAGCTCTTTACGGTGACGAGCTTTGGCGAAAGCCACGGCGCGGCCATCGGCTGCATCGTGGACGGTTGCCCACCCGGCATGGCGCTCTGCGAGGCGGATCTGCAGCCGGATCTGGAACGTCGCCGTCCGGGCAAGTCGCGCCACACCACGCAGCGCCGGGAGACCGATCAGGTGCGCATCCTCTCGGGCGTGTTCGAGGGGGTGACCACCGGCACCCCGATCGCGCTGATGATCGAGAACGTGGACCAGCGCTCCAAGGATTACAGCAACATCGCCGATCGCTTCCGTCCGGGCCATGCGGATTACACGTATTTCAAGAAGTACGGCCTGCGTGACTACCGCGGCGGCGGGCGCAGTTCGGCGCGCGAGACGGCCATGCGCGTGGCGGCGGGTGCCATCGCCAAGAAGTACCTGCGCGAGCGCTACGGCGTGGAGATCCGCGGCTACCTGGCCCAGCTCGGCCCCATCGTCACAGAGCACAAGGACTGGGATGCCGTGGAGCAGAACCCCTTCTTCTGTCCCGATGCCGACAAGGTGGCGGAGCTCGAGGCCTATATGGATGCCTTGCGCAAGGAGGGAAATTCCGTCGGGGCGCGCATCAACGTCGTGGCCACCGGCGTGCCGCCAGGCTGGGGCGAACCCATCTTCGATCGCCTGGACGCGGACATCGCCCACGCCATGATGGCCATCAATGCGGTGAAGGGTGTCGAGATCGGCGACGGGTTTGCCAGCGTGTCCCAGAAGGGCACGGAGCATCGTGACGAAATGACGCCGGAGGGTTTTCTCTCCAACCATTCGGGCGGGACCCTGGGGGGCATCTCCAGCGGCCAGGATATCCGTGTATCCATCGCCCTCAAGCCCACCTCCAGCATCCGCCTTCCCGGCCGCACGGTGAACGTGAAGGGCGAGCCCGTGGAAGTGGTTACCACCGGCCGCCACGACCCCTGCGTGGGCATCCGCGCCACCCCCATCGCCGAGGCGGCCCTTGCCGTGGTGCTCATGGACCACGCGCTCCGCCACCGCGCCCAGTGCGGAGACGTGCGCACGGAGATGCCGGATATTCCCGGATCGACACCTTGAACAGCTGACCGCGAAGGGCGCGAAGGGATGCGCGAAGGACGCGAGGGAAAACTGGAACTTGTCGGGCGTGAGGTCATCGACGCCTCGATTTCAATGTGAAGCACATGAAGCAGGGTGTTCGCAGAGTAGTGAACTCGCGGGCGAAGGAATATCAGTAATCGGTTTCTTCGCGTCCTTCGCGCATGCCTTCGCGTCCTTGGCGGTTCGCTTTTCAAAGATACAAGAATGCCCACCACCCCCTACTGGAAACTCTCCAGCTTCTACTTCTTCTATTTCGCCAGTATCGGCGCGTTCGTGCCGTACTGGGGGTTGTTCCTGCGCGACGAGGGGTTCACGCCGGGGCAGATCGGCGAACTCATGGCCATCATCATGGCCACAAAAATCATCGCGCCCAACGTGTGGGGGTGGCTGGCGGACCGAACCGGGCAGCGCACGCGCATCATCCGGCTGGCGGCGCTGCTGGCCCTGGTGGCCTTCGCGGGGGTGACGCTCCATACAGGCTACTGGTGGGTCGCCGCCATCATGGCCGTGTTCAGTTTCTTCTGGAACGCGGCGTTGCCCCAGTACGAGGCCCTGACACTGAACCGCCTCGGCGGGCGGACCCATCGCTACGCGCACATCCGCTTGTGGGGCTCCATCGGCTTCATCGCCTCCGTGGCGCTCTTGGGGCCCCTGTTCGAGCGGGTGGATGTGGCGATCCTGCCGTGGATCGTGCTCGGCATGCTGGCGGCGCTTTGGGTCAGCACACTGACGGTCTCGGAAGGCCCTGCAAGCCCTCATGCCAGGGATATGTCCGTCTCCCTGGCGGCCACGCTGCGCCGTCCCCAGGTGCTGGGCCTGCTGATCGCGTGTTTCATGATGCAGGCCAGCCACGGACCGTATTACGCGTTTTTCACCATCTACCTGGAGGACAACGGCTACTCGCGCACCATGGCCGGTCAGCTCTGGGCGCTCGGCGTGCTGGCGGAGGTGGCGGTGTTTCTCATGATGCACCGCTGGCTGCCGTACTTCGGTGCCTGGCGCCTGCTGCTGGTGGCGATCGGCGTGACGGCTGTGCGCTGGTGGCTGCTGGCCAGCATGCCGCAGGTGCTGCCGGTCATGCTGCTCACCCAGGTCATGCATGCGGCCAGCTACGGTCTGTACCATGCCGCGGCTATATCCCTCATCCACGAGTATTTTCCAGGCAGGCTGCAGGGCAGGGGTCAGGCGCTGTACTCGTCGCTGAGTTTCGGGCTCGGCGGTGCGCTGGGCAGTCTCGCCAGCGGCTACGTGTGGGACGGCATCGGCCCCAGTTGGGTCTATGTGATGGCCTCGGGACTTGCCACTGCGGGCCTGGCGGCGGCCTGGTTCGGGATGCGGGCGAGCCTCTCCCGACGCGCCTGAACCGCAAGACCCGGACCGGATCATGGCGGTGCATGGGGGACACATATCCTTACGAACACCATGGTGATAAGACCCTGTATCGCGAAGGATCCTGGATCAGGAACCTTCCGGAATCGCCGGATGTCTAGTTTTTATAGGTGCATTGCCTTAGTTTATGGGTTACTCGGGGCAGATCCTTCTCGGTACGCTTCCCGGCGATCGTGTTTCCTGCCCCCGCTACTCAAGGAGGGCAAGCCGCATGAAACACGTATTTCTACCCCTCTCCATCGCCTTGGTGGTCCTGCTGGTCGCGTTGCCCGCCCAGGGCCAGAACCAGGTGCGGGAAGGCACCCTGTTGCCCGGCGGCGTGAACCCGGGCTGGGTGGAGCCCCCCTCCTGGTTCCGGGAGACCTTCCTGGATATCCGCGAGGACATCGAGGATGCGGCCGCCGAGGGCCGGAACCTGATGATCTATCTCTATCAGGACGGCTGCCCCTATTGTGAGCGTCTGATCCGGGACAACTTCGCGCAGCAGGACATCGCCGAGAAGACACAGAAATACTTCGACGTGGTGGCCATCAACATGTGGGGCGCCCGGGAGGTGACGAACCTGGACGGTGAGGATGTCACTGAAGCCGATTTCGCCCGCAGCCTGAAGGTGCAATACACGCCTACGCTGCTCATGCTGGACGAAACCGGTGACGTGCTGGCGCGCATCAACGGCTATTTCCCGCCCCATCGTTTCCGTGTGGCGCTGGAGTATATCGGCGAAGGCCATCACACGGACATGACCTTCCCGGAGTACCTGGCCAAGGTGGGCGAGGAACCGGCTTCCGGCAAGCTGCACGTGCGCGATGAGTGGATGACGCCGCCCGTCGATCTGTCCGAAGTGATCAACGGCAGTGACAAGCCCCTGCTGGTGTTCTTCGAGCAGGAACAGTGCTCCGCCTGCGATGAGCTGCACACGGACATCCTGGTCCGCGAGGAAAGCGAGGAGTTGCTGAAGCAGTTCAACGTCGCCCACGTGGACATCTGGTCCCGGGACAAGCTCACCACGCCTGCAGGCGAGACCATGGAGGCCCGCGAGTGGGCGCGCGACATGAACGTCCTCTTCACACCCACCATGGTGTTCATCCATCCCGAGGACGGCGAGGTGATCCGCACGGAGGGTTATTTCCGCACGTTTCACGTGCAGGGCGTCATGCACTACGTGTTGAGCGGCGCCTACCGCGAACAGCCCGAACTGCAGCGCTATCTCGATGACCGCGCCTATGAACTGCGCGATCAGGGCATCGAAGTGGACCTCATGGACTGACGTTCACTGGCGTGTTGAGCCGGTGATCCTTCACAGCCTCCGGAACCCCGGATGTGCGCAGTGCGCCCTCCGGGGTTTCTGCATGTGATTGAACCACGAAGCCCACGAAGTCATTCAAGAAAGATCATTTCTCTCGCGAAGACGCAAAGCTCGCCAAGAATGCATTTAAATGAAGATCTCTTTGGAAGTTCTTTGCGAGCTTTGCGTCTTTGCGAGAGAACATTCTTTGGTGTCCTGGCAGTACTCCGTTATATTCGCGTGTCTGGTGGATCAACTGCCTCTTAATCGGTTATTCCAGCGCCGCAGTATCGGGTGACTCCAGCAAGTCGAGCATGGCGCAGGCGGCATTGGAGAGGGTGCGTTCCCGGTGCACGACGCTGCCGAGTCGCCGTGCGGGCGCGAGGTCCGGGACGGGCAGCGTGCGCAGCGAATCATCCAGCAGGGTCTTCGGCAGCAGGCTCCAACCCAGGCCGATGGAGACCAGCATGCGGATGGTCTCCAGGTAGGTGGTCTCAAGCGTGCGGCGCGGCACGATGCCGAGTGCCCGCAGGGCATCATCGATAATCGTCCGGGTGAAGGTGCCGGTGGGCGGGAGTATGGCGTCGTAGGTCCCGAGCCGGGGTTCACGTGCCGAAGCCAGCGGATGGTCGCCGGCGGCCACGGGCAGCAGGAGATCATCCCAGACGGTGACGGTCTGCAGCGGCGGATCCGGCGCCGCGGGCAGCGTCACCACGGCCAGATCCACGTCGCCATGAGCCACGGCACGGCAGGCCTCCTCGGATTCCATGAAACGGATATCCAGATCCACGTCGGGGAACTCACGGGTGAAGCGCTTGAGCAGGGGCGGCAGGCGATGCAGGCCCACATGATGGGAGGTGGCGAGCCACAGGGGGCCCGCCACCTGGCCGCTGAGGTTGTCCAGGCTTCGTCGTGCCTCGTCCAGATCGGCCAGGACGCGGCGCGCCCGGGGCAGCAGCACCCGCCCGGCCTCCGTGAGGCTTACCTGACGCCCGATGCGGTCGAACAGGCGCTGGCCCAGAATGTCCTCCAGCGCCGCGACACGTTTGCTGACGGCCGGCTGAGTCAGGTGAAGCTTTTCCCCGGCCATGGAAAAAGAGTGATGCTCTGCCACCGCCAGGAACGCCTGAAGCTGTTCCAGATCCATGTAATGACCCGTCTATGTATTCCCAATAAGAATATATACCATGAATAACATGAATTGGTGTTATCTATGTGCCGGGCCTAGAATGGCTGCATCTAGGTTCGGCAGGAGTTTCCAGCAATGACCGGCAAGACCCTCTACGACAAGCTCTGGGATGCCCACGTGGTGCGTACCGAGGCGGACGGCACCGCGTTGCTCTACATCGACCGCCACCTGGTCCACGAGGTCACCTCGCCCCAGGCCTTCGAGGGTCTGCGCCTGGCGGGCCGCAGGCCATGGCGCACGGACACGGTGCTGGCCGTGCCCGATCACAACGTGCCCACCACCCACCGCGACCAGGGCATCAGCGATCCGGTCTCCCGCGTGCAGGTGGAGACCCTGGATGCCAACGTGCACGAGTTCGGTATCACCTTCTTTCCCATGACGGACGTGCGCCAGGGGATAGTGCACGTGATCGGTCCGGAACAGGGGGCGACGCTGCCGGGCATGACCGTGGTCTGCGGCGACTCCCATACCTCGACGCATGGGGCCTTCGGGGCGCTGGCCTTCGGCATCGGCACCTCGGAGGTGGAGCATGTGCTGGCCACCCAGTGCCTGCTGCAGAAGAAGATGAAGAACATGCTGGTGTCCGTCGACGGGCAGGTGGGCCCCGGGGTGACCGCCAAGGACATCGTGCTGGCCATCATCGGCGAGATCGGCACCGCAGGTGGCACCGGTTACGCCATCGAATTCGGCGGCGACGCCATCCGCGCACTGTCCGTGGAAGGGCGCATGACTGTCTGCAACATGGCCATCGAGGCGGGCGCCCGGGCCGGCATGGTGGCCGTGGACGACACCACCATCTCGTACGTGAAGGGCCGGGCCTACGCGCCCACAGATGAGCTGTGGGACAAGGCCGTGGCTGCCTGGCGCGAGTTCAAGAGCGACCCCGACGCGGCATTCGACCGGGTGGTGCACATTGATGCGGCGGGGATCGCGCCCCAGGTGAGCTGGGGCACGTCTCCGGAGATGGTGGTGCCGGTCACTGGCCGCGTGCCCGATCCTGACGAGGCCGGCGATCCCGTCAAGGCATCCGGCATGAAACGCGCACTGGAATACATGGGGCTCGAGGCCAACACCCCCGTGAACCAGATCGCCATCGACAAGGTGTTCATCGGTTCCTGCACCAATTCGCGCATCGAGGACCTTCGGGCCGCGGCCGATGTGGTGCGTGGGCGCCGGGTGGCGGACAATGTGAAGCTCGCCATGGTGGTGCCAGGCTCCGGCCTGGTGAAGAGACAGGCCGAGGAAGAGGGTCTGGACAAGGTGTTCCTGGAGGCAGGATTCGAGTGGCGCGAGCCCGGCTGCTCCATGTGCCTGGCCATGAACGCCGACCGGCTGGAGTCGGGCGAGCGCTGCGCATCCACTTCCAACCGGAATTTTGAAGGGCGGCAGGGTCAGGGCGGGCGAACCCACCTGGTCAGCCCTGCCATGGCAGCCGCCGCGGCGGTCACCGGTCACTTCACGGACGTACGCGACCTGACGCCGCCTCCCGGCTGAACTTTGTCAGAAGGAGGGCCGAGATCATGGGCAAATTGATGGCGGTTCTGGTGGTACTGATGGTCCTTGGCCTGAGCGGCTGCGAATACATGCGTGGCCAGGACGGGGGCGGCGAACCAACGCGTGAAGCGCCAAGTGGCTACTGATTGTTCGTAGCAGTGAGGCGTAAGGCGCGATGGAAGATCTCCGTGCGCCTTTCGACGGCATAAGGCCTGACGGTGTTGTGGCCGTGGGGCGGGGACGAATGTGCGCTTGCCGACGAGTGGCGCGGGCGCGGTTGATACACGAGCAGGAGTGAAAGATTCATGAAGCCACTGACCACAGTCGATGGCCTGGTAGTGCCGCTGGACCGTTCCAACGTGGACACCGACGCCATCATCCCCAAGCAATACCTGAAGTCGGTCAAGCGCACCGGCTTCGGGCCGAACCTGTTTGACGACTGGCGTTACCTGGATCCGGGCGAGCCGGGGATGGATCACTCGAAGCGGCGTATCAACCCGGACTTCGTACTTAACGATCCCCACTACTGGGGCGCCGAAATCCTGCTGGCGCGCAAGAACTTCGGCTGCGGCTCCTCGCGCGAACATGCTGTCTGGGCGCTGACCGACTATGGCATTCGCGTCGTGATCGCGCCGAGCTTCGCGGACATCTTCTTCAGCAACAGCTTCAAGAACGGGCTCCTGCCCATCGTGCTGGACGAGGCGGTGGTGGATCGCCTGTTTGCCGAGGTGTCTGCGACCCCCGGCTATCGGTTGAACGTGGACCTGGCTGCGCAGACCGTGACCACGCCCTCCGGCGAGGCAATCCCCTTCGAGGTGGGCGAGTTCCACAAGCACTGCCTGCTCAACGGCCTGGACGACATTGCCCTGACCCTGGAGCACGCCGACGACATCCGCGCCTACGAACAACGCCGCCGTGCGGAGGCGCCGTGGCTGTTTCGCTGAGAATGGACAGGATGAACAGGATTTATCCGGATTGACAGGATAGAAATCCAAAAGCAAAAGAATTGGACAGGATTAACACGATTAACAGGATTAAGAGCGCTTTGAAATCATGTAAATCCTGTTAATCCTGTCTGATGCTCTTTCATTTTGAGTCCTTATCCTGTCAATCCGTATAAATCCTGTTCATCCTGTCCATTCGCCTTTCCAAGCCAAGTAACCAAGGAAGCCAGACATGACCAAGAAGATCCTGGTGCTGCCCGGTGATGGCATCGGACCGGAGATTGTGGCCGAGGCCACCAAGCTGCTCGAGGTCCTGCGCCGGGAGCACGGGCTGGTTGCGGAGTTCGAAGAGGCCCCCGTGGGCGGTGCCGGCTACGACGCCGCCGGGCATCCGCTGCCCGAGGACACCCTGAGACTCGCGAAAGCAGCCGACGCGGTGCTGCTCGGCGCCGTGGGCGGGCCCCGGTACGACACCCTCGACTGGGAGTTGCGCCCGGAGCGCGGGCTGCTGGGGCTGCGCTCGGAACTCAATCTGTTCGCCAACCTGCGCCCCGCGATCCTCTACCCGCAACTGGCTTCGGCCTCGGCGCTCAAACCGGAGATCGTGGGCGGACTGGATATCATGATCCTGCGCGAGCTGACCGGCGGGGCCTACTTCGGCAAGCCCCGGGGCATCCGGACCCGCGATGACGGCGTACGCGAAGGGTTCAACACCATCATCTACGACGAGGGCGAGATCGAGCGCATCGTGCGCAGCGGCTTCGAGATCGCCATGAAGCGGGGTCGGCGCCTGTGCTCCGTGGACAAGGCCAACGTGCTGGAAGTCTCCCAGCTGTGGCGCGAGGTGGCGATCCGTGTGTCGGAGGACTTCCCCGACGTGGAACTCTCCCATATGTACGTGGACAACGCCGCCATGCAGCTGGTACGTGCGCCCAAGCAGTTCGACGTGATCGTGACCGAAAACATGTTCGGTGACATTCTCTCCGATGCCGCGGCCATGCTCACGGGCTCCATCGGCATGCTGCCGTCCGCCTCCCTGGATGCCGACGGCAAGGGGATGTACGAGCCGATTCACGGATCGGCGCCGGACATCGCCGGGCAGGGGGTGGCCAACCCCCTGGCCACGCTGCTGTCGGTGAGCATGATGCTGCGCTACTCCCTGGACGAGGGGGCGCTGGCCGATCGGGTGGACGCCGCCGTGAGCCGCGTGCTGGATCAGGGGCTGCGTACGCCGGACATCTGGACCGAAGGCTCCAGCAAGGTGGGCACCACCGCCATGGGCGACGCGGTGGTTGCAGCGCTGGGTGAATAGCGCCTGGCCTGGAAACGCCGGCACACATGATACCCGTGGCGAACTTTGCGGATTAGCCCGAACGGGCAATGGACACAAGGCACAGGATTCTTCAGGATTTGGCCGATCGGCCGATATGAGACCCTAGAGTGATGCGAAGATGAGCAAGAAATTCGATGTAGCGGTAGTGGGCGCCACGGGCGCCGTGGGCGAGACCATGCTGTCGATCCTGGCCGAGCGGGACCTGCCGCTGGGCGAGGTGTATGCCGTGGCCAGCGCGCGCTCGGCGGGCAGCCGTGTGAAATTCGGTGATCGTCACCTGGTGGTGCAGGATCTGGCGGAATTCGACTTCTCGAAGGTGCAGATCGGCCTGTTCTCTCCGGGCGCCTCCGTGTCGAAGGAGTATGCCCCCAAGGCCGCGGCCGCGGGCTGCGTGGTGATCGATAACACCTCCCAGTTCCGATACGACGACGACATTCCCCTGGTGGTGCCCGAGGTCAATCCTCACGCGGTGGCCGGCTATACCAACCGGGGCATCATCGCCAATCCCAATTGCTCCACCATCCAGATGCTGGTGGCGCTCAAGCCCATTCAGGATGCCGTCGGGATCGCGCGCATCAATGTGGCGACCTACCAGGCCGTGTCAGGCACGGGCAAGGAGGCTGTCGAGGAACTGGCCGCCCAGACCGCCAACCTGCTCAACGGCAAGCCCATAGAGAAGCATGTCTATCCCAAGCAGATCGCCTTCAACGCCCTGCCGCACATCGACGTGTTCCTGGACAACGGTTACACCAAGGAAGAAATGAAGATGGTCTGGGAGACCCGCAAGATCATGGGCGACGACAGCATCCAGGTGAATCCCACCGCGGTGCGGATCCCGGTGTTCTACGGCCATTCCGAGGCGGTTCACGTGGAGACCCGGGAGAAGATCACCGCCGAACAGGCCAGAGAGCTGCTCTCGAAGGCCCCCGGGGTGGTGGTCCTGGACGAACGGAAAGACGGCGGATACCCCACGGCAGTGACCGAAGGTGCCAACCATGACCCGGTTTATGTGGGCCGAATCCGGGAGGATATCTCCCATCCCCAAGGGCTCAACCTGTGGGTGGTGGCAGACAACGTGCGCAAGGGTGCGGCACTCAACAGTATCCAGATCGCCGAAATTTTGATAAAAGACTATCTGTAGCCTATAGTTACGCCGTATAGTTAGATTCGACATGACAAATGCCGATCGCCGGAACCCGGGCATCGGGGCCCTCAACGCGTAAGTTGCAGGTCAGGGTGTGCCGGGTTATCAGGGATCAAATGGGGGAGACTTCCCGGATGAGGGAAGACCATTCGAACACGATAAGTTCAAGGGGAAATTCCGTGCGCAGATTGGCGATGGGCATGGCCCTTCTGGGCCTGTTACTGGTTCCGGGGCTGTCACAGGCTCTCGGGCTTGGTGAAATCGAGGTTCACTCGGCGCTGAACCAGCCGCTGAATGCGGAGATCGAACTGGTCGAGGTGCGCCGCGGCGAAATGGAGGACCTCCAGGTCCGGCTGGCACCCGAGGATCTATACCGCAGACTGGGAATCGAACGCACGGCCTTGCTGACCCAGCTGCGCTTCCAGCCGGAAACCCTGCCCGACGGCCGTCACGTGATCCGCGTGACCACCCGAGAGGCGGTCCGCGAACCCTTCGTCAACTTCCTGGTCGAGGCGGCCTGGCCCGCCGGGCGCCTGGTTCGGGAGTACACCCTGCTTCTTGACCCGCCCGTCATGTTCGAGGCCCGCGAGGCGCCTGCCCCGGTGGCCCCCGCGCCGGAGGCCCGCCCGGCCGAACCGCGTCCCGCACCGGCGCCGCGCGTGGAGGCCCCGCGCCCGGATGCCCCCGACACGTATCGCGTGCAGCGTGGTGACACGCTTTGGACCGTGGCCCGCGACCTGCGTCCCGGCACCGACGTGTCGGTCGAGCAGATGATGCTGGCGCTGCTGCGCACGAATCCCGGGGCGTTTACCGACAACAACATCAACAACCTGCTCAGTGGGCAGGTCCTGCGCGTACCGGATCGGGGCGAGATTGATCGTCTGAGCCGCGCCGAGGCCGTACGCGAGGTGGCACGCCAGAACGAACTCTGGCGGGAGTACCGTGCGCGGCTGGCGCAAGAGACGGCACCGCAGGTACCGACGCCGCCGGTGGCGGAGGAACCCGCTCCGGCGGTGGCTCAGCCGGACGATCCGGCGCCGCCGGACGATGCCCGTCTGGAAATACTGGCCGCCCGGGAAGCACAGGACGCCATGGCGGAGATGGAGCGGGAGCTGGGCCTGGCCCGGGAGACCGCGGAGGCCCGCGGCCGTGAAGTGGATGACCTGCGCTCACGGATCGGGGAACTGGAGACGCTCCTGGAGCGTCGCGAGCGTCTGCTGGAACTGACCAACCAGCAGATGGCCGAACTTCAGGCCCGGATGGATCAGCTGGAGGGCCGCGAGCCCGCCGACCCGGTCGCTGAGCCCGTGCCGGACGTGGCCGAGGTTGAGCCCGCACCGGACGTGGCCGAAGAGGTCCCCGGAGTGACCCTGAGCGAGGCGGAACGGATGGCGCTGGCACCGGTACCCGAGACGCCCGCACCGGCCCCCGAGACGGCGGCCCCGGCGCCCGAACCTCGTGCCGCAGCCCCTGCGCCAGCGCCGCCGGCAGAGCCTGCACGTCCGGCGAGCATGATCGACGACCTCATGGCCAATCCCAATGCCATGATGATCGTTGGCCTTGTGGCATTGCTGATCGTTTTGCTGTTGTGGCTCATGGTCCGCAGGGCGCGGGCCGGCCGGGCAAGTGAACCGGCCCTGGCGGTTGCAACACCTGGCGGCACCGAGGTGCGCTTCGATGCCGGCGGGGCCGGTGCCCTGGCAGGCGCGGCCGCGGGTGGAGCGGCTGCGGGCGTGCTCATCGGCAGCCGTGACGAGGACCAGGATCAGGACGAGGCCGGGGAAACCACCCGCGCAGCGGGTGACGAATCGCTTGCCGGGGACACCATTGTGGAGCCTCCGGAACAGGCGGCCGGAGAAGCGCTGCCGGGTGAGGCGGGCGGCGAGTCC
>NZ_MVBK01000020.1 GCF_002000365.1 Thioalkalivibrio denitrificans | reverse complement strand
TGGTGAAATATTGGGGCTAATCGCCAGGGCGGGATGGGCGCGGGCGCCACGGTGAGTGTATTGCCGGTGCCCGGCGCCTCGGCGGTCGAATCGCGCCGGCCCCTGCGCATCCGTCATGGCCACATTCAGGTGCTCGGCCGCGATATGCCCACGTCGCTGATGACCCTGGCCGTGCTGGAAGTCCTGGTCTTTGTGACGGCCTTCATCGTGGCGGCCCATATTGTATTTCCCGGTGGCGCGACGTCCGCGCCGGCCTTCTTCGAGGCCTTCAGCATCAAGGTCATCGCATTCGCGGGGCTCAACATGCTCGCCATGCTGAGCATGGGCCTGTACCGGCGCGGCATGCGGGTGTCCCTCGGCCAGGTGGTGGTGCGCCTGGTGGGTGCCTTCGCCCTGGGCGGCGTCATGCTCGCCGTGCTGTTCTACGTGTTCCCGCACCTGTTCCTTGGCCGGGGCGTGATGCTGGTGGCGGTCAGTCTTGCCTTCGCCGGCGTTCTGACCACGCGATTGGTGGGCGTGCGTCTGCTGCACCTGGATGCGTTCAAGCGCCGGGTACTGGTATTGGGCTCCGGTTCGACCGCGTCCCTCTTCAGCCGCCTGCGGCGGCGCAGCGACCGGGTGGGTTTTGATCTCACCGGCTTTGTTCCCCAGAAGAACGAAACCCCGCAGGTCGATCCCGAGCGCATCGTGGAGCCGGCGGGTTCGCTTGCACAGTACGCCTGCGACCGGCACATCGACGACGTGGTGATTGCCCTGGATGACCCCCGGGGCGGCTTCCCGGTGGATGAACTCATGGCCTGCAAGATGGCCGGCGTGCACGTGCTGGACGTGTCGGACTTCTTCGAGCGGGAAGGCGGTTTTCTCAAGCTCGATATCCTGCGCCCCAGCACCATGATCTTCTCGCGCGGATTCCGCCAGAGTATCTACAGCGACTACCTCAAGCGCATCATGGATCTGGCCACCGGTGTGGGCATGCTGGCGGTCGTGTGGCCCATCATGCTGCTGACGGCGCTGGGCATCCTGATCGAAAGCCGGGGCCGCGGCTCCATCCTCTTCCGCCAGACCCGTGTGGGTCAGAATGGCCGGCCCTTCACGCTCTACAAGTTCCGCAGCATGATCGAGGACGCCGAAGCGGACGGTGTCGCCCGCTGGGCCGAAAAGAAGGATCCTCGCGTGACCCGTTTCGGCAGCTTCATGCGCACCACGCGCCTGGACGAACTGCCGCAGCTTTTTAACGTCCTGCGCGGCGACATGAGCTTTGTCGGCCCGCGGCCGGAGCGTCCGGAGTTCGTGGAGCAACTGGCGTCGCGGCTGCCGTATTACCATCACCGTCACTGGGTCAAGCCCGGGCTCACCGGCTGGGCCCAGATCAACTACCCCTACGGAGCATCGGAGAAGGACGCCTTCGAGAAGCTCCAGTACGATCTCTACTACGTCAAGAACCAGTCCATTTCCCTGGATCTGCTCACCATCATCCAGACGGTGGAAGTGGTCCTTTGGGGGCGGGGCTCGCGGTAGCGTTCCGCGCCTCGCGCGCCCCAGGGGCGTCGCCGCCGCACCGATGCAGCGACCGATGGACACGGTCATTCACACCCCCGCACACACCGCCGCTTCTCGCCTTGTGCAAAGCGGCATAAGATGTTGTCGGGGGGATCAGCCGACAGCGGGCACTCGAGTTGATAGAGCCGACCAGTCTGACCATCGGAGCAGTGGGCTATGGTATCGCCCTGGCGGCGTTTCTGGCCCTCACGTTCGTGCTGGCCATCGGCTGGCAGGGCCGGGTTCAGGGCGCGTTGCTGGTGGTGGCGGCCGTGGTGTCCATGCTCTGGGCCGGCGTCATGGCCTGGGGCACGGTGGCCGGGGCCCAGTGGCCCCGCACCCTGCTGTTCACGGATCTCGTGCGGGACGCCGCGTGGATCGCCTTTCTGTGGACGATTCTCTGGCTCGGCCATGCGCGCGCGGGCTCGGTGCGTCTCGGGGTTCTGCGCATCCTGGCCGTGCTCCTGGTCCTCGGTGTTTTGGCCCAGGGCCTGCTGCTCGCGGGGCTGCCCATCGAGGCGAGTGTGCAATGGGTGCTGGCCACCAAGGTGCTGCTCATCATCGGCGCCCTGGTTCTGGTGGAGCATGTGTATCGGACCACCACGCCGGACCAGCGCTGGGCCATCAAGTACCTGTGCCTGGGCGTGGGCGCGCTGTACCTGTACGACTTCCTGCTCTTTTCCGATGCGCTGCTGTTCCTGGGCGTCAGCCCGACCCTGTGGGACGCCCGCGGCTATATCAATGCCCTGGTGGTCCCGCTGATCGCGGTCTCCGCGGCGCGCAATCCCCAGTGGTCCCTGGACGTCTACGTCTCGCGCGGCGTGGTCCTGCACGGCACCACGTTCCTGGTGGCGGGTGTTTATCTCCTGGTCATGGCCGCAGCAGGATTCTACGTGCGCCGTTTCGGCGGCGAGTGGGGCGCGGTGCTGCAGACCGTGCTGCTGTTCGGCGCTGCCCTGCTGCTCGTGGCATTGCTGGTCTCCGGGCAGCTGCGCGCGCGGCTCAAGGTCTTCCTGAGCAAACATTTCTTCAATTACCGCTACGACTACCGCGAGGAGTGGCTGCGTTTCATCCACACGCTGGCGCGCTCCGGCGAGCCGCTGCCCGAGCGCGTCATCCGCGCCATCGCTGCCATCGTGGAAAGCCCCGGCGGACAGATCTGGC
This sequence comes from Thioalkalivibrio denitrificans, assembly GCF_002000365.1. Taxonomy (GTDB): domain Bacteria; phylum Pseudomonadota; class Gammaproteobacteria; order Ectothiorhodospirales; family Ectothiorhodospiraceae; genus Thioalkalivibrio_A; species Thioalkalivibrio_A denitrificans. The sequence continues at coordinate 24,522 of NZ_MVBK01000020.1, read as the reverse complement.
TGCGCGAGGGGCGCCAGTTCACGGCCCGCGACAGGCTCAACTGGCCCGAGCACGAACGGCCGGGAGAGCCCCGGGACGGGGAGCTGGCCTCATACCTGCATCGCACCGGCTGGGTGATCGACATGGACGAGTATCGCGGCGATGCCGATCACTACGGCGCGCTGTCCCTGCCGGCGTGGATCGTGGAAGAGACGCGCCTGTGGCTGATCGTGCCGCTGTTGCACGAGGACGACCTGCTGGGTTTCGTACTCCTGGACCACTCGCGTGCCGGGCACAGCATCAACTGGGAGGACCGGGATCTGCTCAAGACCGCCGGGCGCCAGGCTGCCAGCCACCTGGCCCAGATGCAGGCCCTGGAGGCCCTGGCCGAGGCGCGCCAGTTCGAGGCCTTCAACCGCCTGTCGGCCTACGTCATCCACGACTTGAAGAACCTGATCGCCCAGCTGTCGCTGGTGGTCAGCAACGCGCGCCGTCATGGTGACAAACCGGAGTTTCTGCGTGACGCCATCGCCACCGTGGAGAATGCGGTGGAGCGCATGAACCGGCTCATGCAGCAGCTGCGCGCCGGTGAGTTCACGCCGAAGCTGGAAGACGTGGATCTGGCCGATCTGGCCCGCAGGGCCGTCTCGGAGCGCGAGGGGAACCGCCCCGTGCCGGTGCTTGAGGTGGAGGGCAATGCCTTCCCGGTGCGCGCCGTGAGCGATCGGCTATTGGCTGTCATCCGGCATCTCGTGCAGAACGCCCAGGAGGCCACCCCGCCGGAAGGCCACGTGGCGGTGCGCGTTTGGCGCAAGGACGACGAGGTTCACCTGACGGTGGCCGATACCGGCAGCGGCATGGACCGGGATTTCGTGCGCCATCGCCTGTTCCGGCCCTTCGATACCACCAAGGGCCTCACCGGCATGGGCATCGGCGCCTATGAGAGCCGCGAACTGGTCCGATCGTTGGGTGGTGACGTGGAGGTGACCAGCAGCCCCGGCAGGGGGACCACCTTTCACGTCTACCTGCCTCTGCGAAACGGTGCAGCGGCCGTTGCACCGCAACGGCCAGGAAGCGTGGGAGGCGGCGTTGCCTAGCCCGGCCAGGTTTGCTCCACGGTGTGTCGTGTGCGCGGACGGCTCCGTCGCTATTGGCGTCGATGCTTGCAGCGCACAAGGGACACCTGCGAATATGACCATTGAACCCCGCCTGACACAGGGAACGCGTCGGCGCGTTGCCTTACCGTCCGGCGTCTGACCAACCATCAAGCGGCACACTCACCATGTACCTGGACTTCTTCAAGCTCGACAAGCCGCCCTTCCAGCTGGCGCCGGATTCCAGTTTCCTTTACATGAGCAAGCCCCATGCCCGGGCGCTTGCCTACATGAAATACACCGTGCTCAACCGCGACGGCTTCGCCGTGGTCACCGGCGAGATCGGTTCCGGCAAGACCATCGTGCTGGAGCGTCTGCTGGATTCCCTTGACGACTCGGTGATCGTCGCGCGCATCCACCAGACCCAGCTCTCGGAATTGGAACTGCTGCAGCACCTGGCCACGGTGCTGGGCGTCAAGTCGCCCCAGGGCAACAAGGTGGAGCTTCTGGACAAGCTCAATCGCTACCTGGCGGATCAGGGCAAGCGGCGCAGAAGCGTGCTTCTGGTGGTGGACGAGTCCCAGAACCTGAGCATTTCGGCGCTGGAGGAGATCCGCATGCTCGCCGATGGCGAGTCCGGTCAGGCCAAGGTGCTAAGCGTGATCCTCGTGGGTCAGCCGGAACTGGCGGATCGGCTGGCGGACCCCCGGCTGGAGCAGCTGGAACAGCGCATCCGGCTGAGGTTTCACCTGCGCGCCCTGGCCGCCGCCGAGACGGGTGAGTACATCCGCCACCGGATGGAGATTGCCGGGTGGCGAGGCGACGATCTCTTCTCCGAGGAGGTCATCGAGCACATTCACCGCTACACGGGTGGCGTGCCGCGGCTCATCAACGTCCTGTGCGATACGGTGCTTCTGGCCGCGTTCATCGAGGAGACCCGCACCGTGACCACCGCGCTTGTGGACTCGGCCATTGAGGAGCTGCAATGGAAACCCTTCGAGGAGCGCCGTCTCATGGGCGGCATGGTCCGGGAGGATGCGCCCCAGCGTGAACCCGCCATCACGGGAAACCGGGCCGCCGCGCTGCCGAGGCTCGTGGTCAGCCTCAAGGGCATGGTGATCTCCTCGCATCCGGTCACGGAGCCCATGGAGACCATCGGGCGCACCACCGCCAATCGCGTCCAGCTGGCGCACATGTCCGTGAGCCGCAGTCACGCGGCCGTACTCAACGTGGACAACCAGTACTACCTGGTGGACCTGAAGAGCCTCAACGGCATCAGCGTGAACGGCGAGCGGGTGGAGCGCCATGTGCTGCGCGACGGTGACCGGATCTCGGTCGGGTGCTATCAGATCAGTTTCCAGATGCCTGGTGGACCGACGTCCGCCCGCGAAAGCAGCACCCAGGAAGACACGCTGACCGCGGACAAGACATTCTCCGGCCGCGAGCAGCGCGCGCGCGTGAGTGGTACGGCGGGGTAGTCGAGCCGCTCATGAACCACGAAAAACACGAAGAACTGATGCAGATTGATCATGTACCGCGTTTCCCCGCCCCGGAAGCCCGATGCGTCCATGTAGGTCGGCCTTCAGGCCGACGCCTGAGCTTCAGATCAATGGCAAGAAAGTGTTTCCTGCCCCCGTCGGGGCCAAAGCATCCACCCAGGGGGAGTGGATAGATGACATCGGATGGACAACGTCCAGTTCTGTTGATTGTGGAGGATGATCCGGGGCTGCTGGGGCAGCTGCGCTGGTGCTTCGACGATTTCGAGGTGATCACCGCGACCACCCGCGACGAGGCCATTGCCCAGTTGCGCCGGGAAGAGCCTGCGGTGGTCACGCTGGACCTGGGCCTGCCGCCGGACCCGGGCGGCGCCACCGAGGGGCTTGCCACCCTGGAGCAGATCCTGTCGCTTGCCCCCCAGACCAAGGTCATCGTGGTCACCGGCAACAACGACCGCGAGAACGCCGTGCGCGCCGTGGGCCTCGGCGCCTACGACTTCTACCAGAAGCCGGTGGACGCGGATCTGCTCAACCTCATCGTCAAGCGGGCCCACCGCCTGTACGAACTGGAGCGGGAGAACCGCCGCCTGCAGCAGGGGCAGGGCGCCTCGCCGCTGCCGGGCCTGATCGCCGCCAGCCCCGAGATGCTCAAGGTCTGCCGCATGGTGGAGAAGGTGGCCCCCACCGATGTGACCACCCTGCTGCTGGGCGAGAGCGGCACCGGCAAGGAGGTGGTGGCCCGGGGGATTCACGAACTGAGCAACCGCCGCGATTTCCGTTTCGTGGCTATCAACTGTGCCGCCATCCCCGAGAACCTGCTGGAGTCCGAGCTGTTCGGTTACGAGAAGGGCGCCTTCACCGGCGCCGCCAAGCAGACCCGGGGCAAGATCGAATACGCCGACGGCGGCACCCTGTTCCTGGACGAGGTGGGCGACCTGCCCATGGCCCTGCAGGCCAAGCTGCTGCGTTTCCTCCAGGAGCGGGTCATCGAGCGCGTGGGCGGCCGTGAGGAGATCCCGGTGGACGTGCGCGTGATCTGCGCCACCCACCAGGACCTGCAGTCCCTGATCGCCGAGAACGCCTTCCGCGAGGACCTGTTCTACCGCATCAGCGAGATGACCATCACCATCCCGCCCCTGCGCGAACGCAGCGGCGACGCCCACCTGCTCGCGCGAGTGTTCCTCGAGCGTTTCGCCAAGGAGCAGGGGCGGCCGGTCAAGGGGTTCTCACCCGAAGCGCTCAATGCCATCGAGGCCCACACCTGGCCGGGCAACGTGCGCGAGCTGGAGAACCGCGTCAAGCGCGCGGTGATCATGGCTGACGGCGGTCAGGTCAGCGGCGAGGACATGGAACTCTCCTCCGAGGGCTATGATCCATTAATGTTGAACCTGCGCCAGGTGCGCGACGACGCCGAAGGCAAGGCCCTGCGCCGCACCCTGCAGATCGTGGATGGCAACATCTCGAAGGCGGCGGAGTTGCTGGGGGTGAGCCGCCCGACGTTGTATGACCTGCTGAAGAAGCATGGGCTTAACAGATGAGGACGGAGGCCCTAATGGCCGAGAGATTGAACCGGCATTTCAAGCACACAGCCCGTGGCCTTCTGGTCGCCGGCCTGGCGATATTTTCCCTCACGGCCGGCTGTGGCCAGACCAGCATGACCGAGGAGCAGCACTTGGAGCGCGGGATCGAGTTCCGCGAACAGGGCAACCTGCGTGCCAGCGTGATCGAACTCAAGAACGCACTTCAGAAGAATCCGTCCAGTCAGGAAGGGCGCTGGCAACTGGGGCTGACTTACCTGGAAATGGAGGATGGTACTCAGGCGGAGGACGAGATCCTTCGTGCCCGGGAATTGGGCATGGACAAGGAGCGCACTTCCGTGGCCCTGGCGCGTGCACGTGTACTGCAGGGTCGATACGACGAGGCCCTGGCAGACCTGGGTGATGGCACGGAAGCGTCGGATCGTGTTTCCGTGGCTCAGGCCCACCTGGTGCGCGGACTAGCCTTGTTGGGTGATGGCCAGGGCGACGCGGCTGTCGATTCATTCAAGGCTGCTCTGGAACAGGTGCCGGACCTTGCCGAGGCCATGGTGGGCATGGCCTGGGCCAGTCAAATGGCCGGCGACAGCGGCCTTGCCCACGAGTGGGTGCAAAGAGCGTTGGCCGAAGACCCCCGGTCGCCCGAGGCCTTACGTACATTGGCCGACCTGGCCGTGGCCGATGGGGAACCGGACAGGGCGGAAGCGGCCTACGGAGACGCGATTCGTCATGCTCGAAACCCGTTCGAGCTTCATTTCCGTCGTGCGATGGTGCGTGTGCAACTTGACGATCTGGAAGGGGCGGAACGGGATCTTGCCGCAATGCGCAATATGGCGACGAACCACCCCATGACCCTTCACCTCAGTGGCTTCCTCCATTCCCGTCATGGACGGTACTCGGACGCGCAGGCGGATTTCGAGTCCGTATTGAGCCGCAGTCCCGACCATCAGCCATCCATCTATATGCTGGCGGCTGCCCATTACGCACAGGAGCACTGGAACCAGGCGGAAAACCATCTCAGAAGGTTGCTGCGGGACAACCCCGGGTCGGCCAACGCAGTGATTCTGCTGGCGCGAACCCACGTGCGTCAGGAGCGTGTAGGTGATGCCATCAGGGTCCTGGAGCAGGGCATGAGGGCCGCAGGATCGCCCGACCCTGCCATGAGCGAACTGCTTAGCGCACTCTACTTTGAGCAGGGGCAGACCGAGCAGGGGCTCCAGGTGCTTGAGACGGCCTTGACAGCAAGGCCTGATGAAGCCGCCCTGCACGAGATGCGGGGCATGGCACTGATGCGTACGGGTGATCGGGATGCCGGGCTGGCCGCCTTGCGCCAGGCGTCCGCCGTGGGAGAGCGCCCCGGACGGGCCGAGTCCGCGGTGATCCTGAGTCACCTCCAGGCGCGGGAGTATCAGCAGGCTCTGGAGGCCGCGCTGCAGTTCCGGGGACGCCACCCTGAAGATCCGGAGAGCCACAACCTGCTTGGGGCGGCTCTGTTGGGGCTTGACCGTCTGGATGAAGCCCGCGAGGCGTTTGGCGAGGCCATGCGCCTGGATCCTGGCAATGCTTCGGCCGCCATGAATCTGGGTAGCATGGAAATGCGTCTGGGTCGCGTGGACGAGGCGCGCCAGGCCTTTGAGGCCATCCAGCGGCGGGACCCGGGCCATCCCTTCTCCGCGCAGCAGCTGGCGACCCTGGAGATGCAAGCCGGTGAACCGGCTGCCGCCCAGAGGTGGTTGCGACGCGCCGTGGAAACCCATCCCCAGATCCTGGAGCCCGCCCTGATGCTGGCCCACATCCAGCTGACCACGGGGCAGCCGGAGGAGGCACTGAAGACCCTGGGGAATGCGCTGGAGCAGCATCCGGAACGCCTGCAGGCCTATTACGCAATGGCCGACACACTGTTCGCGCAGCGGCGGCTGAATGACGCGATCCAGGTAATGCAGCGTGCCGAGACCGTAGCGCCCGGGTCAGCGGATGTGCAGTTCCGTCTTGCCGAGCTGCGCGAATTTGACGGGGACCTGGAGGCTGCCCTGGACCGTTTGACTCGTGCCCTCGAACTGGACCCCGGGCATTACCGGGCCCGTGCCCGAATGACGTTCCTGCTGGCCCAGCGGGGTGACACGGACCGCGCCCGTGAGCATCTGGAGGCCCTTCAACAGCACCACCCGGGGCGATCCAATACTCTGGCGCTTCAGGGTTGGTTTGCCCTTCGGGAAGGCCGGGTGGCCGAGGCGGTGCAGGCGTATCGCCAGGCACTGGATCAGACCCCCCGTCGGGCATGGGTGCTGGAACTGGCCCAGGCGCAACAGGCGGCCGGTGATCGCAGGGCGGCGGCACAAACGCTTACGGAGTGGCTCGAGCGGTTGCCGGAGGATGTCCAGGTCCGCCATGCGCTGGCCACACACCAGATGGCACTGGGGGATGAGGCTGAGGCCATTGCGTCGTACGAGCGCATTCTGGCGCGCAACGAGCAGGACCCCGTGGCGCTGAATAACCTGGCCTGGCTGCTCAGGGAGAGCGACAACGCCCGTGCCCTGAATCTGGCGGAACGGGCACGCGCCCAGTCCCCCGAGAACCCGGGGATCCTGGATACGCTGGGTGTCGTGATTTTTTACAGTGGTGACCTGGAGCGTTCCGCCCGGATTCTGCGTCAGGTGGCGGAAAGGTCCCCGGATTGGCCGGATGTTCACTACCACCTGGCCCGTACACTGCACGCCCAGGGAGACCGCGCCGGGGCTCGGGCGGCGCTGGAGCGAGCGCTGGCCATCGGAACGCCCTTTGCCGAACGAAGTCAGGCCGAGAAGCTGTTAAGGGAGTTGGATTCCTGAAGGGCGCGATGGGGGGTGTCGATAAGTCTTACGGTATCCGGATGGGAGCCATCGGCGTTCGTTTCAAGGACATCGGCGCCAGAGAAAAAAAATATCGCAAAAACAATTAAATAAAGATTTTTTCGGGTCGATGATCTGATTATGGCACGGTCACTGCATATAAGAAATCGAACGCAGTTAATCTCATGGTGAGACAGGAGCCGGATCATGATTAAGAAACTTGTGGTAGCAGCGGCATTGGGGACGTTGATGTCCACTGGTACCGCCTTTGGGTCGGCGTTCCAGATCAACGTCGGTTACGACGCGACCGGGGACGGATCGACGCTGACCGGTGTGATTGAGGAACTGGGCTACACGGGTACCCGGGCCACGTCCATCTACTTGGGTGATCCCTCAGTTGCCGGCACCCAGATCATCGACACGAATATCGATTCCGTGATGGATTCCTACGGGTTCTCGGCGGGTTCCCATACCACGGTCGGTGGTACCACCGTCAGCTTCAATTACCCGCTGGACCCGCAGCAGAAGAACATCTCTGCCCTGAACTTTCTGGGCGCTGGAGAGGGGAACGGCTTCACGGATGGAGTCATCGTACCGTACGGGGCGACGGCACCGAATGATGGGGTGTTCTGGGGCATTACCTACGACTACAACATCCAGGGCCAGATCACGGCGACCGGACTGGAATTCACATCCGGGTCGTTCGATGTGTATTTTGAGAACGGCACCGACCGAATCCAGGTGCTCCGTCTGGACGTCACCGGCTCCCAGCTGGATCCGGCCAACCTGTACCTCACTGGGCCGATCAGCTATGACTTCGCCGGGGCAGATGATGCGTTCGTCCAGAACTTCTTCGTGGACGTGGCGAGCGGGATGACGTTCTATGAGCTGTGGGCGGCCGGTGAGGACACCAAGCTCGGGATCAACTGGATCCTTGACACCAACATCGATCCGCCGATTCCCACCTTGGATCAGCTGGTTGCATTCACCTATGATGACGATCAGACCGCGTTGTTCCGTCAGACCAATCTTGACGGCAGCGTGACCTTCCAGGTGGTTCCGGAACCGATGATGTTGACGCTGTTTGGTGCCGGTCTGCTGGCCCTGGGCTTCGCCGCCCGCCGCCGGCGCAACCAGACCTGAGTCTGCACATCGTAATAGCAGTCAGGAAAGCCGCGGCCCATAGGGCCGCGGCTTTTTTGCTGGTGGATTGCCGGAATCCTGACATTGGATTCCATCGAAGGAAGCCTGGCCTGGCGTAACAACGTCTCTTGCGAATGCTTCGTGTCTTTGCGCGAGACCATGCTTTTTCGCTTCGGAGCCACCCCGAGCCGAATTACCTTGGCACTCGCATTCCCGCAAGCGGCACGTCCGTATTCAGACATTTTTGCGTACTTCGTGCTCTTAGTGTCCTTCGTGGTTAATCAGATCTTGTTCTGGCCAGTTGCCGCCGGGCAAACGCGCTGATCATCCTCTGCGGGACGTTGGCTGGACTCAGTTCTTGCATGCTGCGCCCGCGCGTTCTGCTGGCTTTGTACCCGATGAACGGAGGATTCCTGTCGGCCAGGCGGTCAAAGATGCGGCACAGCAGCCACGCAAGCTGGTATATGTTTGGCGGGGTCCACTGGACCACCGGGGGCATTGGAATCAGGGAGACGGTGCCATGGATAGCGATCCGTATCAGGAAATGCTCGATGATCCGAGTCTGCCGTTTGAGGTGCGCTGGCGCCTGATCAGCGAGATTGACGGCACCAACCAGCGCTTCGGGGTCTACAAGAAGCTGTTGGCAGACTGGGATCAGTGGATGGCGGCACAGCCGTTATCGCGCGAGGAGACGGTGTCGGTGTTCGAGGTGGGCTCCGGATCAGGCGGATTGTCCCGGGAGATCAGAAACTGGGGGCAACGGCGCGGACTGAATCTGGACATGCACCTCTACGATGCCCAGGAGGATGTGCTCCAGGAAAGCTTGAAACAGTTCGACGATGACGCCCGGCCTGCCATCCATGTGGCCACGGACGCTCACCTGGAGGCCTTTCCGGACCGGTCCTTTGATTACGTGATTTCACTGCACGTGATCCACCACATTCGTCCGTTTGAGGCGGCTGCGTCCGCCATGGAGCAGATGCTGCGTATCTCCAGGATCGGGGTGTTCGTCGTGGACTTCGAAAACAAGCCTTGGGCGGTGCCCTTTGCACAGGTCTGGAACCGGTTGCACCGCGTCTCGCCCGACCTCTCATCCGACGGCATCAAGAGTCTGAAGCGCGCCTACTCTCCCATCGAACTGATGAATGTCGTGTCGAGTACCGAGGCGGCAAGAGATTTCAGTCTGGACCTCAAGCGCTATTTCTTCGTGCCCTACTGGCGCTTGTGTGCCATGCGCCAGGTACCTTGAATTGCTCTGTTTGAACCACGAAGAACACGAAGTATTGAAAATGCTTGAGCAGAAACGTGCCGCTGGCGGGAACGTGAGTGCCATGGCATTTCGGCTCACGGTGGCTCCGAAACGGAAAAGAATGGGCTCTCGCAAAGGCGCGAAGCACGCCAAGAATCCCAAAGGATTAACTTTATAAAACCAAATGTTCTCTTAGCGTGCTTCGCGGCTTTGCGAGAGGCATGATTTTTCATTCTTTGAGCTTCGTGTTCTTCGTGTCCTTCGTGGTTAATCAGATTTCTTCCTGGCCAGCTGCCGACGGGCAAACGCGATGAGCAGCCGCTGCAGTGGGTTGGCGTTGCCGCCGGGGCGCCAGGTGTGGGAGAGCTTCCGGCGGTAGGCGTCGAAATGCATTCCCCAGGGCGCCGTCCGAACGCGCCCGCGGCCCAGCAGGATCTTGAGTGCCTCGGTGGCAGCCACGCCCGCGCAAAGGTCGCAGGCCATCGGGGTGGATGGGCCGCGCCGATTGGCGAAGTCCACCGATCCCGGATCCACCAGGTAGGTCCGCTGCAGCAGGGCGGGCGACAGGCCCACCATGAATCGCAGCAACTGCTCCTGCGGGGGCTGTCCCTCCAGCCTGAAATATTCCTCGAAGCTCATGGAACCGGGCAGGAAGACCAGCAGGGCCACGCCCATGCCCAGTGGAGCGGCGGTGATTGCCGGTATGCCGTGGGCGTGACAATAGGCGAAGACGGCCCGGCGCATGTCCACGGCAAAGAAGTCGAGCCCGTCCACATAGAGATCCACGTCCGCGAAGAACGCCGCCATGTTCTCCGGGGTCACGCCGTCATCGAAACGCTGCACCTCCAGTTCCGGATTGATATCCAGGGCCATGCCGGCGAGCACGTCCGTCTTTGATCGGCCCAGGTTGGCCATGGAGGCCCCGGCCTGGCGGTTGAAGTTGGCAGGTTCGAAATGGTCGAAGTCGGCGATGTTGAAGGCCCCCACGCCGAGCCTCGTGAGTGTGAGCAGGTGGCTGCCGCCCACACCGCCCAGTCCGGCGATGGCGATGCGCTTTTGCCGCAGGTGCTGCTGTTCTTCCCGGGTGACCCAGCCGACGTTGCGGGAGAAGGCCTCGAGGTAGTCGAACGGGCGCGTCATCCGAAGGTTGGATCCGGGTGAGTCTGCATGAGGCTGCGCCGGTCAGGGGGCGTTGCAGGAGCGTTCCGACCCGGCCGGGTGACGGCCCTCCAGGTCTTCCGTGATAGCGTCCAGCAGTTCCCGGATCTCGGGCCTGAGATGCTCGAACAGCGCGCGTCGGCTGATGTAGAAGGGGCCCCGCTGGCCGTGGTATTCGACGATCTCGCCGGCCTGGCGAAAGACGATGCCGTAGCGGCGCATGTGCCGGGCCAGGCGCGGCTCCATCATGACGAACACGCCGGAGAGTCCCTGCAGCAGTCCCATGGCGGCGGCCGCCAGGTACAGGCCGAGGGCGATATGCGGGATGATGCGGCGCTGCTCCGCGCTGTACTCGACGGGATCCTCGGAAGCGACGCCGTGGGGAACCGCCTGCTCGCCCGAGCGGCGCCGGAACTGGCCGCGCACCGCCAGTCGCGAAATCTCACCGAACGAATTGCGGGGCAGCCGGGCCGGGTCGATGATGTTTCGCCGCAGGCTTTGGCCGCCGAAGCGTTCGAAGGGGAACAGCTCCCTGGGTTCGCTGCCCGTGTCCTGAATCAGGCGTACACAGCCGGCGTACGTGCCCGAGGGCCGGTGGCGCAGCAGCACGTGCCGGGCACGCCGGTCGTACTCGTCGTGCTCCATGCCATCCGGGAAGCGCGCTGGGTCCTCGTACCCCATCTCCGTGCAGTACACCTCGTAGCGGATGCGAAAGACGGCCTCGCGCAGTTCCTCGCTGTCAGCGCGGATCACCTCAAAATAACGGCGAAATTGCGCGGAGAGTCCGGCCTCGGATCGTTTCATGGTCTGGATCATCCTTAGGGCACTCCGCGTGTGGCATCCATGGTGATCTAGCCCGAATACTGCGCCAAGGATTGCGAATGATGGTGGTCTCTGTGCCTGTGTTGCGCCGTCGCCTTGCAGGAGAAGCACACCTGTAGGTCGCCCTTCAGGGCGACAGTCGCGGCTAGGTCAGGCACCGCTTGTCGGGCTGAAGCCCGACCTACAGGTAAGCGAGACAGGCCCAGAGGCCGCAAGCATCGCGATAGGCCGGCGGCGATGTGCGGACTGTCACCGCAGATTCTCATCTAGGTACGCCAACTCATTTCAGCCATTCAGAAGGTCACAGAAAGCCGCCGGCCGCCTTGGTGCAATGTCCGGGCTTGGCCCCATACGTATCATATAGGGTGGTTGCATAGGCTGCACAAGTGGAATCCACCGCGTACGTCCGGGCAGCGGGGGCGTTGGTCGGAGAGTACGCCGATTCCACAGCGCATCGGGCGGGATGGGGGTGTTTCGCGCCCGCCGTCGAAGTGGCGGCCACGGGCCGCCCTATGAGCGATGAAGGGGAAGCGTAGCCATAGGGCGGGTCGTGCCCGCCGCGAACCGCCATGGTCAGAGTGGCTCAGCCTTCGGCCCGGGGGCGGCCCTCCTGCATCACCGTAGCAGCGGCGCCCCCGCTGCGAACATGCCCTTGCCTGATGGTACTGCCGAATTTCGGAATTGCGCTTCGCTTATCCGCCCTGCGTCTCTCAGCTTGCCAGTGAACACCCTGGTGGATTCACCCCACACTGGCGCCCGTGCGTACTGGCCGCAATTCCGAGCTGACGACTTCCAGCAGGGCCCGCATACGCGGTTTGAGGTGTGTGAGCAGATCCTCACGACGAATGCGAAACGGGCCGCGCTGGCCGTGATAATCGACGATGTCGCCCACCTGCTCGAACAGGATACCGTAACGGCGCAGATGTCGGGCGAGGCGCGGCTCCATCATGACGAAGGCCTGCGAGAGCCCCTGCTGCAGGGCCATGGCGGCCCCGGCGAGATACAGGGTGGGCGCGATAAACGGAAACAGGCGTCCGTGGGTCTCAAGTACCTCTTGGTGCCGTTTGCGCGCGGCGTGGTCCATGGTGCCGCTGGGCACGTAGTGCTCGCCGATGCGCCGCCGGTAATCTCCACATACCGCCAGTCGTGAAATCTCGCCCACGGCGATGGAGTTCAGGCGCGCCGCTTCGGCGAGCTCGGTACGCAGATTTGGGTTGCAGAAGCGCTCGAACGGGAAGCGGGCACGCGGGTCATCGGGGTCCGGCAGGATCAGCCGTACGCACCCCACGTAGTCATTGCTGGGGCGGTGCAGCAGCAGGGAGTGAGAGGCGTGGCCATCATAGGCGTCCCGCTCCAGGCCGTCCGGATGATCCGCTGCATTCTCGAACCCCAATTCCTGGCAATACACCTGGTACCGGATGCGCAATGCCTGCCGCACCAGCGCCGGCGTGGAGGCTGGAACCACGCGAAAATACTGATGAAACTGCCTGATGAGCCGGTCTGTCCCTGTCAACATGCGCCACGTCTCTGTCGCTTGCCCGCGGCCATCTGCCGGGGCCTGCACGATGCCTTGTGCACCCGAAACTCCCATATATGACGGGTCCCGGTCCGGCACAAGCACCTGCTCCACGGGAGGGGGGGTTCGGCCGACCGGCGGCACCTCGTGCGGCACTGTCTTGCGGATGTGTGAGCGCGGTCCGGCCAAACTGTGACAGGCTGCCGTGCCGGTATTCCGGGGCTGTGTTTGAATACGCTCCAGGTGCAGTTGCGCCATCACCGATTCAGTACAAGAAGAGGGCTACAGCGCGCATGCTTGACGAGCACTTCGAGGTCGTGTTCGCCGACACGGAGTCAGCACGAAGCATCCACTACCGGATGCGCTATCAAATCTACTGTCTGGAGCGGGGCTACGAGGATCCCGACGCATTCCCTCACGGGGAAGAATGCGACGAGTGGGATGATCATTCCGCGCATTTCCTCGTTCGACACCGTTCCACCGGTGAGTGGCTGGCCACCATGCGGCTCGTCCTGCCCCGGGCCGGTCGCCTGCCCGTGGTGGGTCACTGCGAGATCCCGGACAGCGTGAATGCCCGGGCCCCGGTGGATCATGCAGGGGAAATCTCCCGTCTGTGCATCTGGCCCGCCACTCGACGATTGGCCGGGGCGAACAGCGGAACGAGTTCCGAACTGCTGACAGCGTTGCTGCGCGCGGCCCTGGACTACAGTCAGAAGCTGGGCTTGCGGTACTGGTATTTCCTGATCTCTCCGGGGCTCGCCCGTATGGTGCGGCGCCTGTGCGTCTCGCTGACGCCGGCCGGCGAGGCCTGCCAGTTGAGCGGCACGCGGTTTCCCTATGTGGTTGATCTGGAAAGCACCCTGCGTCATGCATCCGAAACATTTGTGCGACGGCTCGAGCGCATGCCCCCGTATCGCCCGCATTCCCGCCTGTCCGGCAAGCGTACGGCGAAGCTGGGTGTTGCTGACCCGGGGCAGGGTGAACAACTCCCGTTGCCCCTCGCTGTCTGACCCCGGCAGCGCAAATCCTGTCCCTATGTCATCCTGCCCCCGTCGTGGAGGTTGCCCACGCGTTCCCGGAGTTTCTGTTTTTTTTGACAGGCCGTCGGGTCCCAGTGGACGTTCGGTAGAATTCCGTACACAATCAACGCCATTGTGATGCATCCTTAACCGAATTCCTCATGGATGGGGCGGTGTTCGTGGTTGCAGGGCCAGACCGCCTTCACCGTTCACCCCGCAAACGGGAGGCACAGTGAATATGCGCAAGGCACATGCCCTGTTGTCGTGGCTGGTCGCGGTCTGCGCCGTGTTCACGTTCGTTCCGCCGGCTCTCGCCGAGGACGGCGCCGGCAAGCGCCTCGCCCAGCAGGTCTACAACCGCCCCGACGGCGATGACATGACCACGCGCGGCACCATGGTGCTTGAGGAACAGGGCCGATCACCGCGTGTCCGCCAGATGATCACCTACCGCCTCGACGTGGGTTATGGCGAGGTCTGGACGCTGATCCGTTTCACCTCGCCGTCGGACATTGCCGATACCGGTCTTCTCACCCTGGATCATGCCGACGGCTCCTCGGACCAGTGGCTGTATCTTCCGGCCCTGGATCGCTCCCGCCGGATTCCTTCTGCGCGCAAGGGCGGGCGGTTTGTGGGCTCCGACATCTTTTTCGAGGACCTGCAGGACCGCAAGGTGGATATGGACCATCACCGTATCCTGGGCGACGAGGAAATCTTCGGTGTGCCCACGCGCATCCTGGAGAGTGTGCCCGTTGATCCGGGTAATTCCACGTACGGCCGGCGTGTCAGCTGGGTCCATGAGCAGAGTCTCCTGCCGCTGCGTATCGATTTCTATGCGCCCGGCCGGGACGATGCGCCGGTGAAACGCATGGAGGTGCATCGTCTCGAGCAGGTGCAGGGGTTCTGGACGGTCATGGACAGTACGTTCACCGATCTGGGCAGCGGTCACAGCACGCGTGTGGTCGTGGACGAGGCACTCTATGATCGGAGACTGCCCCAGTCCCTGTTTACCAGCCAGTCGCTGGAGGACCCGGCGCGCGAGCGTGTGCATCGACCATGACGCCGTTCACGGAGAGTCCGGCCCAAGAATCCCACCACTCTGCACCTGCGGTTGCCACCGTGTTGCTGTGCCTGCTTCTGTTGCTTATCGGCAGCGCGGCTCTGGCCGATGCACCCTCGCGTCTCGTATCCGAGCCTTTCCCCGGACTGCTGGCCGCCGTCGAAGCCGCGCGCGCCGTGGACCACAAGCTGGACCGGGTCGGTATCGTCCGCGACCGTGAAGCCAATGCCTATCGGGTGGTGTTCGAGGAATCCTCGGATCCGGCCGACATCCTGAACGCACAGCGCATCGCCGGGCAGGCTGGTCTCAGGGTGCAGGTCGTGTCCGTGGATCCGTCGCTGCCTCCGCCCATGCCGGTGGCCTATGTGACCGTGAGTACTTTCACCGATCCCGAAGAGGCCGTGGGGGAGGCGGCGCAGGCGCGCAACCGCGGCGAGCTGGCCGACGTGGAGCCGGTCCGGCAGGACATCGGCTTGACCAGCGTGCAGCTCACCGGGTACACGAATCGGGCGAATGCCCGGCGTGTCGCACGCAACCTTGAGGCCGAGGGCATCGAGGCCGTGATCTTCTCGCCCGCACATGAGCGAGACTACGTGGTGGCGGCCGGGGCCTTCCGGGACGACCGGCGCGCCCGGGAACAGACACGCCGGTTGCAGGTGCTGGGTTATACCAATGTCAGCCTGGTGCCCCTGCGCGGCCAGGTGGAACGCTACGAGGTGGTGGTGGTCAGCGGCGACGTGCCGCCCGGGTTCGATCCGGCCCCGGGGGTGATCACCCTGCGGCGTCCGCCGCCTCCGCCGGGCGAAGGCGTGCTCGTTCTGGGTGAACGCCGGGACCCGGTGGCGGCCTTTGCCACACCGGCGCAGCCGGATCGTACCGCACGCATCGGCCTGGACGAAGTGCGTGCGGAAGCGGGTGTGCTGACCGACGATTCGGCCCGGGCCGACGGCAGCCATTACCTGCACGCCGGTATCGTCGCCGAATGGCCGTTCAATGACCGCTGGAGCGGCCGTCTGGCCGCACGCGTAGACAGCTACATTCAGACCGGCGACGACGATTTCACGCGCACGATACTGGACTACGGCGAAAGCTTCGTGCGCTACCGCGCACCGCAACGTCGTGTGACGCTGGGCGCGCAAACCGTGCTCTGGGGGCGCATGGATGACCACGCCCCCACCGACCGCCTGAGTGTCCAGGACGTGCGCCGCTTCATGCTGGATGACCTGCAGGACCGGCGCCGGGCGGTGTTCGCTGCACGCTGGGAGGAGTTCATCGGCGAGTACAAGATGGATTTCATGGTGATCCCGGTGTTCAGGCCTGCGGAAGTCCCCAGACACGACAACATCTGGTCGCCGGTGGATCGGTCACGCGGCCGGATCATCGGCATGCCCGACGATCCGCTTCTGTCCCCCCTGATCAGCGAGGGTCGGTTCGCGGAGGACGATGACGGCTTCGGCGGCTGGGGCATCCGTCTGAGCCGGGCGGGGCGGGGCTTCGATTACGCCGTGACGCTGCAGCATGCCCGTCACTCGCTGCCCTACTACGAGTTGGACCGGGACGTGCGTGCGGCCCTGCTCGCAGACCCCAACGACATTGGCGGTGCCCTGGCCGCATCCTCCGACACCTTCATCGCCCGCCACCCCCGCACCTGGGTCGTGGGGGGTGACCTGGGCTTCAGCGTGGGTCGTTCCACTTTGCGTTTCGAGGCGGCCTGGCTCAGCGACCATCCGGCCACTACGGAGGACCTGCGCTACCTCGAGGTGGAGGCCTTCGATTGGGCCGCCGGCGTCGAGTTCTTCCCGGGTGACGCGGACCTGCGCGTGAACGTGCAGGTGGGCGGACTGCATTTGATGACCTCCGAGGATCTGCTGGATCGCGAGAACGTGTACACGCTGTTCGGCGATGCCGAGAACACCTTCGCGCGTGATCGCTGGCGGGCGCGCCTGCGATACTCCCTGGGCATCGATCGGCACGATGTCTATCTCAATCCGGAACTGGCCTTCATCGCCTGGGAGCCGCACGAAATCTATCTGGGTTATCACCACTTCGATGGTGCCCGGGATACCCTGGGCGGATTCCATCGTGATCATGATCTGATTACCCTGGGCTGGAGAGCGCGTTATTAATGCGCCTTTCCCTATCGGCACCCGTTGCGCTCGTGCTGCTGCTCGCCCTGGCCACCCTTCCGGGCGGCCTCCTTCTCAAGCTCGAGCTCAATAACGCCCCTGAAATCTACTTTCCTCTCGCTTCCCCGGCCGTACAGTTCGAAAGCGCATTGCGTGAGGAATTCCCCCTGGACGAAGTCCTGGTGGTCCTGCTGGAGGGGGACGACCTGTTCGACGATGTGTCCCTGGCCGCCATGGAGCAGGTGGTGCGCACGCTCCAGGCGCATCCCCGGGTGGATCGGGTGCTGGCCTTGTCCACGCTGGATCATATACGCGGCACGGCGGACGGCTTCACCGTAGAACCGTTGCTGGATACCAGCGCTGCGGCGCAACTTGATTCGGAACAGCGCCGCGCGCGGGTGTTGTCCGACCGGTTTGCCCCGGGTCTGCTGGTGTCTCGCGATGCCGGTGCCGTGGCCCTGGTGGTGCGCCCAGTCGAGCTTGAGGAAAGTCTGCAACGCCTGGACATCCAGCGTGCCACCCTGAATGCCATTGCCGAGACGCCCCTGCACGAGTACGTGTCGGCCGTGGGTGGCCAGATCGCGCTGGACGTGGCGCAGCTGCGCGCCATGATTCGCGACAGCGCCATGTTCATTCCCCTGACCACGGGTCTGGGGCTTGCGCTGATCGGCTGGATGTTTCGCCGCTGGATGGCGGTGCTGACCGCCGGTCTGGTGATCGGTGCCGTGGTCAGCAGCAGTGTCGGCCTGCTGATTCTTGCGGGCAGGCCTTACACGCTCATCTCCGCGATCCTTCCGCCGCTCATGGCGGCGTTGTCCGTGGCGCTGCTGATTCACTGGTTCAATGCCCTTGCCCTTGCGGCTCACCGCGGCCTGACGGGTCAGGCGCGCGTCAATCGGGCGTTGCTCGAAGTGCGCCGCCCGGCGATCTTTACGGCGCTGACCACCAGCGCAGGGCTTGCATCGCTCAGTCTGAGCCCCATTCGACCCATCGAGGCCTTCGGCCTGGTGGCGGCGGCAGGCGCCCTGCTGCTGGCGGCGGTGGTGCTGCTGTTGCTGCCGCCCATCTTCGCCCGGTGGGATCGCAGTGACTGGGCGGTGCACAATGGCGGTATCCGCCGGCTGGACAGGGGGGTGCGTGCCCTGCGGGACCTGGGTATGCGCCGCCCGCTGTGGGTGCTCGGTATCACGGGCCTGATCCTGGTGCTTGGCGTTCCGCAGATTGCCCGCGTGCAGACCGAGACCGACCTGTTCCGCTTCTTCAAGCAGGCGCATCCCATCACGCAGTCCAACGAACGCATCCGGGACCGGTTGAGCGGCGTCACCACGCTGGAGGTGGTGTTCGACGGCCCCGGCCGTGACAGCCTGCAGGAGCCGGCCCGGCTCGAGCTTATCCGGGATTACCAGCGCTGGACGGATACATTGCCCGAGGTGGATCGCAGCACCTCCATGGCTGAACTGATCGAGGAGATGCACTGGGCCTTTCATGACGAGGATCCGGATTACCGGGCTCTCCCGGACGATGCGGCCCTGATTGCCCAGTACCTGTTCATTTACGACGGCATCGACCTCCATGAGGTGGTCAACCGGGAATTCGATCGCACCCGGCTGATGCTCAATCTCAATGTGCATGGTGCACGGGAAATCAACAGGGTCATCGCGCTGCTGGAGGGCGAGGCGGCGGCCAGGGACCTGCAGGACATGTCCGTGACCGTAGGGGGTTTCGGCCGCCTGTTCGGCGACCAGGAAACCCTGCTGATCCAGGGTCAGGTGCGGGGGCTTGCGGGCGCGGTGGTGCTCATCTTCCTGCTCATGGCCCTGCAGTGGCGCTCAGCGTCCGCGTCGGCGGTCTGCATGATTCCCAACCTGGCCCCCATCGTCGTGATCTTCAGCATCATGGGCCTGCTGGGTATCTGGCTGGACATGGCCACGGCGATGATCGCCAGCGTCGCCGTGGGCATTGCGGTGGACGACACCATTCATGTTTATCACGGTTACCGCCGACGGGTGAAGGCGGGGTTGTCGCCCGTGTGGGCGCTGGCGCGCACTTACCAGCAGGCGGGCAGGGCGGTGACCGCCACGACGCTGGTGCTGTGCGGCCAGTTCCTCCTGCTCTCCACATCGCAGTTCGTGCCCACCATCGAGTTCGGCGTGCTGACGGCCGTGGGCCTGGTGACGGCCCTGCTCTTTGACCTGCTCTTCCTACCCGCGCTGCTCATCGTGTTGGCGCGGCGGCGCTCCATGGGTGGCGGCACGTTGCGGCAGACCTAGCCAGACATAGGGCGGATAAGCGAAGCGCATCCGCCATGCCAGAGCTTGGAGTGCCGGATGCGGCTGCGCCTTATCCGGCCTACGAACTGCTTATCGTGTCGGCGTGAGGGCTCCTGCGATGGGGATCGTGGTGAGGCATGCGGTGCGGGGGTGCCCATTGATCCGGTCGATCCTGCCCTCTGCACTCCACGTCAAACGCGGTTCCCACTGGTATTCCGTGCCGAGATTCTGTCATTATCCGATCTTGCTTTGCGTGCTTCGCGCCTTTGCGAGAGACCGTTTTCTTTTATGAGGTGCCTTCAGCGGCGAATCCCTTTGCAAACACGTATATACGATTTGCCTCCCGGCCCTTGACGTATGGCCGGACAGGTCTAGAATGTGAACTACGTCACTTTTCAGGGGTTGGAGTCCGACAGGCTCCTGGGATATTCGGGGATTACCTGGGGTTCACCGGTCGTCGGGCCGGCGGACGCTGCCCATTATGGTTTCTGACCCCACCGGATGCGGCATGCGCATCCGGTGGGGTTGACGTCATGCGACATGGAGGAACAGCTGTGAATGCCATCTCTTCTGCCGGCGGGCGCCTGTCCGCAGTACGGTTCCTGATACTGGCCGCCGCACTCGCGCTCGTCGGATGCGGGACTACCGCCAGTCACCCGCCGTTACCCTCCACGTCGCTGGAACACGGACCCGACTACCTGATCGGCCCGGGGGACAACGTCAACATCTTCGTCTGGCGGCAGCCGGAGCTTTCCGCCACCGTGCCCGTGCGCCCCGACGGCAAGATCACCACGCCGCTGATCGAGGACGTGCCGGCCAGCGGCAAGACGCCCACGCAGCTCGCCCGGGATATGGAAGAGGTGCTCACCACCTACATCCGTGATCCCGTGGTCACCGTGATCGTCACCGGTTTCGTTGGTCCCTACAGTCAGCAGGTGCGTGTCGTGGGCCAGGCCGTCAATCCCCAGGCTATTCCCTACAGGGAACACATGACCGCCCTGGACGTGATGATCGCGGTGGGCGGGTTGACGGACTTCGCCGCCGGCAATCGCGCCACCATCGTGCGCGAGGTGGACGGTCAGCCGCGCCAGTACAGCGTGCGGCTGAACGACCTGATCAAGCGCGGCGACATCAATGCCAACGTGCCCGTGATGCCCGGGGATACGCTGATCATTCCCGAGACCTGGTTCTGATCGGGAATCGGGAACATACAGGGATGAACCGGATCCGGGAGGGATCGGGAATGAAGCGAGTAATGTGGTATGAGTGAGATATTTGCCCAGATCCTGGCGTACATACGCGGGACGTGGCGCTACCGCTGGCTGGCGCTGACCGTTGCCTGGATCGTCTGCATTGCCGGCTGGATGTACGTCTCGCAGTTGCCGGACCAATACCGCGCGTCCGCGCGGGTTCACGTGGACACCGACTCCATGCTGCGGCCCCTGCTGCGCGGCCTGGCCGTGGACACCAACATCACCCAGCGGGTCAATCTCATGACCCGCACCCTGCTCACGCGGCCCAACCTTGAGCAGGTGGCGCGCATGACCGACATGCATCTGGAGGCCGGCACCGAGGCCCAGATGGATGCGGTCATCAACCGCCTGCGCAGCGGCATCAGCATCCAGGGCACGGACCGCGAGAACCTCTACACACTCTCCTACCGGGACCGAAACCCGCAACGCGCCCACGCGGTGGTGCAGGCCCTGCAGACCATCTTCGTGGAAACCGCGCTGGGCGATACGCGGGTGGACAGCGATCTGGCGCAGCGCTTCATCGAGCAGCAGATCCAGGAGTACGAGCAGCGCCTGGAGGCCGCGGAACAGCGACTGGCGAACTTCCGCCGTGAGAACGTGGGGTTGCTGCCCGGCGAGCGCGGCGATTACTACCAGCGGCTGCAGCGTGCCCAGAACGAACTGGAGGAAGCGCAGTTCCGGCTGCGCGAGGCCCGGAACCGCCGCGACGAGGTGCGCCGTCAGCTGGCCGGCGAGGAGCCCACCTTCGGCATCATGGGCGGCGGACGCTCGCAGCCCGCTACCTCGGCGCTCGACAGCCGTATCGAAAACCTGCAGACGCGTCTCGACGAGATGTTGCTCACCTATACCGAACGGCATCCGGACGTGAATGCCCTGCGGCGCACCATCGAGGACCTGGAGGCGCAGAAGGCCGAGGAGCTGGCGCTGCTGGCGGAGAGCGGCGGCGGTATGGCACCCGAAGCCGGGTTGCAGACCAATCCCGTCTACCAGCAGATGCGCATGGCCCTGTCCAATGCCGAGGTGGAGGTGTCCTCCCTGCAGGTGCGCGTGCAGCGCCACCAGGAGGAGGTTGAGCAGCTGCAGCGCATGGTCGATACCATCCCCCAGATCGAGGCGGAATTGAAGCGCCTGGACCGGGATTACAACGTCAACCGGGAAAACTACGAGCAGCTCCTGCGCCGGCGTGAGGCGGCGACGATCTCCCAGAGTGTCGAGGATCGCGGCGACCAGGTGCAGTTCCGGGTCGTGGAACCCGCCCGGGTGCCTACGTCGCCGTCCGCCCCGAACCGGCCGGCCCTGTTCGCCGGTGTGCTCTTCCTTGGTCTGGGTGCCGGTGCGGGTCTCGCCTTCCTGGTCGCCCAGCTGCGGCCGGTGTTCGATGACCGCAAGCTGCTCAATGCCATCACGGGTTTCCCGGTGCTCGGCACCGTATCCCTGGTCAGGGATGCGCGCATGCGACTGAAACAACGGTTTGAGATGGTCTCCTTCGCGTCCGTGACAGGCGGCCTGCTGGCGGCCTACGGGTTGGTCACGATGTTGGGAGGAATCCACCTGCAGGCGGTCCAGCGCCTGCTGGGATGACAACGGACGACGGAGAAGCAGGACATGAGTCTGATCGAAAAGGCGGTTGAGCGGCTCGGCGACATGCAGAAGGAGAAGCAGCCGGAGGCGCCGCCGGAACAGGCGCCGCAGGCGCGTGCCAATCATGCTGAACCGGCGCCCGAAGCCAAAGGGTACGAAGCGCCCGCACCAGCGCCTGCGGACCATGTGCACATCGATCTGGCCGCGCTCCGCTCCAGGGGGTTCGTCACGGCGGACGGCGAGCGCACACGCACGGCCGAGGAGTTTCGTGTCATCAAGCGGCCATTGCTCGAGAACATTTTCGGCCGCGGTGCCGCCCTGGTGGATCACGGCAACCTGATCATGGTCACCAGTGCCCACTCCGGCGAGGGCAAGACCTGGACGGCCATCAACCTGGCCATCAGTATCGCCATGGAGATGGACAAGACGGTGCTGCTGGTGGATGCGGACGTAGGCCGCGCGCGGGTTCACGAGGTGCTCGGCACGCCCCTGGGCCCCGGCCTGATCGATCTGCTCACGGACGACAACATGGACGTCAGTGACGTCATCCTGCGCACCAGCGTGGACAAGCTGCGCGTCATCCCCATGGGCCGCTACCACCCGCATTCCAACGAGCTGCTGGCCAGCGCCGAGATGCAGCGCCTGACCGAGGAACTGGCCAACCGCTATCCCGACCGGGTGGTGATCTTCGATTCGCCACCGCTGCTCATGACCAGCGAGGCCGTGGTGCTGGCGGGCCTGATGGGCCAGATCGTGTTCGTGATCGAATCGGCGCGCACGTCCCAGACCCGCGTCAAGGATGCCCTTGGCCTGCTGGATCCCAACAAGCCCATCGGGCTGGTGCTGAACAAGACCCAACGGGCACTGGGCACCGACTATTACGGTTATGGGTCCTACGGCTACGGGTATCACGGAAAGGCTTCATGAGCGTGCGCCGCCGAGCCCTGCCACTGGCGGTGTCCTGTGCCCTGTCCATGGCGTGGGCGGTGCCCGTCATGGGAGACGATCCGCCGGACCGCTGGGATTTCTCGCCGCGGGTCAGCATCAGCCAGATCTATACGGACAACGTGGGCCGCGCCTCTCCGGGCAATGAGCGCGACGACCTCATCACGGAACTCAACACGGGGATCACCGCTAGCCGCCAGGGTGCGCGAGCGCGGGCGCGGCTCGGCTACAACCTGCGCAGCCAGGCCTACTGGGACGAAGACTCACGCAACAGGACAACGCACCAGTTCTCCGGCGACGGCCGTGTGGACCTCCTCCCGGAGCGGTTCTTCGTCGATGGCGCTGCCACCTACCGTCAGCGCACCACCTCACTCACTGATCTGGTGGCCGACAACCTGACGGACGACGACCAGCTCACGGATGTGTTCACCTTGAGTGTGGCCCCCACGTTCGTTCATCGTTTCGGCAGCGCCGCTACCGCGCAGGCGACCTACGGCTACGATCGAGTCGATTACATTGATTCCTCGGTGCAGAGCCTGAGCAGCGAGACCAACCGCGTAGCCGCCAGTCTCAACAGCGGTCCCGCCTTTACTCGGGTGGGTTGGGGGCTCAGCTTCCAGCGCACCGAGACCGACTATGACGACGGCTCCTCCGTGACCTTCCAGATCGCCGAAGCGCTGGTGCGGCTCAACGTCACCCGGCGATTCAGCGTATTCGCCGCCGGCGGCGAAGAGGACAACGATTTCGAGCAGGATCCGACCCGTGCCCGCCCCGACGACACCTTCTGGCGCGCGGGCGCCACCTGGCAGGGTGCACGCACCTCCATGGAGGCCTTCTACGGCGAGCGCTTCTTCGGCAAGACCTACGGCGGCAGCTTCGATCACCGCTTCCGCAACAGCCGGTTCTCCATGTCGTATACGGAATCGCCCACCACGCTGAACCGGGTGGAGTTTGATGAGATGTTGCTCGTCGTGTTTGATGAATTCGGTGAGGTGGTGGACATCATCCCGGTGCTGGTGCCGAATCTTGAATCCGGCGTCTACCTGCAGCGGCGTTTCACCGCCGGGTTCACCGGGAGCCGTCGCAAGACCGACTGGGGTATCCGCGTGTTCGACGAACAGCGGGAGTTCGAGGTCACCGACGAGCGCGAGCGCATCCAGGGTATCTCCGGCAACGTGGGTTGGCTCATGGCGCCGCGCACCCGCCTGCTGCTCAACGCGAGCGTCCAGGAGCGCAGCTTTAACATAGATGACCGGGACGACATCTACTACATATTCGGCATAGGTGCCTCACGCGAGATCACCGCCAACACCAGCGCCAGCGTAAATTACCAGTATCTCGAACGCGATTCCGACGCCGCTGGGGCCGACTACACGGAGAACCGGCTGACTGCGACGTTCAGGGCGAGTTTCTAACGGATAATGGCGGGCGGTTTCCGTCGGCCTGAGGGA
>NZ_MVBK01000019.1 GCF_002000365.1 Thioalkalivibrio denitrificans | reverse complement strand
GGGTGAGGGTGGTTTCCCTTCTCTCTTGCCTCTTGTCTCTTGTCACTGCGAAGGTTCATGAAAATGAACCTGAGCCCCGAAGACGCCCTGCGCCTGAACGTGCTCCTCAACCAGGAGCTGTTCGCGCTGCGCATCGACGAGGGCAAGCGGCTGGTCACGGGACTGACCCCGAGGGGCGAGGCGAAGGTGCCGCTCAACCCCAACTGCGCCGAGGAGAAGTACCTGCGTCAGGTGCGCGAGATGATCTCCAACCACGTGCTGGGTTCGCCCCACGGCTATCCGCGCTTCATGCACCGCTGGACGCGCATGGGGCATGCGCGCGCCGAGAGTCTCACGAAGCTGCTGCGTCTGGGTGAGCCCGAAGCAGTGGCCGCCGTGGTGCACGCCGAGGGGCTGACCGACGAGATCGCCCGCCATGCCTGGTGGGTGGACCAGTCCCCGGACCATGCGCGCGCCATGCTCGCCCGGGAACAGGTGGCAAGGGGCGAGATGGGCAAGGTGCTGGCGGACTTCCTGGTGGAGTTTCTACCCTACGAGGAGGACACCCAGAGGGTGGTGGAGTCCGTTCGCCTGGTGCTGCAACCGGGACTCGTGGACGATGCCACCCGCACTCAGCTCTGGGCCCGTGGCCAGCGCAAGCCCGCCTACCGGGTGGGCTTTCTCAAGACTCTGCCCGATGACTTGCCCGTGGAGGCGGTGCCCCACCCGCGCTTCGCGGCGCTGGAGCCTGTTCTCGGCGAACTGGCGGCGACCGGCAATGAACACGCCCGTCTGCTGGCGCGCGTGCTGGCTGCGCCGGGGCAGGCCTGGCTGGAGACCGTGGAAGGGGTGTTCAGGCGATGCGCCGACCAGGGCGTGGTGATTCAGCTCTTCGAGGCCATCGAGGCCTATTTTGCCCCCATCAAACCGCCCGATGTCCGCTACCGCGACATGACGCCGCTGCTTCAATACTGCGCCCAGCCCGAGGACTGCGTGAACGATGCGCGCCTGTGCCGCGAACTGGCGGCACTCAAGGCGCGGTTGCCGGAAGAGGACCTGCCGCTGCTGGAGAGCCTGCGGGTCTGCGCCTGCGTGGGCGAGCAGCTCATCGCCCCCATCTTCGGCCTGTCAGACTCCGTCGGCCCCGCCCTGCGCCAGAGCATCGAGCCTGTCATCGACCCCCTGATGCCGCACCTGAACCGTCTGCGGGGGCGGTGATATTGACCACGAAGCTCACGAAGGACACGAAGAAAAAGCATTTCTCTCGCAAAGCCGCGAAGGGAACAAGAGGACAGCCATCATTCAGCGGCACCGGCTCGAACTCGCCGTTGCTGGTGGAATCGAGCTTGACGGGCAGGCGAAGCCCCTCGGGATCCTGGCGCTGGCGCATGACGACACTTCTCCGGCTCTCTCTTGCTTGTAGTGCCGCCATTGTACCCCGGCCGGATGGCTGGCCCCCGCTACCCGCCGTCGCGCTGCGCCGCCACCGCATGGATCGCGGACTTGCGCTTGGAGCCCATGACGGTTCCGACGACCCAGCCAACCCCGTAGCCGCCGACCGCCATAAATACCGTGAACCCGAGCCAGTCAATGGTGTCGTCTGCCGTGTTCATGGTCAGGAGCACGAGAAAAGTGCCGATTCCTGCCAGTATGGCCGGGATCCAGGCGAACAACACTTTCCCCAGATCGGAGCGCGCGACTGTCTGTTGCGTGTTACGGTTGACGCCCCGGAACCAGACTCCCCCGCCGAGCCGCCACAGCGTGACGCGCTGGCCTGCGGTGCACGGCAGGACCATGTTCACCAGCTCGATCGCGTGCTCCGTCCCGTCGTCCTCGCGCAGCATGATCGTCTGGTAGCGGGTGGTCTTGGACTTGATTCGCCCTTGCACATACGAATAGGGGCCACCCCCGCCATGGATCTGTCCGGTGACCTCGGTCTCGCTGCGCGTGGTCTCGCTCTGGACCTCGCCACTGAGTTCGTAAACCTCGTAGGTGAACTGGGCCGCCTTGCCCTCGCCGATTTTCTTTGCCGCCATCGCACTCTCCCCGGTTATGCCGCTTCACTTCAAAACACCTCGGAATGCATGCGAGTGTGGAGGAATCGCATCATTAGCTCCCAGCTGCAGCTCCCAGCTGCTAGGGACAACCCGCTTGCAACAGTCCAGGAGAAATCTCGTCTGGTTGGTGGTGCTTTGTTAGTTATATTGTTCGATTACTGCATTGACCGTTCGTGGTCCAAGCCGGACCATTCATCGTCTTGGTTTGTCGATTCATGACGGTACTCCACGCGCTCTGGGCGAGTGGCGGATCATGCAGGCGGCGACTGCACGTCATGCCCTGATCCGTGTGCGTGGCGAACCTGAGCCCGGCAGCCACAGGGAGAGTGTTCCGGATTCTGAAACCCGACACACCTCCCAAATGGGGGGCGGTGGGCCGGGCCCAAGAAAGCGCAAGAAAGCGGGGATTAACTCTTGACCACGGAATAAATCCCTCCGTCCCCTTTTTTGCCGTCAGTGGTAGGTTGGGGTGAGCGGAGCGAACCCCAACATGGCATAGGTCTCCCGCACCCCCGCGTGTTGGGGTTCGTTCCTCACCCCAACCTACGTGATAGTTCCTGGTGACAGACCAATTTTCTTCGCGTGCTTCGCGGCTTTGCGAGAGGAATGTTTTTTCTTCGTGTCCTTCGTGAGCTTCGTGGTTCAGGAACAGGTCTAGCCCGTATATCTCACCGGGATCGCGGGAGCAGGCGAAGACGAGCCTGAACCGCGATCCCGGTGAGGTATGCGGGCTAGCCGCTCACTCCCCCCGGATACGCTGGAACTTCGTGCCCTTGCACTTGGGGCAGGGCGGAATGTGGCCGCTGGTCTTGAAGTGCAGTTCCTCGCCGCAGTTGATACAGGCGAGTACGCCGGGGCCGGCGATTTCTCCGGTGTGGCGTTCACGGATCGCCGCGCGGGCGGCGATCTCGGCGATCTCGACGCGGGTGCGGTCGGCAATGGAGCCCAGCAGGTCCATGATCTTCGCCTCGATGAGTTGCAGGTCCATGCGGAACCAGTCCCGGTAGTCCTTGCTGGTCTCGTTGAGGTACTCCGCCATGTCGTGCAGGTCCTCGCGCACATAATGGGCCACCTTCTCCGCTTCTTCGCGGGTGATCTCGCCCATTTCCACGGCCCGCTCGCGCGCGTGCTTCAGCGCCTCCTCCAGCGTCGGCGCTGCGCGCTGCTCCGCCGTCTCCATCGCGTGGCGCACGCGCTCCAGCATCCTGTCATAGGCGTGGGCCAGGCGGTCCTTGACCTTTTCGTCGTGCTGCTTCTCGCTCATGGAGGGTCCTCCGGGATTTGTTGGGTTGGACGATTGCCGTTATGGTTGAGGCTACCAAGTTCGACAGCGCACCGCCATGCGAATTCGCTACACGGATGCGCCGCCCTGCGGGAGGAAATACAGTGAACTGGTTGAGCTACGGCGAACTCGCGTGGACGGAGCCTGTCATCGCACCCCCCCAGGAGTACGCGGAGGAGACCGAGTTCTACATCGGGCAGATGCGCAGGCATGCACAAGACAGCATGGTGACCCTGCTCCACCTGGGATGCGGTGCGGGATGCAACGACTGGACCTTCAAGCGGCATTTCCGGGTGACCGGTGTCGACATCAGTGAAGGCATGCTCGAGGTGGCCCGCAAGCTCAACCCGGAGGTCACGTATGTGCACGGCGACATGCGCAACATTGATCTGGGCGAGCAGTTCGACGCCGTGGCCATTCCCGATTCCATCGACTACATGGTGACGCCGGCCGATCTGGACGCGGCCATCGGGACGGCGCGCCGGCACCTGAAGCCCGGCGGGGTGCTGCTGGTGGTGGCGAAGACGCGCGAGGCGTTCTTCGAGAACAACTTCTGCTATACGGGCGCCCGAGAAGACGTGGAGATCACCATCTTCGAGAACAATTACATCCCGGCAGAGGCCCCCTCCACCTACGAGGCAACCATCGTCTACCTGATCCGGCAGCGCGGAGAACTGAGCGTCTACACCGATCGTCACGTGCTGGGCCTGTTCTCCCAGGCGCAGTGGCTGGCGGTGCTGCGGGGTGCGGGCCTGGACGTGAAACAGACCGTACTGGACGGCGCCTACGATCGGTTCATCATGGGGGACGGCGAGTATCCCATGCAGGTGTTCGTCGGCGTGGCGCTGACGGCCGACCAGGCACTTTGACAGAGGTAAGACATGAAAGGACAGGAACTGAAGGACTTGCAGGCCCCGCTCAAGGAGGCCTACAGGCAGGACCCGGAGCGCGCAGTGGTCACGCTACGCGTGCAGGGCGAGTTGGGTGAAGGTATCGCCTGTCGCGTCGACACCGGCCGGGCACTGGTGGAGGCCGGGCTGCATCCGGCTACCGGCGGCGACGGCAGCCAGGCCTGCTCTGGCGACATGCTGCTGGAGGCGCTTGCCGCCTGCGCCGGGGTGACGCTGCGCGCCGTGGCCACGGCGTTTGACGTGGAGGTACGCGGAGGCCGGGTGATCGCGGAGGGCGACCTGGATTTTCGCGGCACCCTCGGGGTGGCTAAGGACTGTCCGGTCGGATTCAGTGCGATTCGCCTTCGCTTCGAGATCGACTCCGACGCGGACCGGGAGATCCTGGAAAAGATCATCACGGTCACCGAGCGCTACTGCGTGGTTCTGCAGACCCTGCGCAATCCGCCGGGTGTGGTCGCGACCCTCAACTGAGGGGTCCGGATCACGGACCCGCGCGGCGTGCCTCGTGCACCACGGCCTCGGCCAGCACCTGGGCGGAATCCACCACAGGGCAGGGTGTATTCAGTCTGTCCGCCACCACGGAGAGCTCGGTACAGGCGATCAGAAGTACGCCCGCGCCGGCGTCCGCCAACTGTGCTGCCGCCGCGTTCAGGGCGGCATCCACCTCGTTTCCGTAACGGCCCGTCTTGATGCGCCTGATGGCGGCCATCAGGGCGTCCTGGACATCCGGTCGCGGGCTGACGGCCTCCAGGCCCTGCCGGGCGAGCGCCTCCTCGTAGAGCCCGAGCCGGAGGATGGCGCTGGAGGCCAGCAGGCCGACTGTGCGGATGTCGGGATGTTCCCTTGCGATGGTTTCCGCGGACAGGTCCAGCATGTTGAGCACCGGGATGGACACCGCCCGGCGGATCTCCGGGTAATAGTAATGGGCCGTATTGCAGGGCATGGCCAGGAAATCCGCGCCCCAGGCCTCCAGGCGTCGCGCCATGTCCTGCAGGCAGGGCCCCGCACTCTCGCCGTCGCCGTCCAGCAACGCACGGATCCTCGAGGGCACCTGGGGATTGTTGTCCACCACCATGCGCACGTGGTCCGCGTCGTCCCTGGCCGGCGTGGCGCGGATGACCCGGGACATCAGGTCCACGGTGGCCTCGGGGCCCATGCCGCCGAGGATGCCAGCGATCCGGTGGGTCACGTGCGTCTCCATGGGGATGTGGTGCGGGCGGTGGCTCGTCAGCCCGGGGTGTGTCTCGCCAGTCTACGGTATCCAAAGGGGCGGCAGCAGCCCCTGGCGGCGCCCGATCCGCGTCGCAGTCCTGAAGGGGCGGCCCTTACCCGACCGATGTCATCCCGTGCCGTATGGCGAAGCGCACGAGCCCCTGGAGATCCCCGATATGCAGCTTCTGCATGATACGCGCCCGGTAGGTTTCCACGGTCTTCGGCGAGATCGACAGGGTGGTCGCGATGCTGGCCACTGTGCCGCCCTCTGCCAGGAGCTGTAGAACCTCGCGCTCCCTGACGCTCAGTCGGTCCACAGGCTGGACCGTGTCCCGGGCGAGCAGGTGCTCGTCCACCACCTCTTCGGAGATCCTGCGGCTGAGGTAACGCCGGCCCTGGTGTACGGCCAGGATGGCATCGATCAGCTCGGTGCCCGCCGAGGCCTTGAGGACGTACCCCCTCGCGCCCGCCTGCAGTGCGCGAACCACGTACTCCACATTGGGGTGCATGGACAGCATGATTACCCGCGTGTTCTCCAGCCGTTCCCTGATCTTTATCGTGGCCTCAATGCCGTTGAGGTCGGGCATGGAGATATCCATGACCACGATGTCCGGCTGCAGCTCGCCGGCCAGCCGGATCGCTTCGCGGCCGTCCCGGGCCTGACCGGCAACGTGCAGCATAGGATTGGACTCGAGCAACAGCCTCAGTCCGTCGCTGACCACCGCGTGGTCATCCGCCACCAGTACGGAGATACTCATGACGGCCTCCGGGTTTCCACGATCACGCTGGTGCCTTCCCCCGGATGAGACATGACGCGGAACTCCCCGCCGATGGATCGTGCGCGTTCGCGCATGGTCATCATGCCCCAGCGGGTACTGTCATTGCTCCGGTCGGGATCGAAGCCCACGCCGTCATCACGGATGATCAGCCTGACCTTCCCGGGGCGCACCTGCAGCTCGACCCACCCGTGCCCCGCCTGTGCGTGTTTTGCCATATTGTTGAGTGCTTCCGTGAAAATCCTGAACAGCGCGATCTCTATGTCCGGATCCAGGCGGGGATTGGGATCCCGGCCGCGCATGGTGACGGCAATCCCCGTCCGACGTGTGAACTGACCGACGTAGGAGCGCAGGGCACTGGCGAGGCCCAGATCCTCCAGCATGGGAGGAAGCAGTTCGGTCATCAGATCGGTGATGCGGCCCGTGGTGTCTTCCACCATGCCGCGGGCGTCGTTGATCCGTTGCAGCAGGTCTTCCGGTGCGTCCTCCGGCATGCGGGCTCTCAGGATATCCAGATTGATGCCCATTGCCGTCAGGTTCTGCCCCACCTTGTCGTGGAGTTCCCCGTGCAGCCGACGCCGCTCGGTCTCCTGGGTCGAGGACAGTCGATGGGACAGGGTTCGCAGGGCCTCTGAATAGGCCGTGATTTCCTGCTCGGCCCACTTGCGTTCGGTGATGTCGGTCAGGCAGTGGATGGCGCCGACGAGCCGCGCTTCGGCGTCCTGCCGCGGGATGACGTTCACCACGACCACCCGTCGGCTGCCGTCCGGCCGTTCAACCACGAGCTCCTGATTGTAGAGAGGCCTGTTGGTGCGCAGCGCCTGCGCCATCGGGGTTTCATGAAATGCCATCCGGGAGCCATCCGTGTGGTACATGCCATGTAGCTCGAAGAAGGTATCGGCCGGCTCATCGACGGTCGGATGACGCCCCCACAGGGCGGCCGCGTGCTTGTTGAAGGTCTCGATCCGGCCGCGTGTGTCCGTCGTGAAAACGGCGATGGGCAGATTGTCCAGCAGCCCGCGCAGCGTCAGCTCAGCGGCGCGCAGGTCGTCGTTGGACAGTTCGAGTTCTTCCGTGCGCCGGCGCACGAGCGCCTCGAGCGTTTCATGGCTGCGCCGCAGGATCTGCTCCGCCTCCTTGGCGTCGGTGATGTCCGTGCAACTCCCGATGAACCCGAGGAAGGTTCCGTCACTGTCGGTACGCGGTGTGGCGTCATCATGGATCCAGCGATACGTGCCGTCCCACCGGTGAAGCCGATACTCCACGCTGAGGGGGCGGCGAGCCCGCAGCGCCTGATGGAATGCGGCGAGGCAACGGGGTCTGTCTTTCGGGTGCACGCTCTTCTGCCAGCCATCTCCCAGGTGTTCCTCGTAGCCGCGACCGGTGAAATTGCACCACTGATCGTTGAAATAGGTACATTGCCCCTGGGCATCGCACATCCAGATCATGGCGGGTGCCGAGTTGGCGAGCATCCGAAAGCGCGACTCGCTCTCCCTGAGGGCGTTCTCGGCCAGCTTCTGCTGCGTGACGTTCCGCAAGAAGCATCGGGTGTGAACCAGTCGGCCGTTCTTATGGTGACCGTTGGCGGTGACGAGCAGGTATCGGATCGTTCCATCGTTGTGCACAAACTCCATCTCCAGATTCTTGACCGGTTCGCCGCGCTCAAGCATTTCCAGCAGCCGGTGCCCCTGGTCCGGTACCGCGCAGAACTCGGTGATGCGGTGTCCCTCGAATGCCGGGCGTGAGTATCCGAGTTTCGTGAGCAGAGCGGGATTCGCGCGCAGGATGCGTCCCTGCGAGTCCATCAACTGGATACCCACCGGGGCGTTCTCCAGGAAGTCGACCAGTTCCTCCTGTGTTGTCCGCAGGGCCTGCATGGCGCCGCGCCGTGAGGAGTCGAGAAGCACCAGGCCCCAGATACCCACGAGGCTGAGGGCACGATTGGTGAAGGCCAGATCCTGCAGCAACGGTTCGCCGGGTTCACTGAACCAGAAGCCCAGGAGTGTCAGTGCGCCGCAGCCCAGCCCAGTGAGGAACGTGTGCCATTGGGAACGCAGTGTGAGCGACAGGAACACGGGCAGGATATAGAGAAACGGTATGCCGCTGCCCAGGGGCACGGCGAGGTCCAGCAGGAAGATCACCGCCGCCATCATCATGATCAGCACGGTCATGACGGTGGGCAGCGATCCAGTCCTCAGCGGCACGAAGAGCCTCTGGAATCTGGGATATGCGGCCATACCCGCTTCCCCGGAGTAAGGGTTGTAGATTCCCATTCTAGCTCCTCGTCTTGCCTGTTGCGGCGCCCTCTGTGGGCGCTCTGGACGTGTGCCGGGCAGCCCGCGTGGACGTGCGGCCGGCGGAGGAAGCCGTGCGCCGGGGGCGGGCGAAGCCCTGGAACGATTTCTCGGGAACGGGCTTGCATGCCAGATAGCCCTGGTACTCCGGGCACTTCCGGCCGGACAGGAACGCGAGCTGCTCTGTGGTTTCGACGCCTTCAGCGGTCACGACCAGGTTGAGGCTTGCGGCCATGGAGAGGATGGCCGTGACAATGGCCGCGTCGTCGGAATCCGTGCTCAGGTCGCGGATGAAGGATTTGTCGATCTTGAGCTTCTGGATGGGCAGACGCTTGATGTAACTGAGGCTTGAATACCCGGTGCCGAAGTCGTCGATGGCGATGCGTACGCCCAGGGCCCCGATGCGTCCCAGCAGGGCGGAGGTCTCGTCGATGTCGTGCATGAGTGCGCTTTCCGTGACTTCCAGTTCCAGTCGCCTCGCGTCGATGCCCGTCTCCTTCAGCAGGCGGGCGACGCGCCGATCGAAATCCGGATGCCGGAGCTGGCGCGCAGAGACGTTGACCGAGATGTCCAGGCCAGGCAGTCCGGCTGAGTCCCAGGCGCGCAACTGGTTCAGCGCCTCGCGCAGCACCCAGTCGCCGAGCGGGATGATCTGGCCGGTGCGCTCGGCCAGCGCGATGAACCGGTCGGGCGGCACCATGCCCATCTGGGGATGTGCCCAGCGCAGCAGGGCCTCGGCCCCCACTACCACACCGGTCTCCGTGGCGATACGCGGCTGGTAGTGCAGCAGGAACTCGCCGCGTTCGATCCCGCGCCGCAGGCCTGCCTCCAGCGCCAGGTTCTCCAGCGAGACCGCATGCAGTGCGGCATCGAACACCTGGTAGCCGCCTGATCCCTGCTGTTTTGCATGGCACATGGCCGAATCGGCCTTGCGCAGCAGGTCGGTTGCACCGGTGGCATGATCCGGATGGCTCGCGATCCCGATGCTGAGGTTGACGAAATACTCCTGTTCGTCGATGACCAGGGGCTCGGCGAACATGTCCAGGATGCGCTGTGCCACATCCACGGGCGCCGTTCCATCTTGCGTATCGGTGAGCAGCAGTGCAAACGTGGCGCCGAACAGCCGCGAGGCGTTCTCGGAGGCCGGGGCCACGTTTCTGAGGCGCTCGGCGATACGCTTGAGTACCTGATCGCCGGCGGCATGGCCGAGGGTGTCGTTGATCTCCTTGAAGCGGTCCAGGTCCAGTATCAGGAGGGACAGGCTGCGTGCCGTGTCGCGGCCGGAGCCGATGGCCTGCTCGATGCGCTGTTCGAAAGTCCGCCGGTTGGGCAGGCCGGTCAGCGGGTCGAACATGGCCCGATAGCGCAACTCCTCCTCGGCCCGGCGGCGCTCCGTCACGTCCTCGGCGATCCCGGCGATCCGGTACACGACGCCCTGTTCGTTTCTGACGGGGAACGCCCGCGAACGGATCCATCGTTGGCTCTGGTCGGGGCGGATGATGCGGTACTCGCAGTCAAAAGCGTGCTCGGACGCCTTGTCGCCCATGCGCATGAGCACCTCTCGGCGATCATCCGGGTGAATGGCCTTGAGCCAGAGGTCGGGATCACGGTAGAGCGCCTCGGCGTTGTAACCCCAGATCTCCTCGAAGGCGCGGCTCGCGTAGAGGACTTCGGATGTGGACGCGTCAATGAGCCAGAAGACCTCGCGAATATTGTCGGCGAGTTGTCGAAAGCGTGCCTCCGCCTCCCGGCGCTCGGTGATGTCCCGGGTGATGCTCAACACCGACACGCTCTTGTGGTCGTCCCGCATCGGCACGCTGTGGGTTTCCATCCAGCGCAGGGTTCCCTTGAGGCCGATGACCCGGAATTCCAGGGTGCCCGAGTGCCCGCTCAGCACCTTGCGATGGAGCTGGAAGTAGGGGCCGACATCGTCGGGGTGGAGCAGGCGCGCCAAGGGCTTGCCGATCACTTCCCCGCGACTCGAGGCCTCGATCATGCGCAGCCCCGCCGGGTTCATCTCCGTCACAAGTCCCTCGGCGGATACTACCTTGACGCACTCGGGCTCGTTCTCGACGATCGCCTTGAGGCGGCGTTCGCTCTCCGCCAGGGCCAGTTCAGCCCGCTGCTTGGCGGCCCGCAACCGGTGCCGGGCCACCGCCTGTTCGATGGCGGCGCCGAGTCGGGTGAGCCGGTCCTTCATGAGGTAGTCCGCGGCACCGTAGTGCATGGCCTCGATGGCCGTCTCCTCGCCTACGGTTCCGGAGACGATGATCACCGGCGTGTTGATTTTCAGCTCCGCCACGATCTGCAGCACCCGGTGCGCACCGAAGGACGGCATCGTGTAATCGCAGAGGATGGCGTCCCATTCTTCGTCTGCGTGTTTCCGGAAATCGACCTCGTTGTCCACCCACAGGCTCGACACGTCCAGCCCGGAGGCCGCCATTTGCCGCTGGACGAGTTCAGCGTCGTCCTGGACGTCCTCGACGATGAGGATTCGGAACTGCTTGGTATCCATGGTCCTGAACATCGGGTCAGTCGTGCGGCGGCGGTTGGTTGATCAGCAGCCAGTACAGGCCGAGCTGTCGGGCTGCCTCGGTGAAGTCGTTGAAGTTGACGGGTTTTCGCACATAGCTGTTGGCGCCGAGGCGATAGCTGGAGACGATGTCCTCCTCCTCGCTGGAGGAGGTGAGCACCACCACGGGGAGCACCCGCGTGCGCGGATTCGCACGCATGCGCTCGAGCACCTCCAGGCCGCCGATCCGGGGCAGCTTGAGGTCCAGCAGGACCACCTGCGGCAGATCGGCCGGCGCGCGATCCTTGTACCGGCCCTCCATGAACAGGTACTCGAGGGCATCGACCCCGTCCCGGGCCACCGCCACGTCGTTGACGATGTTGTTCTTTCGAAGGGCCATGAGGGTCAGCTCTTCGTCATCCGGGTTGTCCTCGACGAGCAGGATGCGTCTAGATGCCGTCATGATCCGAGCCCTCGAGTGTGAAAGTGAACGTGGCGCCTCCGCCCGAAGACGCACTGACGTGGATTTCTCCGCCATGGCGTCGAACGATGCGCTGCACCGTGGCCAGGCCGATCCCGGTGCCTTCGAAATCCCGCTCCAGGTGAAGCCGCTGGAAGGGCGCGAACAGCTTGTCGGCATAGGTCATGTCGAAGCCGACGCCGTTGTCCCGCACATGGTAGAGCGATCTGCCGTCTGCGCTTGTGCAGCCAAACGCGATCTCCGTGACCCGCTCGCGTGAGGTGAACTTCCAGGCGTTGCCCAGGAGGTTTTCCAGCGCCACCCGGATGAGGCGGGCGTCCACGGCGGCCACCATGCCGTCGGCGATCGAAATACGTGCCTCGCGTCCCGGATCTTCTGCGCGAAGGGTGTCCATGATCTCGTGGGCCAGCGCACTGAGATCAGTGGGTTCCCGGCGAAGCGGCGCACGCGTGACCCGGGACAGCTTGAGCAGGTCGTCGATCAGGGCCCCCATCCGGCCCGCCCCGGCCCGGACGCGGGAGAGGAAATGCCGCCCTTGCTCGTCGAACTGCGGCCCGTAAGTCTCCAGCAGGTTGAGGCTGAATCCGTCGATGGCGCGCAAGGGCGCGCGCAGATCGTGGGAGACGGAGTACGCGAAGGCCTCCAGTTCCGCGTTTGCAACGCGCAGTTCCGCGGTGCGTTCCTCCACGCGACGCTCCAGGTCGGCATTCAGGCGACGGATCTCTCCTTCCTGCTGGACTCGCCTCGAGATGTCGCGCACGAAGCCGCTGAAGACCGCAGGCTTGCGGGTGCCGACACGGGTGACGGAGATCTCGGCGGGGAACTGGGAGCCGTCCGCGCGCATGGCCCGGGTTTCGAATCGTCGACCCTTTCCGAGAGGGGTTGCGCTTCGGATCCGCTCGGCCAGCGCCCGGCGATGATCTTCGCGCAGGTCCTCGGGGATGATGAGATCCGCGAGTTCCCGACCGAGGGCCTCCGATCGTGGAATCCGGAACATGGCTTCGGCAGCCGTGTTGAACTCGAGCACCCGTCCGTGGTGATCGATGGCAATGATGCCGTCCAGTGCGGAGTCCACCACATGTCGGAAGGCCGTGGCCCGGTGCTTGCCGGCCTCTATGGTCCAGCCCACGGCAAACAGCAGCAGGCTGATCGCGGCGCCTCCCATCAGCACCATGTTCGGGGTGTCGCTGCGGACCTGGTACTCAAAGGCCGGCTTGGACGCAAACCACAGTTGCCAGGTCTGTCCGGCGATCTCGAGCGTCGAGTGGCGTGTGAACCGCGGTCTGGGGTGGATGTCGTGGAGGTCGGGTCTGCTTGTGTAGATGACAGCCCCGTCGGGGTCCGGCAGGTGGTCATGGATTTCGAAACCGATGTCCGCCGGTCCCGGCCCAAGGATGTCGTTCATCAGGTTGTGTGCACGGAACGGGCTGTACACGAAACCCGCCAATGCATCCCGACGTTGCCGAGCATCCGAGGGCGTGAAGCCGTCCCGGTAGACCGGCACGTACATGAGAAATCCCGGCTGGACGTCACTCTCCGTTTCCTGCATCAGCTTCACGACGCCAGATATGGCCGGTTGGCCCATGTCGCGGGCCCTGTCCATTGCGGTTCGTCGAGTCTCTTCCGTGTACATGTCGTATCCGAAGGCGCGCTGGTTTCTCCAGTCGAAGGGTTCCAGGTAGATGATGGAGAAATACTCGTCACGTTCCCCTCGCGGGCGGATGGTGTAATCGGGAAATCCTTCCGCACGGACCTGGATCAGGTGGGCTTCCAGTTCTTCCGGGGGGATGCGATGGGTGTAGCCTATGCCCTGCAAACCCGGATAACGGTCCTGTATGGCGAGTTTTCGCACATAGGCGCGCCATTCATCCCTCGTGACCTCCTCGGATGCAGCGAAGAGGGCGGCGCCACCCCGCAGGATCTGCTCATAGGCGCGCATGCGTTCGATGATCTGCCATTCGATCTGCGCCGTGCGGAACTCAAAGCGATCCTCGGCGTGACGTGTGACCGCCTGGTCCGTGAGCCACCAGCTGACCAGCACCAGCGCCGCCGCGATGACGCCGATCACGGCGGAGGCACGAGGCAGGCGGAACTCGAAG
This sequence comes from Thioalkalivibrio denitrificans, assembly GCF_002000365.1. Taxonomy (GTDB): domain Bacteria; phylum Pseudomonadota; class Gammaproteobacteria; order Ectothiorhodospirales; family Ectothiorhodospiraceae; genus Thioalkalivibrio_A; species Thioalkalivibrio_A denitrificans. Next base: position 20,861 of record NZ_MVBK01000019.1, on the reverse strand, counting down.
GCGCGGGTTCGTAGCCGGCTCCATGTGTCCGTCAGGGATGCCATGGGCTCGCTGACGCCGGTGCTGCGTGTTGCACTCGATGACATGAGCGCGGTCCGTCGGCAGGGGAGCATTCCCCTTCGTGTAAAGTCTGGTAAAGACCCGCCCAGTCGTCTGTACGTCCATACCCGACAGTTTCTGTCGGGAAATGTCCGACAGTTCCCGACAACCTGGGCCGGAGCGGCAAGGGGGCATGGGGCAAAACCAATCCGCATCAGGCGGGAAGGCGGTATTTTTCGTGTTGACTCTTTCTTGGCCACATGGGATATGGAGGCTTGCCGGTGTCTCCATCCGCGGTGCGCATGCCCCGGCGTCCCGCGGTTCGGTCGCTACGCCTGCCTGTACGCGTCCTGCGACCGTATGAGCCATATCAACCCACTTCCCGGCTCATGGGCTAAGCTCATGGATTGATGGAAAATCCGTAAGATACTGCAGACATTCACTGTTCCCGGAGGCCCACATGAGCGATATGCCAGAAGTACTTCTGGTCCCTGTTGACGGTTCCAAGAATGCCAGCGCCGCCGCAGCCTATGCGGCGCGGATGGCGGAGAAACTGGGCGTGCCCGTGCAGCTGCTGTTCGCGTTCCCGGAAACGCCTATGGACATGTTCGGGTGGCCGAAGGAAACCGACCGGGCGGAAAAGCTGCAGTATTACTCTCCGGGCGGATTCGAGAAACTGCGGGACGAGACGGCAGGGGCCGCCTTTGAATCGGCCCGCGAGGCCATGGGCGATTCCTCGGTGTCTGTCGAGGAGAAGATCATCACCGGGGAGGCGGCCGCCGCCATCCTGGACCATTCCGGTTCGGTAAAGGGCGGGATGATCGTCATGGGCCGGCGGGGCCTTTCCCGGGTCGAGGAGATCCTCATGGGCAGCACTACACAGCGGGTGCTGCACCACGCCAAGTGTCCGGTGCTGGTGGTTCATTGAGGGTCCGGTCAGGGCGTCTGCGGGCGGTGTGTTTGCTTGTGCGGGACTGATTCCTGTGAGGTGCCGGTTGCCCGTGTCGCGCACGTGCGCTGCGCTCTGCGGGTGCATACAGAGACGGACGTCCACCCGGCCCACGTGTTCATGCCCCGGCCGGCGGACGCCCTCAGCGTGTCATGACGCCGCGGCTCCGGCTGATTCTGTTCCTGTCGGTCATCGCCGCGTTGCTGGTACTGGCGGCGTTCTGGGCCATCGTCATGCACGAGGGCGACTGGCAGCCCGCGCACATACAGGCCCGGGCCGGGCAGCTGGCCGAGGGGCCGTGGCTGCACTGGCTGGTGTTCGCGGGCGTCGTGCTGGGTCAGCAGGTGGCGATCCCGCAGATCCTGCTGGTGCCCGTGGCGGTGATCCTGCTGGGGCCCTGGTGGGGGCTGGCGGTGGGCTATTTCGGAACGCTCGCAGGTGCGGTGATCGGCTACCTGATCGGTCGCTATGTGGGACGCAGACCGGTACGGCGCCTGTCCGGGCCGCGCATGAGGCGCCTGAGCCGCGCCATCGCCAGGCGGGGCGTGGTTAGCATGATCGTGGTGAACATGTTGCCCATCGTGTCTCAGGCCCTGATCAACCTGGCCGCCGGCACCACGCACATCCGCTTCCGGGATTTCCTGCTGGGTACCGCCGTCGGCATCGTGCCGCCCACGGTGATCGTGGTGGCTGCCACGCAACTGGTATTGCAGGTTGAACGCATGCCCGAAACGGGTGAGGTGTTTGTGATCATGTTGGTTGTCTTCGCGGCGTTGGTCCTGCTGTGGTGGGCGACACGGCGTGCATGGGCCTGGTTGGGCGACTGGTAGCCCGCGTTTCCAGTGCGTGGATCGGCTCGTTTTCGTGGCATCCCCGAAGGAGGTGGGAATCATGACGAGAAGAAGGGCTTCAATCCGGATAACGATGCCTTTGGCGGGGCTGGTCATGTTCTGGATCATCTCTGCGCCGCTGGCGGCGCAGGACTTCGACCCGGGCCGGGCTCTTTACCAGAATCATTGCCAGCAGTGCCACGAACAGTGGGTGCACACCCGCGAGCGGCGCAGGGTATCCACCCTCGGCGGACTGCGTGAACAGGTGGCGTCCTGGAGCGTGCATGCCGGGTTGCAGTGGACCAGTGAGGAGATCGAGCTGGTCACGCGCTACGTGAACCGGCGCTACTATCAGCTGACAGAGTAGCGAAGACCCGTCACCAGGGATCGGTCGCTTCCGGAAGCCCCCCTGTCGCCTGCAGATCCTCCTGATCCTGCCGCTCCCTGGCCTTTTGGGCCAGGTAATCGTCCCGGTCGCGAATTCGGAGCTGATCGGGGTGGCGTTCGGTGAGATCGAACCAGTGTTCCAGGCGTGCCTGAAGCTGATCCGGATCGGGATACCGAAAGTAGGTCTTCAGCGCGAAATAGAAACGCACCGTGTTGCGTTCGATCATGCCGCGCAGGCCGTCCACATAAACGGGATCGCCTGCCTCGTCGGTCTCCGCGATAGTGAAGCCGATGAGTTCTCGCCCACGGAAAGCGAAGTACACGGCAAGCACCGTTCGTGCGAGTCGCCCGTAGCGCAGTGCGTAGTGCATATGCAAGAGGCTTGTGTCCTCGTCGATCGGGACGGCCTGTACCTCCATGCTGACCCCGCGCAGGCCGTGTGGTCCGCGGTCCGCATCAAGCGAGACGGTCAGTCTGTCATCGTCCGCATGGTCAACCCGGAACCGGAAGTGGATCTGCTCCGACACGGCCGGGTCCTGGTAGCGCCTGGGCCCCATGAACAGTGTCAGTTGACCATCATCCGCGTCATGCACGCATGCCTTGACGTTGATGTGCAGGAACAGAATCTCGCACCAGGTTTCGACGCGGGCCAGGGCTGCAACCAGGGCTTCATGGGGAATATTCATCAGGGCATGGATGTCGCCCTGAACCCCGTCGTCCTCCTCAACGGACTCGAGATGCAGAGGCTCGTCGAAGGGACTGTCGGCAATGGCTTCAAGGGCTCTGTCGATATCTGTGAGCCGATCAGCCCCGAGGACGTGCTGTCCTGCGGGCGTCAGCAGGAACATGGTGATGAGCGCGGCAAGGAGCGTGGCGATCGGCTTTGATGGCTGTGGCATGCGGAGTTGGGCCTGAGATGGATTTAGCGAGTTGACTGGATCATTCCGGTTCACCAATTACGGAATCAGAAGAGGCTGGCGCCCTGAGGCCCTGCCTCGCACCGTCACTGTGAATAGGAGCATAGACGCGCTGGATACCAAGGGCATGATCCGCGGTCTACCTGTGTTGCCGGGTGCAGGAGGTCCGCCCCCGGGCCGAAGGGTTGCTGGCACCCCGAGCGTGGGCATGTTCGCGGCGGGGACGCCATTCCTGCGGGTCCCGGGATGGATGTTGGCGCGGCGGCGCCCACGGGACGCCCTATGTGGTGATCCGATCTTCTTCGCGTGCTTCGCGCCTTTGCGAGAGAACATTCCTTGTCCCTGTGTCCCCTGAGGCGAGCATTGGAGTTAACCTGAACGCATGAAGGCATCCCCGCTAAACGCATGGATCGTGGGTGTGACGTGGCTGCTCGCAGGCTGCACGGGGCCCGGCGATGACGCCGGGTATCGGGAGCTGAGCGTCTGGGCGCACGCAGGACGCGAGTCGGAGCGGGTCACCCTGGAGGCACAGCTGCGCCGCTTTGAGGCGCGGCACGCGGATGTGCGGATCAGGCTCACCTTCATCCCCGAAGGATCCTACAACGGCCAGGTGCAGGCCGCGGCGCTGGCCGGCCGCCTGCCCGACGTGCTGGAACTGGACGGACCGTACCTGTACAGCTACGCATGGCAGGGGCGCCTGCGGGCACTGGACGACCTGCTCGATGAACGTATTCAGGACGACCTGTTGCCCTCCCTGATTGCCCAGGGCACCTGGCGGGACAGGCTGTTCGGCGTGGGCACTTTCGACTCCGGGCTAGGGCTGTGGGCGGACGGGCGGGCCTTGTCGGAGGCGGGCGTGCGCGTTCCCGAGGGGCCGGACGATGCCTGGGATGACGGGGAGTTCCGGCGGGTGCTGCGGGCACTGGCCCGGCGGTCCGGGACCGGGCGGGTGCTGGATCTCAAGCTCAACTACACGGACGAGTGGTTCACCTATGCCTTCTCCCCCCTGATCCAGTCGGCGGGCGCCGACCTGGTGCACCGTGAGGACCGCCGCGGTGCCTCGGGCATGCTGGATTCGCCGCGCGCCGTGCGGGCCATGCGGGAGATACAGGACTGGATCACCTCGGGCTACGTGGATCCCAACCTGGATGACGCGGCGTTCGTCCAAGGGCGCGTGGCGCTCGCCTGGGGCGGGCACTGGAACTACCCGGCCTATCGCGCCGCGCTCGGGGACGATCTCCTGCTTCTGCCGCTGCCCCGTTTCGGGCCTCGGATGGTGACGGGGCAGGGGTCGTGGCAGTGGGCCGTGACCCGGGAGGCCCGGGATCCGGACCTGGCCGCGTCCCTGCTTGCATTTCTGCTGGAGCCGGAAGAGGTGCTGGAGATGAGCCGGGCCAACGGCGCCGTGCCGGGCACCCGCCGGGCGGTGCAGCGATCACCGGAATACGGCCCGGGTGGGCCGCTGCACCTGTTTGTGCGCCAGCTCGACGAGGGCTATGCCGTACCCCGGCCGCGCACCCCGGCCTATCCGGTGATCACGGCGGCCTTTGCCCGTGCCTTTCGCGACATAAGGCACGGCGCACCCGTCGAGGAGACCCTTGCCCGCGCGGCCGGGCATATCGACCGGGAGATGGCGGTCAACCGGTTCTACCCGGTCGTAGGCGCGGCCGAGGATTCGGACGAACCGACGTTTACATGGAGGCATGATCGGGTGTCCGGTTGGAACGTAGGTCGGCCTTCAGGCCGAGAGGGCGGGCCGTGTGGGGCCCCATGTTGTCGGCCTGAAGGCCGACCTACGGGCGAACAGGGAAGACCCCGGGTTACCGTGGGAGACCGCCCGTTGTGACCGCCTTGCGGCATAGCGAGGCCCGCGTCGGCTGGTGGCTCACGGTCCCCGCGCTGGCGGGTCTGGCGGCCTTCATCCTGCTGCCCTTCGTGCTGGCGGTGATGCTCTCATTCACCAACCTGCGCATGGGCTCGCCGCTGCCGGTGGCGTTCGTGGGTCTGGACAACTACCGCCTGGCCTTCGGGGAACCGGCGTTTCGTCAGGGGCTTTTCAACAACGTCCTGTTCGCGCTGATCGTGGTCCCCGTGCAGACCGCCCTGGGGCTCGGGCTGGCGGTGATGCTCAACAACCGCTTTCACGGCCGGTGGTTGTTCCGCACGCTGTTCTTCATGCCGGTGGTGTTTCCGCTCTCGCTGGTGGCGGTGGTCTGGGTGCTCATCTTCGCGCCCGGGCCGGACGGGGTACTCAACGCGGTGCTCGGCGCGCTTACGCTGGGCGTATGGGAGCCGCGGGATTTCCTGAACGATCCCGCCTGGGCGTTGCCCGCCATCATGGTTACGTCCATCTGGCAGGGGGCGGGCTTTCAGATGGTCATCCTGCTGGCCGGGCTGCAGGCGATCCCGCGCCAGCTCTACGAGGCGGCTGCCGTGGATGGCGCCGGGGCGCTGCGCCGGTTTCTGCACGTGACGTTGCCGGGCCTTCGCAACCCGCTCATCTTCGTGGTGATCGTCACCACCATTCTTTCGTTTCGGGTGTTCGACCAGGTGCGCATCATGACCCGCGGCGGGCCCCAGGATGCCTCCACCACGGTGATTCACGAGGTGGTGCGTCATGCCTTCGACCAGGGGCAGGTGGCGCCGGCCGCGGCCATGAGCGTGGTGTTCTTCCTGATCGTGCTGGCTGTGACGCTGGCATTGCGCAGCCTCATGCGCCAGCAGGGGACGGTGCGATGAACAATATGCCGTGGCTGCGCGTGCTGATGGCCTACGGGCTGCTGCTGGCCTGTACGGCGGTGTTCTTCGGCCCGGTGCTGTTCATGCTGTCGGGCAGTCTCAAACCGGACGAACTGGTGCTCGCCGAGGCGGGGACCTGGCGGGCCCTTGTGCCGGAATCCGTCAGCCTCGACAACTATCGTTCGGTGTTCGAGCGGGTGCCGTTCGCGAGCTACCTGGCCAGTTCACTGATCATCAACGGGCTGATCGTGGGGCTGGGGCTGATGGTCAATGCCTTCGCGGGTTACGCGCTGGCACGCCTGCGCTGGTGGGGGCGCAACGGGGTGCTGGTGCTGGTGCTCGCATTGCTGGTGATCCCCTTCGAGGCCATCGCCGTGCCGCTCTTCTATCAGCTCTCCTGGCTCGGCTGGCGTGACGACCACCTGGTGCAGGCGATCCCCTTCGTGGCCAATCCGCTGGCCATCTACCTCTTTTACAGTTTCTTCCTCGGGCTGCCCCGGGAGCTGGAAGAGGCCGCGCGCATCGACGGTGCCGGCGTGCTGCGCACCTTCTTCACCATCGTGATTCCCAACAGCGCGGCGGCCTTTGCCAGTGTCGCCATCGTCCTGTTCCTGTTTCACTGGGGCATGTACCTGTGGCCGCTGCTGATGACCACGTCCGAGTCGGTGCGCCCCCTGCCGCTGGGCATCGCCACGTTCCACACGCTGCCGCCGCTGGCGTGGGGAGACATCCTCGCGTTCGGGGTGCTCATGGTGCTGCCGGTGGTGGTGGTGTTCGTGGTGTTCCAGCGCTGGTTCGTGCAGGGGGTGGCGTCGGTGGGCGTCAAGGGATGAATTGAGGAGGGAGAATTTGGACACCCCCTGTAGGTCGGCCTTAAGGCCGACAACGGCGCCACGGCAAGCCCCGCCAGTCGGGCTGAAGCCCGACCTACATCATGTTCCGGGAAGGGGTGGCAGTTACGGATGAAGGATGATGCGGCTGGAAGTGGAAGTTGAGGAGGAAGTGAAGGGATGGCGAAGGTGGAATTCAGGCGGGTCAGGAAGGACTTTGATGGGCAGGTGGTGATTCCCGCGCTCGACCTTCGGGTGCAGGACGGCGAGTTCATGGTGCTGCTGGGCCCTTCGGGGTGCGGGAAGTCGACGCTGCTGCGCCTGCTGGCGGGGCTGGAGTCGGTGAGCGCGGGGGAGATCGTCATTGACGGGCGGGTGGTGAATGACCTCTCGCCGCAGGCGCGCAACGTGGCCATGGTGTTTCAGAACTATGCGCTCTATCCGCACATGCGCGTTCGGGACAACCTGGCCTTTCCGCTGCGCATGCGCGGCATGAAGCGCGCGGAGATCGAGCGGCGTGTGCGTGAGGCGGCCGGTGTCCTGGGGCTGGAGGCATTGCTGGACAGGCGGCCCGGAGAACTGTCGGGTGGGCAGCGCCAGCGTGTGGCCATGGGGCGGGCCATCGTGCGCGAGCCCGCGGTCTTTCTCATGGACGAGCCCCTGTCCAACCTGGATGCGCGCCTGCGGGTGCAGATCCGTACCGAGATTGCAGCGCTGCAGAAGCGCCTCGGGACGACCACCCTGTACGTGACCCATGACCAGGTGGAGGCCATGACCCTCGGGCAGCGGGTGGCGGTGATGGAGGCCGGGCGTGTGCAGCAGGTGGACGATCCGCTGACGCTATACCGGGAGCCGGCCAATCGCTTCGTCGCCGGCTTTCTCGGCAACCCGCCCATGAACATCTTTCCCGTGCGTGCGCGTACGCGGGATGGCCGCCATCAACTGCAGCTTGCCGGACAGTGGCTGGATCTGGGGGAGGCACCGCCCGGCAAGGCATGCTTCGCGGGGATCCGCCCCGAGGATTTCGGCCTGCCGGCAAAGGCGGACGACGTCACGCTGACGGTGCAGGTCGAGGCGCTGGAATCTCTGGGCCACGAGACGCTGGTGTATTTTCGGGACGCGGAGGTGCCGTCCCCGGCCCTGTGTGCCGGGCGCGTCACCGGAGACCCGGCCGGCCGGCCGGGGGATGCGCTCTGCCTGGCCGTGGACCTCTCGGGGGTCCACTGGTTCGATGCGGCCGGCGATGCTCTGCGGGCCGGGCGTTCCGATTAGCTCACAGGTTCTGCAGCTGCCAGGCCATCATGCCGCCGACGACGTTGTGCACCCGGCGATAGCCCCGGCGCTTGAGGATGGAGCCGGCCACGGTTGAACGGTAGCCGCTGCCGCAGACCGCTGCCACGGGTGTGTCCGGATCGATGGCCGGTACGCCGTCGCGGGTCTGCGCCACCGGCGTGTGAACGGCGCCGTCCCCATGGCCGCTCTCGAACTCGTCGCCCGTGCGTACGTCGATCAGCTTGAGGTCGCCGCTTGCCACGGCATCCTGGGCCCTGTGGACATCCATTTGGGCCAGCGTCTCCAGGGGCAGGCCGGCCAGCACGTACTCGTCCATGCCGCCTTTCACGTACCCTTCGATGTAATCGCGCCCGGTGCGAATCAGGCTGCGCACGGCGCACTCGATGGTGTCCGGATCCCCGTCTGCATCCACCAGCACGATGGGCGTGTCGTCGGGCGTGACCCAGCCGGCCCAGTTGGCGAACGCGCCCCGGATGCCGATACCGAGGGCATTGGGGATATGCCCGCCGCCGAAGGCCAGCGGGTCCCGCAGATCGATGACAGTGATCTCTCCCGCCCGGGCCCGCCGGGCGACCCCGGCCGGATCCAGTGCCTTCATGCCGGGCAGCGGCAGCACGTCCCCCGGGCCCTCGCTGTTGATGCGCTTGTTGCGCGGGTAGAAATCCGGGATGTCGGGCAGCCCCTCCAGCAGTCTGCGCACGAAGGCTTCCTCGTCCAGCGACGGATCCAGGTAGGGGTTGGTGCGCCGTTCATAGCCCAGGGTCGAGACCGGTCGGCCGAACATGCCCGCGCCGCAGGCCGATCCGGCGCCGTGGCCCGGGTGCACCTCGACGCCGTCGGGCAGATCCGCCAGCTTCTCGCGCACGCTGCGAAACATCTGCCGGGCCAGGGCGTCCTTGGCCTCCTCGCCGAGCAGGTCCGGGCGCCCAAGCGAGCCCACGAACAGGAAATCCCCGGTCAGCAGCGCCATCGGCACGTCATCGGACCGCGCACCGTCGTACACCACGAACATGAGATGCTCGGGCGTGTGGCCGGGCACGTGGCGCACGTCCAGGCGCACGTTGCCGATGCGGATGGTGTCCCCGTCGTACAGGTCCTCGTGGGCATAGCCCACCTGGAAGTGTTCGCCCTCGTCGTGCCCCGAGACCATCAGGCGGGCCCCGGTCTTCGCCGCCAGTTCGCGGGCGCCGGAAACGAAGTCGGCGTGAATATGGGTGTCCATGACGTGGGTGATGCGATAGCCGTTTTCCGTGGCGTAATCCAGGTAGATATCCACATCCCTGCGGGGGTCGATGACGGCCAACTCCCCGGTTCCCTGGCAGCCCACCACGAATGAATGCTGTGAGAGGCCGGGGTCGATGAAGCGTTCGAAGATCATACGGGTCCTCCAGTCAAGGTTCCGGGTGCGAGTGAATAACTTACTATATTAGTCAAGTATTCACCTGAAAGTTCCCATGGTGACGGGCTCCGGCGTCGCTTGCAGAGGTGGAAAGGACCAACTATAAGTTGGGATATTTTCCTGTTTCTGAAACGCCGTAATTCTAATTTTGAAATTTTGTCACTTTGCCTCGCGGACAGGGTCGTTGTCGGACGGGCAATCGCAGACCCGAGGGGCAACCGCGGCCCGGTGGTAACCGTTGCCAGGAGACGACATGCGTTCCGATACGACGCGACGAGCAACGACCTGGATCAGATCCCTGGCGCTGACAGCGAGTGGCCTCGCCTTCCTGGGCTTTGCGCTCAACGTCCTGTACGGGCGCTTCGCGCCGATGCTGGGTCTCGACCCCGGCCTGCGCCTGGCCCGCGTGCCGGAATTCCTGCTGCTGTTCGCCTCGGCAACCTTCTTTGTCATCGCAGCGCTCGCTGCGGAGAGACTGGCCGGTGGCCGGGCGCCGGTCACACAACCACAAACACCGGAGGAGGAGGGTCGACATGAAAACAAACAAGGGGCAACACGCTGATACCGACACGCCGGAGTCGCTGGAGCGGCGCCGGTTCTTCGAACTGACGGCGAAGTACGGATTCACCGCGGCGGTGGTGGCCGCCGCGGGCGGGCTGCTGTCGAGGCCCGCCGCGGCACAGACCGCGCAGGAGGAGCGGGAGCGGGAACGCGCGGCAGAGGTGAGGATGACGCTGGCCACCGAGTACCGCATCGGCGCCACCCGCTGGTACCCGCTGATGCAGCTCAACCTCAAGGAGAACATCCAGAACGCCACTAACGGGTACGTGTACGTGCGTCTTGCGCCCGCCGGCCAGCTGGGTATGGGTTCGGCACTGGCCCAGGGCGTGCAGAGCAACACCATCCAGGCGGCGCAGCATTCCATCTCCAACTTCTCGCCCTTCGCGCCGGAGGTGGACCTGATCAATATCCCCTACTGGTGCGGCTACAACCAGGAGTTCGTCAACCTCGTGACCTCGGATGCCTGGAAGGACGTGGTGCATACCAAGGCCGAGGAGCGTGGCTTCAAGATCCTGCTCTACCTGGTACTGGATCCGCGCACGGTGGCGGCGCGAAAGGGCATGCAGCGTGCGCCGCTCAAGACGCCTTCGGACCTGCGCGGTGTGAAGTTCCGCGTGCCGGCCTCGGAGATCCTGCAGCAGTTCTATTCGCTGGCAGGCGCCAATCCGACCCCCGTGGCCTGGGGCGAGACGCCGTCGGCGATCCAGCAGGGCGTGGCCGATGCCCTGGATCCTGCCGTCGTCGCGCTGTATTCCAACGGCTTCAAGGACATCCTCTCCTGGATCACCTTCAACAAGCCGGTTCCCGATTCCCAGGTCTATTCCTGCAACCTGGAATGGTTCCGCGGTCTGCCCCCGGCGGTTCAGGAAGGGATCGACTTCGCCAGCGAGATCACCTTCCAGCAGAACCTGGCGCAAGTGCCGGCCTCACGGGCGTATGCCATGGCCGAGATGGCCAGGTCGGGGGTGCAGTTCTACACGCCCACCGACGACGAACTGGCCCAGTGGGTCGAGGCGTGCGGCGCCCAGCGGCCCGAGTGGAACGGCATCAAGGAGAAACTGGCCGGATCGCTCGACAGCTTCGAGCGGATGCGCGAGGCGGCCCAGACCCCTTCGCACTACTACGTGCACGACGTCTGATCGCAGCAGGTGAATCCGCGGGCGGACACGGCATGACCGTGTCCGCCCGAGTTCTCGAACCCTGAGCCGTCGGGACGCCGATGAAACGTCTGCTTGCCACCATCGACCGGGACGGGGAGCGCTGGCTGCTCCTGGTGTTCTACATCTATATCGTCGCGGTCATCTTCATCGAGGTGCTGCGCCGCTTTGTGCTCGACTTCTCGTCCATCTGGGGCGAGGAAACGGCGCGTTATGCATTCATCTACCTGGTGTGGATCGGCGCGGCCGCCGCGGTGCGCGATCGTGCGCACATACGCATCGATGTGCTGCTGACCTTTCTCCCGCCGCGGGTGCGCACGTCCATCATCCTGCTGGGCGACATCCTGATGGCCGGCCTGGCGGCGGTCATCTTCTATCTTTCCATCGGCCCGTTCATGAGTTCCATCCAGTACGGCTCGGTCACCGACGGCCTGCGCGTCCTGCGTGCCTGGGTGCTGTTTGCCATTCCGTTCGGGTTCGCGCTGCTGATGCTGCGCGTGATGCAGTCCCTGTTCTACGACATCTCCGATCTGCGTGCCGGCCGACCGCCCCGGCCCGCGCGACAACTGTTCGACTGAGGAGGGCACGTGTACATACCGGAGGCCTTCGGCAGTGCCGAACTGGGGTGGCAGGTCCTCGGCCCCATCATCCTCATGCTGATCATGTTTGCCCTGGCGGTGCCCGTGTGGGTTTCTCTGGGCATCACCGCGCTGCTCATCCTGGTGCTGACCGGCACGCTGCCCATCGAACTGGTGGGCGAATCGGTGTTCCACGGCCTGGATGCCTTTGCGCTGATCGCCATTCCGCTGTTCGTGCTCACGGGCGACGTGCTGGTGCGCACCGGGCTCTCGGTCAAGCTGCTCCGAATCGCCGAGGCCACCATGGGCAGCACACGCTCGGGGCTGGGCACCTCCACGGTGCTGGGCTGCGGTTTCTTCGCCTGTGTCTCGGGTTCGGATGCGGCCGGCGCCGCTGCGGTGGGCCGCATCACCATCCGGCGGCTCATCGAGCGGGGCTATCCGCCCGGCTACGCCTGTGCGCTGGTGGCTTCGGGGGCCTGTACGGGCATCCTGATTCCGCCGTCCATCGCCTACATCATTATCGGCATGGTGCTCGGCATCTCCACGTCGACCCTGTTCCTGGCGGCCATCGTGCCCGGCGTGCTGATCATGATGTCCACCATGATCACCAATGCCATCCTGAACCGCCTCAACGGCTACGAGCATGCGGGCCAGCGTTTCAACTTCCGCCACTGGCTGGCGACGGTGTGGGACGGGCGCTATGCCCTGCTGGTGCCGGCAATCATCTTCGGGGGCATCTACTCGGGGATCTTCACGCCCACGGAGGCGGCGGCAGTGGCGGTGGTGACCACCATTGCCATCGGTCTTTTTCAGGGAACGTTTCGGCTCAGGGATTTCCCCGGCACGCTGGAAGGCTCGGCGAAGGTCTGCGGCGTAATCGTGCCCATCATCGCCGTGGCCCTGCCGCTCGCCCAGGTGTTCGCGATCAACGACGTACCCCAGAGCCTGATCGCCACCGTGACGGCCATTACCGAGAACCCGGTGCTGATCATCCTGATGATGCTGGGCATCTTCATCCTGGCCGGGCTGGTCATGGAGAGCACGCCGAATATCGTCATCCTGGCGCCCATCATGCTGCCTTTGGCCCAGGAGATCGGCATGCACCCGATCCACTTCTGCATCTTCATGATCACGTCGCTGGGCATCGGCTTCATCACGCCGCCCCTGGGCCTGAATCTGTTCGTGATCTCGGGGATCACCGGCCAGCCGGTGTTGTCCATCGCGGCCAAGGCGTTCCCCTTCGTGCTGGCGATGCTGGCCGTGGCGCTGGTGCTGGCGTTCGTGCCGTCGCTGTCGCTGTTCCTGGTGACCTGATCCCGGATCGGCGGGCACGGCCCGCCCTATTCACTCCGTGGCTTCGGATACCGGCCTGTTTGTAACCACGAAGCACACGAAGGGCACGAAGGTTTCTTGGAACAAGACCTTTTTCTTCGTGCCCTTCGTGTGCTTCGTGGTTAATGAAGGATTCGGACGGTCCGCTCAGCGATGCAGCCAGCACGCCGACAGGTGCACCGGCCGGGGCTCGAAGTCCGGTGGTTCGTCGCGGTCGCACAGGCCGGCCATGGCCTCGGGGCAGCGGGGGTGGAACCGGCAGCCGGGCGGCGGGTTGGCGAGGCTGGGGGGTTCGCCGCCGGGCACGGCGTGTTCCCGGTCAGCGTTGTCCGGATCCGGATCCGGGATGGCGGCCAGCAGGGCCTGGGTGTAGGGATGCTGTGGATGGTCGAGCAGTTCGTTGACCTCCGCCTGCTCCACGATCCGTCCGCCGTACATGACGAAGATGCGCTCGGCGAAGTGGCGCACGGTGGAGAGGTCATGGGTGATGAAGGCCAGCGTCAGGCCCCGCTCCACCTGGATATTGCGCAGCAGGCGCAGGATCTCCACGCGCACGGAGGCGTCCAGCATGGAGACGGGTTCGTCGGCGATGATCATGGACGGTTCCAGCACCAGGGCCCGCGCGATCACCACGCGCTGCTGCTGGCCGCCGCTGAGCTGATGCGGGAACTTGGACAGGTAGCTCTCCGCCGGCGTCAGACGCACTTCCTCCAGCGCGGCCCGCACCCGTGCCTGCCGGGTCTCCCGATCGCGCACCCCGTGGATGATCAGCGGTTCCGATAGGATGCGCCCCACGTCCATGAAGGGGGGCAGGGCGCCGTAGGGATCCTGCTGGACGTAGCCCACACGTGCCCGGTAGGTCTTGAGGCCGCGCTTGTCCAGTGCTTCCAGGTGGCCGCCCTCGAACACCACCTCGCCCCGGGTGGGGCGGTGCAGCCCAAGCAGGGTGCGCGCCAGCGAACTCTTGCCGCATCCGCTCTCGCCCACGAAGGCCACGGCCTCGCCGCGGCGCAGGGCGAAGTTCACACCGTCCACGGCGCGCACGTGACCCGCACGCAGGAAACCCCACTGACGCAGTTCGAACCAGGTGTGCAGGTCGCGGGCCTCCAGAAGGGTCTCGGCGGTGGTGTCGCGGTTCATGGGCCGGCTCCGTGCAGCCAGCAGCGCACGTGGTGGCGCTCGCCGACGGTGATCGAATCCGGCATCTCGTCGCAGCGCCCGAACCGCTTCGGACAGCGCGGCGCATAACGACAGCCCGCGGGCGGATCCAGCAGATCCGGGGGCTGTCCCGGGATGTGTTGCGGCGGATCCGGCTGGTGCAGGCGCGGCACGCTGGCCATGAGCATCTGCGAGTAGGGATGGGCCGGTTCAGTGAAGAAGTGCCGGGCGTCGGCCAGTTCCACGATCTGGCCGGCATACATGAGGGCCACCCGGTCGGCGATCTCGCTGGAGGTGGACACGTCGTGGGTGATAAGGATGAAGCTGGTGTTCAGTTCGCGCTTGATGCGCTTGAGCACGTTCATGATGCCCGCCTGGGTCAGCACGTCCAGGGCGGAGGTGGGCTCGTCGAGTATGACCAGGTCCGGCTCGGTGACCAGGGACATGGCCAGCACGACCCGCTGGCGCATGCCGCCGGAGAGCTCGAACGGGTAGCGGCCGAGAAAGTCCGTGGAGACGCCCACCAGTGCGAAGACCTCGGCCGCCCGCTCCATGGCCTTGGCACGGGACCACCCGCGATGCACCATCAGCGGTTCCGCCACCTGCTCGCCGACCCGTACCACGGGGTTGAGCGCATTCATGGCCGCCTGCATGACCATGGAGATGCGCAGCCACTGCACATCCCGGCGAAAGCGCTCCTCGGGCAAGGCGAGGATGTCCGTGTCGTCCAGCCACACGCGCCCCTCGTGGGCCTGCACGTTGCGCGGCAGCAGGCGCAGCAGGGCCTTGGCCAGGGAACTCTTGCCGCAGCCGCTCTCCCCCAGCAGCACCAGTGCCTCGCCGCGGCGCAGGTCGAAGTCCACGCCGTCGACCGCGCGCACCACGCCCCGCCCGGTGCGATAGGCGAGCCGCAGATTCTCCACGCGCAGCAGGGCGGGTTGCGTCATGGTCAGAGACTCCTCAGCCGCGGGTTGAAGACGCGGTCCAGCGCGAAGCCCAGCATGGCGAAGCCCAGACCGGTGAGCATCAGCAAGGCCGCCGGCGACACCACCCAGTAATAGAAGCCGTTGTACAGCGCGCTCTGTTCCTGGGCGTCGTTGAGTACCTTGCCCCAGGTGGGCAGGACCGGATCGCCGAGGCCGAGCACCGCCAGCGAGGCCTCCAGGAACACGAAGGTGGGAATCAGGGTGACGAAGGTGGGGATCAGCACCGGCAGCACCCGGGGCACCATGTAGCGCAGGATGATGCGGGCATCGCCGGCCCCGTAGGCCTTGGCCGCCTCGATGTAGGGGGCCTCGCGGATGGGCAGCAGCATGGCCCGGTACATCTTGATGCCCGCGCTGAAGATGCCCAGCGCCACCACCACGCCCAGCATGAGCCAGATACTGGTGGAATAGAGCGTGCCCACCATCACCAGAATGGGCAGCATGGGCAGGATCATGTTCACCTCGGTCAGGCGCTGGATGGTGGCGTCCACCCAGCCCCGGAACCACACGCCCATGGCGGCGATCACCAGCGTGGTCACCGTGGTGCCCACGGCGGCAATCAGGCCGAAGGCAAGCGCCACCGGCGTGCCCCACATGAGCGCCACCATCAGGTCGCGGCGCTGGTGGTCGGTGCCGGCAATGCCGTGCACTCGCCCGTAGACCACCAGATCGGCGCTGACGCTGCCGGCCTCGTCGAACATCACCACGTCCAGCAGCATTGTGTGGATACCCGTGAGCACCTCGGGCTGCGAAGGGTTCCCGGATCCGGGGTCCATCATCAGGCCCACATGGGGCACGTGGCCCAGGCGTCGCTCGAGCCCCCAGTCCTGGGAGATGGACACCCGTTCGTCGCGCGCCACGCGCCGGCCACCGATCACCTGCTCGCTGCCGTCCGGTGCCTGCCAGATGAAACGCACGAATGGCGGGCGCTCGGTGTCGTGCACGCGCAGGAAAAGATTGAGCTCGCTGGGGAAGGCGCTGCTTTGGTAATCGAAGCCAAGCGGAATCTGCAGGCGGCGCCCGCCCGGGAACTCCTGTACCCGGGCGGTGACCTCGTCGCTGGAGATGATCTGCGTCTCCGGCAGGTCGCCGCCGCGCAGCCGATCTGCCCACACCGGCGAGGCGTTGACCGGATGCATGCGCCAGTGGTCTCCGCCGCGCCAGAGGTCCAGCGCCTGACTGTAGGGGATGGCCACCACGGTGTAGACGGACAGGCCCACCAGGAACAGGATCAGCAGCATCCCCAGCACCGCCGAGGGATAGCGGCGCAGCTGCTTGAGGCCTTCGAGCCAGCGTCTCATCGGCCCCCCTCGATGCGCACGCGCGGGTCGAGAATGCCGTACAGGATGTCCAGCAGGAACACGGTCACCGCCAGCAGGTAGGCGAAGATCACCACCGTGCCGATGATCACCGGCGTGTCACGATGGCCGATGGCCTGGAAGATCAGGGTGCCCAGCCCGGGCCAGTTGAAGATCTGTTCCAGGATGATGGCCCCGCCCCACAGGCCGATGAGCATGAGCAGGAAACTGGTGACGATGGGCGAGAGCGTCGGCCGAAGGATGTAGCGGCGCCGGATCAGATGGTCCGGCAGACCCTTGGCGCGGGCCATCTCGACGTAGTCCTCGCTGGAGTGAATGAGGAAGAAGGTGCGCCAGGAGTAGATGGAGATGAAGATGGACGAGATGAACATGGCCACCAGCGGCAGCGTAATGTGGCGCAGCACGCTGGCCAGGTAGTCCAGACGGTTCTCCGGCGGCGGGGCCGTCACCATGCCACCGGAGGGCAGGGCCGGCAGGACGAAGGCGAACAGCAGGATCAGAAACATGCCGTAGAACCACGCCGGTGCCGCGGAGGTCGGGGCGAGGGCCACCACGCTGCGGTCCAGCAGGCTGCCGTAGCGTCTCGACAGGTGCAGTGCCGCCCACACCGACACCAGGAAGACCAGCAGATTGGCCGTGCCGAACAGAAGCAGGGTGGCGGGCAGGCGTTCGACGATGATGTCGTAGACCTGTCGCGAGCCGGCGTCGCTGTGCATCTGCTCGGCCCGGCCCAGGTCCAGCATCATGGCCCGGTAGAGGTAGTCGAAGCTGCGCAGGATGAAGGGCTGGTCAAGATTCAGGCGTTCCACCTCCAGCGAGATCTGTCGTTCGATCAGCTCGTTGCGTTCCTGGGCCGTCATGTCCTGGAAGGCCGGGTCTGCGCGCACGGCCTCCGACACCACCCCGCGGATCTGCACCAGGCGAAGCTCGTCCACCTGGCCGCCCATGTTGGCGATGAAGATGGTCAGGTAGACGCCGACCAGCACCGTCAGGAACAGCGCGATCAGCCGCTTGCCGGAAAACACCAGCAGCCGCCATCCGTCACGCCACAGGCCCCGGCTTCGGACCGACTGTGCCATCTCCGGTGCATCGCTCATGGCGTGACCTCGATCGGTTCGGGCGGTGCGCTGCCCGCCACGGTGGCGAAGGCGTGCGAGGCGAAGGCGGGCAGCGCCACCCGGTCCGAGGTGACGGCCACCTCCAGGCTGTTGGCCCCCATCGGCAGGTTGGCGAACGCCTCTTCGTCCATGCGGATCAGCCAGCGCCCTTCGCCCTGGTACTGCGCACCGCCCCGAAGCGCGACCCGGTTGTCGCCGTCAAACAGCAGGTACTGCACGTCCTGTATGGCCTGCTCCGGGTAGGGCTTGCCATCCAGGGTGATCTCCAGCAGGAAGGTGGCCGTTTCCCCGTGGGTGACCACCACGGGCCCGTCCAGGGTGAGCTCGGGGATCTCGGGCTCAGCGAAGCGCAGCCACTTGTCCGAGGGATCTGGGAATTCCGGGAACCGGCGCAGCACGGCGCTGCCCTCCACCGGGTGCACCGACTGCAGAAAGAACGGGCCGCTGCCCACGTAGAAATGGCGGCGCGCCGCATACCAGTCGGCCAGTGAGCGGTAGCGTGCGACGATCTCGCCGGAGTCGGTGAAGTGCGCCAGCGTTTCCGCGTAGGGCAGGTATTCGATTTCGCTGGCGCGGTGCAGCTGGCGCTCCAGTACCGGGAGGCTGGGTCCGGAGACAAGGCTCAGCCAGTCGGTGCGCATTCGGTCCGCCTTGTTGGAGGAGAATGCCAGGCTGCCCTCGCGCTCGGCGAGGATGCCCAGTGCGAGCACGTGCCACGCGGTGACGCCGGGCACGCGATTGGCGACGATGGCCTCGGCGTCCGGGTGGATCTGGTCGCTGTAGATCTCCAGGACCAGCGGCGACTCGGAGACGATGCGCCAGCCGCGGAAGTGGCGCTGAAAAGCCTCGAAGGCGGGCACGTGGGCCACGTCGAACAGGGGGCTGTCGGGGTTGGCCCGCTCGAACAGCATGATCCACGGCAGCACCACGTCCACCATGGACATGGGCGAGCCGTCGTGCCAGCGGCGTTCCAGGTAATCGGGTTCGTAGTACACGCGCACCCGGGTGCGCGCGGACAGACCCTCCGGTGCGGTTTCGTCGGCGGTCAGGAAGCGTTGTTCCGCTCCGTCCCAGTCCACCCAGGTATCGCCGGGGACCTCGATGTCCTCGGTCGTGTCGAGGCTGAGCCAGTCCAGGGTGCGGATCACGGGCGCGTCCTCGCGCACGGTCACCTCGGCGCGCTCGATGCGCTGGGGCAGGAACAGGCCCGTGAAGGGGTCGGGCAGCACCGGGGGATCGTTGAGCGCGCGGGTGATCATCTGGTCGAAGATCCAGTTGCTGCCGGCCACGGGGTTCCAGGGCTCCGTGAGCAGGCTGGGCATGCCCACCACCACGCGTCCGCCCTGGCGCCCGGCATAGCCCAGGGTGTAGGGCCAGAGGTTGGAGCCCGAGGTGCCTCCGGCCAGGTCCACGGCCAGGGTCACGTCCCGGGCGCGGGGCCACACGTTGAGCTGGTCCACGAGCCATACGCGCGCCGAATCCGTCATGGACAGGCTCAGCGCCTGGCGCATGAGGTCCTGACGTTCCTCCCAGTCGCTGTATTCCCGGCGTTGCAGACGGTCGGCCACGGCATCGAAATCGGGGTCCGGCTGGTAGGCCTGCCAGAGCGGCTCGGCGCGGCCCCGGGGCGTGTAGTAGAAGCTGAAGTTTTCCGCCTGGTCGCGCTGGATGAGGGTGGAGATCCAGGCGCCGGTGTAGATGTGCCAGCGCCCGCCGGCCGGGTCACCGACGATCCAGATGCGCGAGGCCTCCTCGGCCGTACGATACAGGCGCTCGATACGAAAGCCCTCGCCCTCCAACAGGTTGGCGAGATAATCACCCACGCGCCGGCGTTCGTCGTCGTTGCGGATGAGCAGGGTCAGGCTCACGGGCTGGCCGTTGTACATCCACCGGCCATGCACCCATTCCGCGCCCAGGTTCTGCATCTCCCTGCGGATGGCCTCGCGCGCGCGCGCCGGATCGTGGCCGTACAGGAGTTCCAGTTCCCGGGCCATCTCCGCCAGACGTGCATAGTCCGGAAACGCGGTGTTGAGCGGCAGGTAGCGGGGCACCGCCAGGCCGCCGTAGATCTCCTCGGCGATGTGGCGGCGGTTGATGAGCCAGTTGATGGCCTCGCGCATGGCCGGCACGGCGAAGGGGTTGAGCCGGCCGTCGGAGAATTCCGGACCGGACGGGTTGAACGTCAGTTCCACCGAGGTGCCGTAGGAGAGGTCGTAGGCGGTGGCGGCGGAATCCCGCAGGCGCTGGAACAGCGCCGGGCGGTTGATGCCCTGGGCGAATACCTGGTGGCTGCCCCGTTCGATCAGGCCCACCACCTGGCCCGCGTCCTGCTGCTGCGTGAAGACCACCTCGTCCACCAGGGGGCCGCGCCGCTCGCGCAGGTCCTGTTCTGTGGCGGGAGTGCCCCGGTCCACGATGACGGTATGTCCGCCCCGGCCGCCGGCCAGCAGGCCTGCGATGACCAGCAATGCGGCCACCAGCAGCAACGGCAGGAGCAATCCGGTGTATCGACGCAAACCTCGTCCTCTATGTGATCCGGGGTCCCGGCACTTCGGTGCCATCCCGGGCTCGGTGGATTCGGGCCTCTTCGTACAGGACAGGGCGTCCGTGAGTCGGAGCGCCTCTGTACGTCACCCTGCCGGGATCTGACGACCCGGCGATACGCTCAGGCCGACAGCTGCGGCTCCGTTGCGCACATTATCCGCAAACGCGGTGTTTGACCACCGGTACGTGGACCGCGGGCGGCGCGGTCCCGGGAGGTCGGCGGGATCAGGTGCGCGACGACACGGCCCCTGCGGGACAGGGGCGCGACGCACCGGTTTCGAGAGGGTTTTGCGGCGGACCCGTTACGAGACGCTGCCGAACCCCGATTCCGTTGTGCCGGCCGGCGGCTTGAGGCCGGCGATGCGGCATCCCTGGGCCACGGGCCCCTTGGGCATCAGTGCGAACAGGTATTTCCGGCCGCCCCGGGTGTGGAAGCGCTCGTCCAGGGCGTCGTGTAGTTCGCGCAGGTTGATGCGGCTGTCCTTGTGGCGTTCGTAATATTCCTGCAGGGCTCTGATCAGCTCCCAGTGATCGTTGGTGAGCGTCAGCCCGTCCGCCTCCGCCTCGCGGATGGCGTCTTCCCGGGTCCATCCGGGCGGGGCGTGCTTGAATGCCGCGTCGTAGGTCCTGGCGCTGGGGTTGAGAACCTCGTTCATGTCGGAACTCATCGGACATCTCCCATGTTGGCGGATTCGAACCTCTCGGAGCCTGTCGGACTTAGG
>NZ_MVBK01000018.1:7300-115516 GCF_002000365.1 Thioalkalivibrio denitrificans | reverse complement strand
CAGATTTAATTACAGTCCCCAACGGAATCCCCGCAAGGCCAACAGCAACCCATTGCATGGGATCCGGCACCGCGGCGTGCCTGGGCGCAATGCCCCGGTCTGTGCCTGAACCAGCGGGGGATCGGGTGCCGTCAGCCCCGGAGTATATTTCGCATAATGTATAGGCAGTGTTAAGCACGTTCGGCCCGCGTTCCCCGACTTTCGCGGCAGCTTGTCCCTTCGAGGACGCCCGGGCATGGGCTCGGTCTCCAAGGGGGGTCGGCGTGGACTGGCCGACCAGACTCCAGTTCGATCGTGGCCACGAGTCCGATGGTGACTCCGGAGAGGAGGGTGGTAGCCCGTCAGAAGCCTCGGGGGCGGGGGTTGGCGGCAGGGCCTTGCCAATCCCCGCCCCGCAGCCCTTCCGCCGTTCAGCCGCCGTCACAGCCCGATCCGCCAGCAATGAGGACAGCAGCGCCACATGACCCGGCTCATAGCCCCGGGGGTCCTCGCCGTAGAACAGCCGCCCGCGCACAAGGTGGAAGTCCCGCCAGGCCGGATCGATCAGGCCCAGCTCCCCGCCCAGGAGGCGCAGCAGGCGCAATGCCAGCTCGGGAGCCTTGTTCTGCCGCTCCCAGCGCTGGAACACCCGGGGAGACACCCCGCAGCGCTCGGCCGCCTGTTCGAGGTTGAGCCCGAGGTGTCGCCAGCGCAGATCCTTGAGATCCCGGTACTCGGGATGCTGCAGGGCCCGCATCGGCACCCCGCGCAGGCTTTCCGGTCCCCCTGAATTTCCCCTTTGTTTAAATATAGACAAGCCCAGAAGATCGGTGCCGCAAGCGCCTGAAATCCCGGGGGATCGGGTGGCGTCAGCCCCATCGTCTAGTTCGCATAATGTATATTATGTTAAATCGGATATTAAACCAGACAGGTGAGTCGGCAGGCCTCCCCCTCCTCAATGCACGCTCCGTGCTTCATCCGCATTCACTTAACCACTAGGGTTAATAACTTCTCATAGCCTATTGATTAATATTGCACTCTATTTGGTAATTGCTACCAAAACGTGCGCCCCTCCAGCCATGTGGCTGGAGGGGCGCAGCAGGTCATGGGGTTGATGAAAGCGGGTCCCCTGCGTGGGGCTTCACCACTGCGCCACTTCGCTGACATCCGGCAGGATGACGCTCAGACCAAGCATCTGCCAGTTCTGCATCCCGCCACGGTAGTAGTGGAGCTTCTCGGGTGGGTAGCCCAGGTCGACCAGCGCCTTGATCGCCCGTGGAGACTGATCGCACCAGGGACCGTTGCACCACAGGGCCAGTTCCTTGGCCTCGCTGAAGTCCCAGGCACCCTGCTCCGACGCCTCGGCGGACCCGATGATGTTTCGCACCCTGGCCCACAGGCCATTCCACCACGATCGGCTCTGCTCGCTGACGGGTTTCGCCCCCAGCTTGATGAGCAGATCGCGCATTCCGTCGGATTCCGGATCTTCTTCGAAGCGGGTGAAGGGAATGCTGACTGACCCCGGTATGGTGCCGCGTTCGAAGAAGCTGGAGGTGCGGGCGTCAACGAGCAGTCCGCGGCCGGCGTCCACCGTGAAACGGAGGAACTCGAACAGTTCCAACTCGCCCATTGCGTTGACCCCGGGTGCGGGGATCTTCGGGGTGATGCAGAACGGTGGGCACTTTCGTGATGTCCTTGCGAAACCACCGGACAGCTCGTGCTGCTCATCCTGGATACGCTGTACGCGCACCAGGCGATCATTATGTGTTACGTAAATGTAGGGTCTGTCCTCGGTGATGCGCACCTGGTTTCCGGCATGGGTGGCCCCCGAGACACCCAGAATCAGGACAGCTGCAACTACCGGTACGTGCTTCCAAAGCCTTTTCATCGTTCAAGATCCTCTAGTTATCAGTCGCTCCGCCATCAGCCTGTGGCCTACAGGGAGAACGCGACGTTCCTCCGAATGACGGATATCCTGTTATCGTCCTGGTAATCGTTGTAGATGGACTGCTTGGCCTCATCCGACAGCCTTTGATAGATCATGCTGGTCCCGCCGAAGCGCTGATCGAGTTCCCGTTCAAACTCCTCCATGGTCAGGCCGGGCGTCACATACTTGCGCTCCATCACGGCCTCGGATCGGGTTCCTCCTGACGTATCGAGGCGCTCCGCGTTCTCCAGGTGCGTGATGGCCCGGGCCTCGGTCTCGAGTGCATCGAGATACGCATCGCCGGTTCCCTGGGCGTTCACGGCCGTGACGGCCAAAAGCCAAAGGATGAGGATGGCGGATGGCACCCGGGTTCCGGGTCTGTTCCATTTTCTGTAAAGCGTCATCATCATTGTCGTCTCCTACTCCCCTGCTGACGGGCTCCCTTTCCGCCCACCGCCGCTCATACTCCCGTGATTCCCCGACGAACACGCGGCAAGACGGTCATTGGAAGGCCCACTTGGTCCCTCTGAACGGGCGGTTATGGCCTTCCTTGTCTGAGGGAGCCATCACAAAATAGGGTACAAATTGCAGGGATATTGATGACCTGCGTCAATGAATTGAGGCGGGTCGGGACGAGCGGTCAGAACCGGAGGGCGAACGGCATGAATTCGGGCGTCGGAGACCCGTGAGGGGGCTGTGCCCGACCCGACTGCGCCCCCTGACTTATCTAAATCCTTCGGATCACCCATAATGAGGTTCCGGAAGAAGAAAACCGGCCACTTCCAAGTCACGCAATACCGATTCCAAAGGACCCTAATGGACAAGACCAGCCTCGACCAGGCCGCTCTCGACTACCACCAACTCCCCACCCCGGGAAAGATCTCCGTGGTACCCACCAAGGGACTGACCAACCAGCGTGACCTCGCGCTGGCCTACTCCCCTGGCGTGGCGGCCGCTTCCCGGGCCATCGCGGCCGATCCCGCGCAGGCCGCACGCCTCACGGCGCGTAGCAACCTCGTGGGGGTGATTACAAATGGCACGGCTGTTCTGGGGCTGGGTGCGGTGGGGCCGCTGGCTGCCAAGCCGGTCATGGAGGGCAAAGGGGTTCTTTTCAAGAAATTTGCCAATATCGATGTATTCGACCTGGAACTGAGCGAGTCGGACCCGGATCGCCTGGTGGACATGATCGCTGCCCTGGAGCCCACCTTCGGGGGCATCAACCTTGAGGACATCAAGGCGCCGGAGTGCTTCTACATCGAGAGCCGGCTGCGCGAGCGCATGAACATCCCGGTGTTCCATGACGATCAGCACGGCACGGCCATCGTGGTGGCGGCAACGGTGCTCAACGCCATGACCCTTGCCCGCAAGGATCTCTCCCGGGTGAAGCTTGTGACCTCGGGAGCCGGAGCAGCGGCACTGGCGTGCCTGGACCTGCTCGTCACCCTGGGCCTCTCGCCCGAAAACATCTGGGTGACGGATCGCCAGGGGGTGGTCCATACGGAACGATCCGAGGGCATGGACGCGTTCAAGGCACGCTACGGACAGGCCACGGATGCCCGTACGCTGGCGGACGTGATCGAGGGGGCCGACGTCTTCCTGGGCCTCTCCGCGGGCGGGATACTGAAAAAGGACATGGTGGCCCGGATGGCGCCCTCCCCGCTCATCCTCGCCCTGGCCAACCCGGATCCGGAGATCCTGCCCGAGGACGTGGCCGAGGTGCGCGACGACGCCATGGTGGCCACCGGCCGCTCGGACTATCCCAACCAGGTGAACAATGTCCTGTGCTTCCCATTCATTTTCCGCGGTGCGCTGGATGTGGGGGCCCGGGCCATCACCGACGAGATGAAGGTTGCGGCGGTCAAGGCCCTGGCGGACCTTGCCCGGGCGGAGCCATCGGAGCTGGTGGCCAAGGCGTACAGCGACGAGGGCCTGCGCTTCGGTCCGTCATATCTGATTCCCAAGCCGTTCGATCCGCGCCTGATCGTCAAGATCGCCCCGATGGTGGCCAAGGCGGCCACGGAGTCGGGCGTGGCCAGCGCGCCCATCGAGGATCTGCGCAGCTACCGCGATCACCTCAACAACTTTGTCTACCAGTCCGGGTTCATCATGAAGCCGGTGTTTGCCGCCGCCAAGGCGGCGCCGAAGCGCGTGGTGTTCGCCGAGGGTGAGGAGGAGCGCGTGCTTCGGGCCATCCAGACCGTGCTCGAGGAAGGGCTGGCGGAACCCGTGGTGATCGGTCGTCCGGATGTCGTGCAGATGCGCATTGACCGCATCGGTCTGCGGCTGAAACCGGGCGAGGACTTCGAACTGGTGAATCCGGATTCCGATCCCCGCTACCGGCCGCTGTGGACCGACTACCACGAACTGATGGGCCGCAAGGGCGTCACGCCCGAGATCGCCAAGCAGCTCATGCGCAGCGACAACACACTGATCGGGTGCATGCTGCTGCGCCACGGCTACGCGGATTCGCTCATCTGCGGCGTCGCCGGGCGCCACGCAACCCACCTGCAGCACGTCTCGGACGTCATCGGCCTCGCGCCCGGACGGCGGACATTTGCCGCCATGAACGTGCTCATGCTGCCCAGTCGCACGCTGTTTATCTGTGACACCTATGTCAACGAGGATCCCGACGCGGAGACCATCGCCGAGTTCACGATCATGGCCGCCGAGGAGGTGCGCCGCTTCGGCCTGACGCCGAAGGTGGCCCTGGTCTCGCATTCCAACTTCGGCAGCTCCCAGTCGCTCGCCGCGCGCAAGATGAGCCTGGCGCGGGGGATGATTGAACGCATGGATCCGGAGCTGGAAATGGATGGCGAGATGCACGCCGATGCGGCCCTCAAGGAAGAACTGCGCGAACGCATCTACCAAGGCTGCAAACTCAAGGGCGAAGCCAACCTGCTGATCATGCCCAACCTGGGCGCGGCCAATATCTCGTTCAACCTGCTCAAAGCCGCCAGCGGCCAGGGTGTCAGCGTGGGCCCGGTGCTGCTCGGTGCCGCCCGCCCCGTCCATGTCCTCACCGAAACCGCCTCGGTGCGCCGCCTGATCAACATGACCGCGCTCGCCGTGGTGGAGGCGCAAAAGGAAACCGCCTGATCAACGCTGAGCGCACCGGACCGCACTGCTCCATGACGTGCGGGAACTCGCGGCCCCGTGGCGTCTCGAATGAGCATTGGCCCGGAATCCCTTGCCGGCGAACCGGATGGGGTATGAGCGGGCCGCCCGGGGTGCGTGGCCTTCGGCCCCGACCCGATGAGGGGCGGTCAACCCGGCGACGGTCTCACGCGTTTATGTCAGTATCGCCCTTGCGATCCGCACCGCTGCCCACGTATTTCCCATGAATCGATTGCTGCTCCCCCTGATCGTGATTGCCCTTGCCGGCGCGGGGTTGTGGTTGTGGTTGTCGCCGGGTGACGATCCGGCTGTCTCCCCGGCCAACAGCCCCGGTGCGGCGGTCCGGGGTTCGACTCGGGCGGTGGCGGTCACGGTGGCCGAGGTGCAGACGAGGGACATCCGCGAGGCGACGCGTTTCACCGGTTCCCTCACCGCGGCCAGCCGGGTCGAGATAACGCCGCGGGTATCCGGTCGGCTGGATCGGATCTACGTGGACATCGGAGACACGGTGCGCCGCGGAGACCGCCTGGCAAGCCTGGACACGGAGCTTTTCGAACAGGAACTTCAGCAGGCGCGCGCCGAACTGGCTGTCGCCCGTGCCAGTCTGTCGGAGGCGCAGGCGTCCCTGGAGGCTGCGCGGCGAGCCCTGACACGCACCCGGGAATTACGCGAACAGCGCGTCGCCTCCCAGTCCGAACTGGACGCCGCACAAACAGAGGTCCAGGCGCAGGAGGCGCGTGTCGAACTGGCACGCTCCCAGATCGACCAGCGCGAGGCGGCCGTGCGGGGCGCGCAGATCCGTCTCTCCTACACGGAACTGTTCGCCGTCTGGCACGGCGAGGATTCCGAACGGCTGGTGGCCGAACGCTTTGCCGACGAAGGGGCGATCCTGCAGGCCAACATGCCGGTGCTTGCCCTGGTGGAACCCAATCCGCTGCGGGCGGTGGTGTTCGTCACGGAACGTGACTACGCCAGGCTCCGGCCCGGACAGGAGGTCGTGCTCACCACGGAAGCCTATCCGGGAGAAACATTTGCCGGCATCGTCTCCCGACTGGCACCGGAATTCCGGGAAACCTCGCGCCAGGCCCGCGTCGAGATCAACGTGCCCAATCCGGACCTTCGGCTACGGCCGGGCATGTTCGTGGAGGCATCGATACGGGTCCGTCACATTGAAAACGCCACCATCGTGCCGGTGGATGCCCTGGTGGAGCGCGGAGGAGCACCTGGGGTATTCCGCATCATGGATGATGACGAAGGTCCCCGGGTACGGTTCGTGCCGGTGGGCACCGGCGTGCGCGATGGCAACTGGGTGGAGATCCGTTCCCCTGAACTGGATGGCCGCGTGGTGACACTGGGCCAGCACCTTCTGAGCGACGGGAGTCCCGTGCAGCTGGTGGATCCGGAGCAGGTGGATACCGTGGGTGCCCGGTGATGAATATCGCGCAGTTCACCGTTCCCCGGCCCGTCTTCACCGTGATGGTCACCCTGATCGTGGTGACCCTGGGCCTCATGGCGCTGCTGCGCCTGCCCATCGATCTGTTGCCCGATATCACCTACCCCACCATCACGGTGGCGACGCCTTACGGCAATGCCGGACCCGAGGAAGTGGAACAGCTGGTGACCCGCCAGGTGGAGGAAGCGGTGGCGGCGGTACCGGGTGTGCAGGAGATCACGTCCACGTCCGCCGAGGGCAGCAGCAATGTTCGGGTATCGTTCGGCTGGGGCGCCAACCTGGACGAGGCCAGCAACGACATACGGGACCGCCTCGAACGCATCGTCAACAGACTGCCGGACAATGCCGAACGCCCCCGGGTGCGCAAGTTCGACACGGCCCAGTCACCGGTCATGCTGGTGGGGGTGGCCGCACGCATGGATCCCATAGACATGCGCGAGATCATCGACGACCGCATTCGTCCCCGGCTCGAGCGCATACCGGGTGTGGCGGTGGTGGATGTGTGGGGCGGCCTGCAGCGCGAGGTCCGTGTCGAGGTCCTTCCCGAGAGAATGCAGGCGCTGGGTCTGAGCCTGGAGGACATCCGCACTGCCCTGCGCGATGCCAACGTCAGTATTCCGGCCGGTGATATCGCGGAAGGACGTCTGGACCTGCGCCTGCGCACGCCGGGAGAGTTTCAGACGCTGGAGGAACTCCGCAGCACCGTGGTGGCAGTGCGCGAGGGCGCGCCCGTAACGCTTCACCAGGTGGCCCAGGTGCGCGACACCCATCGCCGGATCACACGCATTATCCGCATCAACGGGGAACCGGGCATTCGGCTTGCGGTACGCAAGCAATCCGACGCCAATACCGTCGAGGTGGCCAGGGCGGTGGAGCGCGAAGTGCTGCGGCTCAACGCGGACTTCCCGCAGTTGAGTATCTCCGTGCCCATCAACAACGCACGCTACATCGAGCGTTCCATCGAGAACGTCAGTCGCTCGATACTCTATGGCGGCA
This sequence comes from Thioalkalivibrio denitrificans, assembly GCF_002000365.1. Classification (GTDB taxonomy): domain Bacteria; phylum Pseudomonadota; class Gammaproteobacteria; order Ectothiorhodospirales; family Ectothiorhodospiraceae; genus Thioalkalivibrio_A; species Thioalkalivibrio_A denitrificans. Next base: position 108,047 of record NZ_MVBK01000018.1, on the reverse strand, counting down.
GCCTCGCCGTGCTGGTGCTACTGTTCTTCCTGCGCAATCTGCGTTTCACGCTGGTGGCGGCGACAGCCATTCCGGTGTCCGTGATCGCCACCTTCGGTCTCATCTATTTCGGCGGATTCACCCTCAATCTCATGACGCTGGGCGGCCTCGCTCTCGGCGTCGGACTGATGGTGGACAACGCCATCGTGGTCATCGAGAACATCGCAAGGCGGCGCGCTGAAGACCGCCTGGAGCCGGCCGAAGCCGCCGTAAAGGGCACGGGGGATGTTTCCGCTGCCATCGTGGCCAGCACGCTGACCACACTGGCCATCTTCCTGCCCATGTTTTTTGCGCAGGAACTGGCGGGTGTGCTGTTCAAGCAGCTGGCCTTCGTCGTGGCGTTCTCGTTGTTCTGCTCGTTGCTGGTGGCCCTGACGCTGGTGCCCATGCTCATGGGACGCCGCGCCACGACGGTTGCGCGTCCCCTGCCCGCGCCCTTCTCCACGCTGGGGGCTGGCGCGGGGCGCATGGTGGGGGCCCTGGAGTCCGGCTACCTGCGTTTGCTGGACGTCAACCTGCGCCAGCGATGGTTCATCATCGTGGTGAGCATCGGGCTTTTTGCGCTTGCATTGACACTCCTTCCCCGACTGGGCAGCGAGTTCATGCCGCCGACGGATGAGGGTGAAATCAGGGTGGGGATCGAGATGGAACCCGGTACCCGGCTGGAACTGATGGATGCCCAGGTCAGGCGCGTCGAGGGAATCATTGCGGAGCGGGTGCCGGAACTGCGCAGCACGGTGGTGAACGTGGGCACCACCGGGATGTGGGCCACATCGCCGGCGCGGGCGCGCATCCAGATCGCCCTGGCTCCCCTGTCCCAACGCAACCGTTCAAGCGAAGCCATTGCCGCGGATCTGCGGCGCCATCTCACCGCCGTACCCGGAGCCACCGTACGGGTGCGCGCCGGCGAGGGCATGGTCATTCGCGGCCTGGGTGGCGAGGAAGGTGAACGGCTCACCGTGGAGGTGCGCGGTTTTGACCTGCTGCAGATCGACGGGATTGCCATGGAGATCGAGTCCCTGCTGCAGGGCATCGACGGTGTGACCGATGTGCGCCGGGGCCGTGACGATGCCCAGCCTCAGCAACTGGTTCGGATCGATCGGGCACGAGCCGCGGATCTGGGCATCAGTGTCGCTCAGGTGGCACGCACGCTGGAGACGGCACTGAGCGGCGGCGGCGCGGGCGAGTTCCGGGCCGGCGGGACCGAGACCCGTATCTGGGTGCAGCTCCACGACGCCGAAAGATTGTCGCTCAATGACATCCTCGGACTGACCCTTCCCGGGCGCAACGGAGAGCCCGTATCCCTGCGCAATCTGGTGAGTTTCGAGTCGGGCACGGGTCCCGTCACCATCCAGCGCAAGGAGCAGCAACGCATCACCACGGTATCGGCCAACATCGCGGGTCGCGACCTGGGCTCGGTGGTGGCGGACGCCCGGACCGAACTGTCCGAACTGCCTATACCACGCAATGTCGACGTGATCTTTGCCGGCGATGTCGAGGACCAGGAGAGGGCCTTCTCGGAGCTTTCCCTGGCCCTCATTATGGCGATTGCGCTGGTGTACATGGTCATGGCGAGTCTGTATGAATCCTTCCGGGACCCCTTGATCGTGATGGTGTCCGTGCCCCTGGCGCTGATCGGGGTGGTCAGTATCCTGCTGGCCACCGGCTCCACCATCAATGTGCAGTCCATGATCGGTGTGATCATGCTGGTGGGTATCGCTGTGAATAATGCCATCCTGCTGGTGGACCAGAGCGCGCGCCTGCATCGTGGCGAAGGATGGACTGTCGGGGACGCGGTGCGCGAGGCCGCGCGCCGCCGCCTTCGTCCCATTCTCATGACTTCGCTCACCACCATTCTCGCCCTGATGCCGCTCGCCATCGGGCTCGGGGAAGGCGGCGATGCCCAGGCACCCATGGCCCGCGCCGTGATCGGTGGTCTCCTGAGTTCCACGCTGATCACGCTGCTGCTGATCCCCGCACTCTATACGTTGTTCCATCGCGACCGTCCGGAGTCGGTTCAAGGACAGGTGCCATGCGCCAGCAACTGATCCCGCTGTTTGTCACACTGCTGGTCCCTCTTCCCCTCGTCGCCCAGGATCTTCCCACCGGCCCGCGTCCGGGCGACGCAGGACGCAGCCAGCTGGAGACCCGCGAGGTCACTATCGACAGCCGGGGCGCCGAACAGCGGCCCGTGCGGCTCGATGAGCACGCCACAATGCCCGGCGACGGGGAGCGTGAAGCCGGGCTGCGCCTGCAACTCCCGGAGGACTGGGCGCCGGCGGTGACACCGGGCCGGACACTCGAGCTGTCCATCGAGAACGCGGTCTACCTGGCGCTGCGCCACAATCGCAGCCTCTCCGTGGAGCAACTGCGTCCCCTGATCACCGGCACGTTCGAGGCCACCGAGCGGGCACTGTTCGACCCCGTGTTCTTTGCCGAGGCGAGCGTGGGCCGTGAACGTGTGGTCCGACAACTGGAAGAAGTCGGCCAGGTGGATCTCATCACCACCGATCGGGATCTGCTGGAGGCGGGTGCACGGCAGCGCTTTCCCACCGGTACCGAGGTGGAACTCAGTCTGCGCAGCGTGCGTAGCGACTCCACCCGCGTAGAGGAGGAGCAGTTCAGTGCGCGCGCCGGCATCACCCTCACCCAGGCACTGCTGCGCGGTGCACGGGTGGAGTCCAATCTGGCCCGCCTGCGCCAGGCGGAACTGGATACCCTGGCTTCGGAATACGAACTGCGCGGCTTTGCCGAGGCGCTCGTGGCCGATGTGGAGCAGACCTACTGGGAGTACGTACTCGCGGACCGGCGCACCGAGATCTTTGCCGAGGCCCTGGCCGTGGCCGAGCAGCAGCTCTCTGAAACGCGCAGCCGCATTGCCGTGGGCCAGCGCCCGGAGACCGAGGAGACCGCTGCCCTTGCCGAGGTGGCGCTGCGCCGCCAGGGGCTCATCAATGCGCGTGCCCAGAAGGCGGCCGCACGCATGCGCCTCCTGCAGCTGATCAATCCTGCGGGTGCCGACTGGAACACGGAAATTGTCCTCGAGGACACGCCAGAACCGATGACGTTTCCCCTGGATCCGGTAGACCTTCACGTGCGGCTCTCGCACCAGTTGCGTCCGGAACTGAACGAAGCCCGCATTCGCGCCCGTCGGGGTGAACTGGAAGTCATCCGGACCCGGCAGGGCCTTCTGCCCCGCCTGGACCTGTTCATCACCCTCGGGGAATCGGGCTATGCCAGCGCCTTCGGCCGAGCCTGGCGTGACTTGGACGGCCCGGGGTACGACTACCGGCTGGGGCTGCGCTTCGAGGTGCCTTTCGGCAACCGGGCCGCACAGGCCGAATCACGGCGCGCCCGCCTCACCCGGCAGCAGTCACTCGAGGCAGTGGCCAATCTGGCGCAGCTGACGGCACTGGACGTGCAGACAGCCTGGCTCGAGACGGAGCGAACAAGGGAGCAGATCAGCGCCACCCGCGTGACGCGCGAACTGCAGGAAGAGGTGCTGCGCGCGGAACAGGCCCGCTTCCGCGTGGGGACAGGCACCGCGCTGGCCCTTGCCCAGGCCCAGCGGGACCTGCTGGAAAGTCAGCTTGAGGAAGTGGAGGCCGTCATCCGTCACCGCCAGGCCCTGGCGGATCTTTATCGCCAGAGCGGAACCCTCCTGATGCGACGCGGGATCGCCGCGCCCGGTGATGAGGAAGTGGTGCTGTAGTGAGGCATGAGGCGTGAGGCGTGAGGCGTGAGGCGTGAGGCGTGAGGCGTGAGGCGTGAGGCGTGAGGCGTCCAGAGTATCAATCCCCTCCCCCTCATGGGGGAGGGCCAGGGATGGTTTAACGCCTATCACCTATCGCCTCACACATCACGTCTCACGCCTGAACGTCGACTACAGTGAGAAGGCCGCAAGTCGACGGATACCCGCGATGTCGTTGTCGCGCTGGTACTGGGCATAAACCTCCGCCTTGGCCTCTTCGGGGATCGACTGGTACAGCATATGAGTGCCTGCGAATCGCACCTCCAGTTCGCGTTCAAACTCTTCCCGGGTCAGACCGGGCGTCATCTCCGTGCGCGCTTGCTGTGGAGCGGCTACGCGTTCCACCCCTGACGCGGCACCTGCGGACGCATCCATCGCAGCATGCTGCATGGGACCCGTATCCCGCGCATGAATGGCGGCTCCGCCCAGCGCCATGGCGACGGCAACTGCAACTGAAAAGATAATGAAACCCGGCTTCCTTGTGATCATGGCGGTTCTCCTCGGGCGGATTGCCCGAACATGGATTCATGGATCCTGCACTGTTCATCGTCAGGAGGGTCATACCCGGGTGATGGAAATGCCCGTCCACCTCCCTTGCACACCCCCGAACACCAACTGCGCATTCGGCGCGCGGCTGTTGATCATTGAGGTTAGCCGAGTGGCATTTCGGCAAAGGCGGGCTGCCCGGAAAACGGACGAATTTCCGGACGGAGTGCACAGGGCATAGGGATTATGTGATGGGAATCCCGGACATACTGTGACGCCGGCACGGTCAGGAGACGGCCTGAGAAATCGGCCTCTTCCGCGGACCTGCGCGGCGATTCAGGAATCAGGCAACCTGTGGCGTGAGGCGCGGGCAGACACCTCGCCCGCGCCTCACGATTCGATCACATGGCGTAGGCGACTACGCGGCGGATGCTCTCGATCCGATTGTCCTGCTGGTAGTGTTCATACACCTCCATCTGGGCTTGTTCGCTCAGCGCCCGGTAAAGCGTATGCGTACCCACGTAGCGCTCGCTCAGCTCCCTTTCGAAATCGGATCGGGACAGATCAAGGGGCAGCGTGGCGCGTTCCTCTGCACGGCTCACCACCCGCTCAATCTCCTGCACGATTTCCGGTGGCTTCTGGGCCGTCAGATCGGTGGCCGGTGCCGAATCTCTGGCGTGAATGACAGCACCCCCCATGGCAAGGGCGACGGCAACTGAAAGAACAACGAATTCCGACTTCCATGTAATCATGGCGACACTCCCAGGGCTTGCGCCCGAACGTTGTAAAACGACTGTGGGTGTTTCTCTGCCCGGCTCATCGTGCCCGGGATATCGAGACGTTCGTCACATCCCATGTGCACGCAGCCGGTAGGCAACCGTCGACACCTGCGATCGGTTGGTGGAAGGGAGACTAGCTCATAAGAAACCGGAAAAAGTGACACCGAGCGGAAAGCGCACGGATTTCCTGACGAAATGCAGTAAGGCTGCGGGTTCTGTGATGAAACTCGCGATGATAGTGAGACTCCGGCACGGGTGGGTGTAGATGCCGGACATCATCCGACGCTGCTCGGTATAAACTGTTCACCCTGGTGACGTACGCTGGGGCGTGGAGGATGCTCGTGCCGATCAGGGCACACCGTTCGGCCATGCAGTAATCGAGGTACATTGGTCGTCGATCAAAGGTGTCGGGCGTTTTAACCGAAGAGTCCGGCGACATGATCTCGCGATGCCTCACGGATCGCTTATTAAACCTCACTTCCCGACACCCCCCTTCTCGCCAAGTCCGGCAAGCCAGGCGATGATGTGTTCGATCTCTTCGGCGTCCAGTGCCTGGCGCGGCATCAGGGACTGCAGGGTGCCGTCGGCGCCGGGTATCCCGTAGCCCTTGCCCGGCACGATGAAGGCCGAGGGATCCTCGATCATGCGCCGCAGGTAGCCGGGCCAGTGGTGCGCGCCGGCCAAGCGCAGGTCGGGGCCGACGGCCACGTCCGCTCCGCCCGGCACACGGTGGCAACCGATGCAGCCGTGCGCTGTGAACAGGCGGCGCCCCTGGTCGGGATCACCGTCCACCTTCTGCTGCGCCAGCAGCGCTCCATAACGCTCGCGTTCCACGGGGGCCCCCGGCACGTGAACCAGATGCCAGGCGGAGAGGCGCTTGTCGCCGTTGCGCTGGTTGGCGGCGCCGTCCCATACGGCCAGGGCCACGGGCAGCGGTGCATCGGCCAGCGGGCCGCGCAGCACCACCGTCCAGCCCTCGCCGTCATGGCGGGCGTCGTGTTCCGGGGCAGTGCCGGCGGTCTTCTCAAGACTTCCGAAGCCATGCGCCATCAAATGCTCGGCGCCCCGCCCCGCCTGCCAGTACCAGACGGTCACCGGCCGTCCGGGTTCACCCATGCCGATGTAGGGCAGCACCCCGTCCCCTTCAGGGTGCGCAAACTGCACCGAGACGGCATCGGCGAAGTGATCCGTGCGGCCGCCGTCGCTGTGATCCGGGCTCGGATCCTGCCATTGAACCCGTAATGCGATGGATTGCCCGTCGCTGATGGCGCGCAGCTCAGCGGTGCGAGCGGGCACCGGTTCGCTCCCCGGCGTGATGGCGATCTGCGGATGAAGCGAAAGCCGCGCCGCCGCGGCGGCGTCCCAGCGCGGATCGTCCACGGCAAGCGGCGGCGCGCCGGGCCCGGCCACGGAGAGCCGGCCCGCGTCTTGCAGGGCCTGCGCGTCGGGCGGCAGATCCTGCGCGAACGCCGCCGGCAGCATGAACAGCGCAACCAGAATGAAACCGGCGAGCCCAGGGAGGACAAGCGACACGAATCCGTGAAGGTCCGGCGCCGTGTGCCGGATGTTACCTTGCCTTGTTCGCCCTGTAGGTCGGGCTTCAGCCCGACAACGCGGTGCCTGTGGAAGCCACTGTTGCCGGGTTGAGGCCCGATCTGCGAAAAAAAGTGGCTTCGCCCTACGCATCGCCCTGCCCTCCCTGCTGACCGCCCCGGTCGAGGCGGAACATGTCGCCGTGGCGGTAAGCGATCAGAATGTCCAGCACCTCCGATGCCTCGCCGCGTCCCTTGCGCTCGATCTCCGCCTCCAGGGTGGCGAGCGCGTCGTGCACGCCGGGGCCGAACAGTTCCTCCAGATAGTTCTCCGGCAGTCGTGGTTTGTCGCCGGGACGCCCGTCGGCGTCGAACGCCGGCGGGCTCAACGGCGGAACGTAATAGACGTTGGGCTGGGTGCCGTGCTGCGGCAGCAGCGGCAAGGCCACCTTCCATTCATTCACCAGGCGATGGACGGGCCCCTCGCGGTCGTCCAGGTAGGACACATGGCGGGCGCGGCCCACGCACTGGTAGGCGCAGGCCGGCGGCGTGCCCCGCTCGACACGCGGGTAACAGAAGATGCATTTCTCCGACATGCCGGTGGTGGGGTTGAAATAGATCTTCTTGTAAGGACAGGCGGCCACGCAGTAGCGGTAGCCGCGACAGCGGTCCTGGTCGATGAGCACGATGCCGTCCTCCTCGCGCTTGTAGATGGCCTGGCGCGGGCAGGCGGCAAGGCAGGCAGGCTTGGTGCAGTGGTTGCACAGGCGAGGCAGGTAGAAGAAGTAGCTGTTGGGAAACTCCCCGGCGCCCTGATCTTCCTCCCAGTTGGGGCCCCATTGCATCTCCTGGATGGGGCGCAGGGGTTTTTCCGTGGGCTCGAACAGCGCCTCCTCGTAGTTGAACTCGGCCGGGTAGCCGTAATCCTCGTGCAGGCGCGGCAGGCGCCCGGGGCGAAGCTGCTCGCCCTCCCAGCCCCCGCCGGCATTCTTCCAGTCGCGCGGGTAGCCCTTGCCCGGTTCCGTCTCCACGTGGTTCCAGTACATGAACTCGCGGCCGCCCCGGTCGGTCCACTGGCTCTTGCACGCGAGCGTGCAGGTCTGGCAGCCGATGCACTTGTTGAGGTCGATGACCATGGCGAGCTGTCGCATCACTGAACCCCTCCGTCGCTGCGTTCCACTTCCACCGAGGTCTCGAACGCGATCATGTTGCCGTCCCAGTTGGGGCTGAAGGTGAGATGGCCCCAGTCATCCACGAGCTCCACCAGCGACAGCACGCCGGCCACCGCGTTGTTCAGCCCGAGGCGCTTGCGGAACTGGTAGGGCTCCCAGGCGTGGTCCATGACCACGGCCCCCGGCGGCACGCCGGGCACCAGCTTCACCTTGCAGTGGAACTCGCCCACGTCGTTGAACACCCGCACCGGGTCGTCCTCACCGATGCCCCGCTCTGCTGCCGTGTTCGGATTGAGCCAGATGTAGGGCTCGCCCCGTTGCAGACGCAGAAGCTCCTGGTTGCCGCGCCACTGGGAGTGGATGCCGTGGCGGGTGTGCGGTGTGTAGAAGGCCAGCGGGAAGGACGGTGGGCGCAGCGGCCCCATGGCCGTGGGCACGGTGCACCCCAGCTTGCGGAAAGTGGGATGGTCCACAAAGAACTGCTGGCGCCCCGACTCGGTGCTGTAGGGCTCGCGCAGGTAGACGTTGCGCTCGAAGGAGTAGTAGGGCCGGTTGGCGGCCAGCGGTGAAGTGTAGCCGGCCTGCTCGTTGAGGATGACGAATCCGTGCTTTGCCCCGTCCTCCGGTGTCCACGGCGCGATGGCCGGGACGTTTTCCATGATCCAGCGCACCACGGCCTCGTCGTCGGGGAGTGTGCCGCCCAGGGTGAAGTCCTCCTCCAGGCGCGCCAGATCGCGGATTACCGGGGCGGCCATGTCGCCTTCCTGCTCCAGGAAGTCCGGGTCGGCGATCTGCTCGATGCCACGCTGTTTCGCGGCCCGGGCGATGGCCCGGGCGAGACCCAGACAGATCTCCCATTCCGAGCGTGTCTCACCGACAGGGGCCAGTCCTTTCGGCGGCACGGTGATGTTGCAGTAGCGGTGATAACCCAGCTCACCGCGGATGTCCCAGCTCTCGTAGTGGCTCTTGGCCGGCAGCACGTAGTCGGCCCACAGGGCGGTGGAGTCCATGCGGTGGTTGATGTTCACGAAGATGTCCAGCCCGGAGAGCATGGTCTCGCGGTAATGACTCTCGTCCTTGTTGCGCCGGAACATGTTGTCGGCAAAGAGCAGCAGCGCGCTGGGGCGGCCGAAATAGGACGTACCGAGCGCCTTTTTCTCCTCCACGTGCCGGCGCACGTCGTCGCTGTCATACCCGGCGGTCTTGCGCAGGTGCTCATCCGGGTAATGGCGGCGCATGCTTTTTTCCATGTCGCCGTTGAGCCACTCGGTAAAGAACCCTGAACCGAAGCGCGCCGGTTTCGGGTTGGACAGATCGCCCAGGCCCCCGAGGCTCCAGTTGTTCTCGGTGTCCAGGCCGCCCCGGTCCCCGGCATGTCCGGTGAGCGCGCAGGCGAGTGCCGCCGCCCAGCAGGTCATGGTGCCCGAGACGTATTTGTGCATGGCGAAGCCGATGTTGATGATGGCGCGCTCGGCGCCTGCCAGGTCGGCCGCCATGCGCTCCACGAGCTCCGGGTGCACACCGGTTATCTCCCGGGTCTCTTCCGGGGGGTACCTGGCCGCCTCGGCGCGCACCCGCTCCAGCACCGTGGTCACCTCGATGGTTTCGCCGTCGCGCCCCTGCACCTCGAAGGTGCCGCCAAGCGCCGGACGGATGTCGCCCAGGCGCAGGGTCTCGCGGTGGTGGCCGGCGGTGCCGGGCATGGGCACGGCGCGATCGGCGGCCTCGTCCCAGGCATAGAAGACGTTGTCGCGCCCGCGCGGGCGCAGGTCCCGGTGGCGCAGCAGTTCGCCCGTGTCAGTGCGCACCAAAAACGGCAGGTCCGTCTGCTCACGCACGAAGGCCTCGTCGATGTGGTTGTCGCGCAGCAGCACGTGCAGCAGCGACATGGCCAGATACGCATCCGTGCCTGGGCGCACCGGCACCCAGTCAGTGGCGCTGCGCGCGCTGGGATTGTAGTCCGGGGTGATGGTGTAGATGCGCGCCCCGTTGTAGCGCGCCTCGGTCAGGTAGTGGGCGTCCGGGATGCGGGTGACGATCGGGTTCATGGCCCAGAGGAAGATGGTCTTTGCCTCGAACCAGGCGTCCAGAGAATGGCCGATGTTGGTCACGCCGTAGGCGAGGGATGCACCGGTGAACATGTCGCCCACGGCGCTGGCCGGATACATGCGCTGGGCACCGAGCAATGCCCCCAGGCGCAGCGGACCCGCGCGCCGGCCCTGGGAGAGGATGCCGGTGCCGGTGTAGACCATCAGCGCCTCCAGACCCTTCTCGTCCAGCGTCTCGACGACCTTCTCCGCGATCTCCTCGAAGGCCTGCTCCCAGGTGATGCGCTGCCACTGCCCTTTGCCCCGCTCGCCGCCGCGCTTGAGGGGATAGAGCAACCGGTCGCCCTGGTACATCTCCTTGGAATGGATGATCCCCTTGTTGCAGCCGCGCGGGTTGGCGTCGGGGATACGCGGATGGATCTGCGGATAACCGGCCACCTGCTCCTCGCGGGTCACCACGCCGTCCCGGGCGTAGACCTTCCAGGCGCAGTTGCCCTGGCAGTTGGAGCAGTGGAAGGCGAAACCCTGTGCGTCGCCCAGGGTGCCAAGCAGCTCCTCGCGGTAGAGGGCCTCCCAGGCGCGGTCGCCCCGGGCAGCCGCGGCGGCGGCCTGCGCCGGGTTGTTCACGGCCAGCGCCGTCAGCGGCCCGCCGAACATGAGCGCCAGCCCGCAATAGCCGGTGCCCTTGAGAAATTCACGCCGGTCCATGGGATCACCTCGCCACGGGCAGGCGCGGATCGGCCGCCCACTCGTTCCAGGAACCGGGATAGACGATCACGTTCTCGAAACCGAGGCGCGTGAGTGCCGCCAGCAGGAAGGTGGAGCGTCCGAGCCCGGGGTTGCAGTAGGTGACAATGGTCTGATCGGGACTCAGTCCGGCGCGCTCCAGCGCCCGGCGCAGGATCTCGTCGTCGGCGAAGGTCTCCGGCTCGCCGGCCAGCCGGGTCCACGGCAGGCTCACCGCCCCGGGAATGTGGCCCGCGCGGCGCGCGCCGCCGGTCTCCTTGCCGGCGAACTCGGCGATGGAGCGCGTGTCCACCAGCACGGCCTCGCCCCGGTCCAGCAGCTCGCGCAGCCGGTCGGTGGTCAGCTCCCACTCCTTGCGCTCCCGGTCGGGCAGGATGTAGCGCATCTGCTCCACTGCGCGTGCCTGCTGGGTGACCGGATGACCTTGTGCAAGCCACTTGCGGAAACCGCCATCGAGAATGCGCACGTCCTGGTGGCCGATGTAGCGCAGGATGTACCACACGGCGGAGGCTGCGCGTCCGTCGCCACCGTCGTAGACCACCACGGGCGTGTCCACAGCGATGCCGGCTTCACCAAGCCGGTTGGCGGCCAGCTGCGGGAAGATGGGACGCCCGGTCTCGGCATTCTCCTCGGCGTCCTCCAGTTCCATGTGGGGCAGGTTGACCGCGCCGGGAATGTGGGCGCGGGCGAATCGGTCGGGAATCTCGGCATCGATCAGGACCAGCTCCGGCTGCGCCGCCTGGCGCGCCAGCAGGTCCTCAATGGAGATGAGGATCTCGTCGGCCTGGGCGGCGCCCGCACACAGCAGCAGCGCACCGGCCAACAGGACATAAAGGCGCTTCATGGTCTCTCCTCCTCCAGGGTGTCCATGAGGTGCTCGATCAGGCGCCGCACGGGCTCATCGCTCCAGTGAAAGGCGCCGGCCTGGCCGGCCAGCATGCGCCCCCGGCCGTCGAGCACGTAATTGACGGGCACACCGGCCGCGCGATAGCGCTCGGCCACCCTCCCGGCATCGTCGAACAACACCGGAAAGGCGACGTCTTCGGGCAACACGCGCGCCGCATCGCGGGGATCGTCGCGCACCGCCACCATCACCACGGTGAAGCGTTCGCCGCCGTAGTCGTTCTGCAGCTCGATCAGCGACGGCAGCTCACCGCGGCACACGGAGCACCAGCTCGCCCAGAAGGCCAGCAGCACCACCCGGCAGCGGTACTCGGCGATGCCCGCGGTGCCGCCTTTAAGGGTGGGAAGACGGAATTCGGGGGCACGCATGGGGACCGGATAAGCGCGCAGACCGGCGGCCTCGGCCAGGTCGGCGGCACCTCCGCTGGCCTGGGCGGGTGCCGCGGCGAGACAGAGCCACAGCACGGCACCCGCGATCAACGAATGCCGCAAGGCCGCCACGTTCAGTCTCCGCGAATTGCCGCCTTGAGCTTCTCGAAGGGGTCACTCAGCCGGATCAGGAGTCCCTCTTCCTCCTGCAGCGGCACGCCTTCCAGTTCGAGGATGTCGGCCAGTTCGGTGTAATGGACCATGCCGTTGCCGGCACCGCCGTCCACGGTGACGAGTTCGCTGCCGTAATAGACGGCCGGGGCCCGCGCACCGGGTCCGGCGGCGGTCACCGGGATCACTATGATGGGCAGCTTGTAAATGTTGGAGAGTTCCGCGGCCACCTGGATGTTGTTGTTGCAGCGCAAGGCCGGGGGATCACGGCTGATGAGCGTCAGCACCTTGTGGCCGTTGATCTCCGTGGGGCCGGGTGGACCCGCCAGGGCAACACTGCTCCATAAGCCGGTAGAAACCAGCAGGGCGAGCAGCACCAGCCAGGCCATGGGGGTAAACATCGGGGAATGCAGCTTCGTTGTCATTGTCCGTTCCTCCTCGGGTGGTTGTTCGGATACCATCCGTGTGAATAATCATATGATCCTTTGAATATCTGTCAAGTTCTGCTATGTATGGAGGAGAGGGGTTAAACGACTTTTCCGATCAATAGTTGATCTGTGACAACTAACCTTCAGGAGAACCCCATATGGACACACTCTTCATCCTCAACGACGGCCCTTACGGCACAGAGCGCAGCTTCAACGCCCTGCGCATTGCGGGTGCTCTGGCAAAACGGGGCAACGGCACGGTGCGGATATTCCTGATGGGCGATGCGGCCCCTTGCGCCAAGCGCGGCCAAAAGGTGCCGCAGGGCTACTACAACATCGAGCACATGCTGTCGATCGTCACGCGCCGCGGCCATGCGGTGGCGGTATGCGGCACGTGCATGGATGCCCGCGGCATCACCGACGAGGAACTGGCCGAGGGGACACGTCGCGGCACGCTGGATGAACTGGCCGAGTGGACGGAGACCGCGGATCAGGTGTTGGTTTTCTGAGCGCGTCAGGCGTCAGGCGTGAAGAGCGAGGCCCCGGATTGTGTTTCGTTTCATCCGGGTGCGCCGCGAGACAAGCCGACTGCAAGAAAGCCGCCCCAAGGCAGACGGTTCGCGCGGCGTGTGGTACCACCGCTCGTAGCGCCGGGCCGCGTTCAGCCCATCGGGTTCTGCCTTCATGGGGTCTCAGGATATGGCGGAGAGGGCAGGAGTCGAACCTGCCAGGGACGGTTTCACCGCCCCCCATCGGGTTTGAAGCCCGTGAATACCACCGGGTACCATCCTCTCCTCGATTCTATTGCGCCGGCTACACGACCTCGACCAGGCTGTCCCCGTGTGCCGGCAGCACCTCGCCGATGACTGCGGCCTGCGCCTGCCCCCTCGCCGCGAGCTCTTCCACGATGGCCCGCGCGCCATGTTCGTTCACCGCGATGAGCAGCCCCCCGGAGGTCTGCGGGTCGGTCAGCAGCCGCCGCCAGGGCGCCGTGACGGCCGCCCCGAACGCGACGCCACCGGGGGGCCGGACGACCGGCGCGTCGGCGCAAAGGGCCGCCACGCCCGGGAGCAGCGGCACGGTCCGGTGGTCGATACGCAGCCGGCACCGCGAGGCGAACGCCATCTCCCGCGCGTGTCCAATGAGACCGAAACCCGTCACATCGGTGCAGGCGCGGGCATCTTGGGCGATCATCAGTTCCGCCGCCTCGCGGTTGAGCCGGGTCATGCTCCCCACGGCGGCCTGGATCAGGGCCTCGTCGGCGCACTCGCGGCGGATCGCATCCACCACCACGCCCGTGCCGATCGGCTTGGTAAGCACCAGACGGTCTCCCGGGCGGGCGCCGCCGTTACGCACCACCCGTTCCGGGTGGATCAGCCCGGTCACGGCCAGGCCGTACTTGACCTCCTCGTCGTACACCGAGTGGCCGCCCACGAGCGCCACGCCCGCCGAATCGAGCACCTCCAGCGCGCCGCGCAGTATGGCGTGCAGCACCTCGTCGGCGAGCCCGCTGCGGGGAAAGCCCACCAGGTTCATGGCCGTGATCGGCCTGCCGCCCATGGCGTAGACGTCGGACAGCGCGTTGGCGGCGGCAATGCGCCCGAAGGTCCGGGGATCGTCCACCGGCGGCGGCATGAAATCCGCCGTGTTCACCACGGCGAGATCCGCGCCGATGCGGTACACGCCCGCGTCGTCGCCGGTCTCGGTGCCGACGATCAGGTCGGGGTCGGGCCTGCTCGGCAAGCCGCGCAGCAGCGCATCGAGGCGGCCGGCGTCGAGCTTGCCGGCGCAGCCGCCGCAGCGCGCCCAGCGGGTCAGACGCGGCGGCGTATTCATGCGCTGGCCTCCGACCGCGCGGCGCTGCGCAGCGACCCGTGGCGGCGGGTGACGCCGCAACGGTCGAAATGCTCGAGCACCTTGAGCGCGAACTCCCGCCCGACGCCGGCAGCATCGCGAAAGCGCGCCAGCGTGAAACCGTCCCCCTCCTTCGCCAGTTCCGGAACCAGGCGGCGCCAGGTGTCCACGTCGCGCCGTGTTGCGTAGATGTCCTGATCGAGCCGGACCACCTCGCCCGCGTATTCCAGTTCACCGAGAAAGTCTTCCAGTATCGGTTTCGGCATGGACAGAGCCTGCGCCAGATCCCCCAGTCGCGGCGGCGTGCCGCGCCGGGCGTCCAGCAGACGGCCGATCTCGGCCGCCCGGCGCTGCTCGGCGGGGGAGAACTGCTGGCGGTGACCCGGTGTGCGCAGGCCGTCCCCGGCGCGCACGAGTTCCCCGCGCTCGACCAGGCGATCGACGATGCGGCGAAAGACGCGCCGGTCGATCCGCTCCGGGCAGAGGTGGTAGAGGGTTGCCTCGGAGAGGGCCGAGCGGCGCGGGTTTTCCGCGAGCCACCGGCCCACGATCGCCGCCAGTTCCCGGGCCAGGGACTCCACCGCGCCGCGCGGCGCGATCCACGCCCGTACCCCCTCCCCGTGGCGCAACAGGTCCGCCCGGTTCTCCAGTTGCCGCGCCACGCCGTCGGTGGGCCGGGCGAGCTGCTCGGCCAGTTCGTCCAACCGCCATCCGGCGGGGCCGCGTGCCTCCAACCAGCAACCCAGCGCCTCCTCGGCGTCGAACCGGGCCAGGCGGTCGAGCCGTGCCAGCCGGAGGGCGTCGCGCACCTTCCGGCGGCTCGCGAAGGGGTCGAGCACCACGCCACCCGCCACCGTGGTGCCGCCACCATCGCGCAGGATGAAACGGTCGCGGTAGAGCAGCGCGACGGGCTGTTCGAGACGCAACTGGGCCACCGCCGTCTGCCCCGGCCGGGGCGGGGTTCGCAGCCAGAGGGACCGGGCGGCCACCCGCGCCGTGCCGGTGTGCAGGTGCAGCCTGCGGCTGGCCGCCGGGGCCTCTCGTGCATGCCGCGAGAGAGTAACCAAGGCATCGACGGTGCGCGTGGCACGCCGCAGCCCGGGATCGGACAGCACGCAGCCGCGCTCCAGTTCTGCAGGCTCGATGCGCGCCAGATTCACGGCACAGCGTTCACCGGCGCCGGCGCAGCGCGTCGCCCGGTTGTGCTGCTGGATGCCGCGCACGCGCACGATCTTTCCCCCGGGCAGCAGGCGCAGTTCATGGCCCTCGCACACCTCCCCGCCAACTACCGTGCCGGTGGCCACGGTACCGATGCCCGGCAGGCTGAAGGCGCGATCCACCGGCATGCGGAACCATGCATCACACTCGCGGCCGCCGGCCTGGGCGCACGCCCGGGCCAGGTGTTCGCGCAGCGCATCGAGACCGCTGCCGGTACGTGCGGATACCGGCACCACCGGCGCAGCGGCGAGCGCGGTGTCCGCAAGCAGGGCGCGCAGATCGGCGGCGATGCGGCGCAGCCGTTCTTCATCCACCAGATCGGCCTTGTTGAGCGCCACCACGCCCCGGCGGATGTCGAGCAAGTGGACGATATCCAGATGTTCGATGGTCTGGGGCATGATCCCGTCGTCGGCCGCCACCACCAGCAGCACTACGTCGATGCCGGTGGCGCCGGCCACCATGTTGCGCACGAAACGCTCGTGGCCGGGCACATCCACCAGCGCCACCGGCCCGAATCCCGGCAGATCACCATGAGCAAAGCCCAGGTCAATGGTCATGCCCCGGCGCTTCTCCTCCTCCCAGCGGTCGGGATCGATGCCGGTGAGCCGTTCCACCAGGGCGCTCTTGCCGTGGTCGATATGGCCGGCGGTACCGATGATCATCGCGTCACTCCGCGCAGGGCGGCGATCAGGGCGGCCGGTTCGAGCAGTGCGCGCATGTCGAGCAGCACCCGGCCTTTGTGCACCCGGCCGATGACCGGCGGCGTCAGCCGTCGCAGTGCATGGGCCAGCGCGCCTGCGTCGGCGTCCCGGGGCGTCAGGGCCACCAGCGCGGTCGGAAGCCCGGCGCACGGCTGGGCGCCGCTGCCCACCTGGGATTCACCGGTGACGATCTCCACTCGCGCCACGTCACCGGCCCACTCCGCGATGAAGGGCATCATGCGCCGGGCGATCCGCTCCACCGTCTCGCGGCTGCGCCCCAGTATCCGGTAGGCAGGCAAGGCGGCGGAGAGCGAGCGCGGATCCAGATAGGCGCGCAGGGTGGCCTCCAGCGCCGCCAGGCGCAGCTTGTCGCAGCGCAGGGCCCGGCGCACCGGGTTGCGCCGGATGGCCTGCAGATGATCGCGGCTGCCCACGATCAGCCCGGCCTGGGGACCGCCCAGCAGCTTGTCGCCGCTGAAGGTCACCACGTCCGCCCCGGCCCGTACCGTCTCCTGCACCGTGGGTTCGCCCGGCAGGCCGTAGCACGCGAGATCCACCAGCGCACCGCTGCCCAGATCGGCCACCACCGGCACACCGCGGCGGCGACCCAGTTCCACGAGTTGTTCCAGCGGCACTTCCCGTGTGAAACCCTCGATGCGGTAGTTGCTGGTATGCACCTTGAGCAGCACGCTGCCGCCGGCGTCCAGGGCGTTTTCGTAATCGCGCAGATGGGTGCGGTTGGTGGTCCCCACCTCCATCAGGCGGCAGCCGCTGGCGGTGATGATGTCGGGCATGCGGAAGCTGTCGCCGATCTCCACCAATTCGCCCCGGGAGATCACCACGCCGCGGCCCGGCGCCAGCGTGTTCAGGGTCAGCCACAGGGCGGCGGCGTTGTTGTTGACCACGGTGGCCGCCGGAGCCCCGCTCAGGCGGGTCAGCAGGCGGGACACGAGATTGTCGCGGTCACCGCGCCGCCCCGTATCGAGATCGTATTCCAGATTGGTGGTGGCCGCGGCGGTCGCCACGGCCGCCTTCGCCTCGCGCGAGAGGGGCGAACGGCCCAGGTTGGTGTGCAGCAGGGTGCCCGTGAGATTGATGACCTTGCGCAGGGCCGGTTGGCGAAATGCCGAGAGCCGGCCGGCCACCTCCGCGGCCACCGCGGCGGCGTCGGGCGGCGGCGTGCCGTTTGCCAGGAGCACGCCCCGGTGGCGGGCCAGCGCCGCCCGAATCTCCGCCACCACCACCTGATGGTCGGTGTGTTCCAGAAGGCGAATAACGGCCCGTTGCCCCAGGACCTCGTAAACCGCGGGCAGCGCCGCCGCGCCGTCCCGTGTCATGGATTCGGCCATCATCGCCTTTCCCTTGTGGAGTCGGGGCCCCCGCCGGGGGCCGTGGACTCAGAGTCAACCCTTGAAGAAGGTCCTGTCGGGACTGTCCTCCAGGCGGTCCAGCCGCACCGACTGGATCACACCGTCCTCGCGCTCGCCGGTGATGCGCACGAGCATGGTGTAGCTCTCGTCGATGTCCACGTCACGGATGCCGGTGCCTTCGCCGTAACGGAACGGTACCGCGTCGCCGTCCTCCAGCAGCAGCACCGGCTGGTCGACGTAACGAAGCGGACAATCGGCAATACGCAGTTCCCCCGCGCAGGGTCCGCCAACGATCCAGCCTTCCCACGTGGGCATTGTGTCGTCCGCGCCGGCGATCCCGCCCGTCCACAGCGACAGCGCGAGCACGACGCCCGTCATCCACACTGATGTCTTCATCGCCATTGTGTCCCTCCGGGGCCGGTTCCCGGCCAGTACATCAAACCTCGTTTCAATTACTAATATGATCGCTTGAGTTTGTCAACACGATGTCAGCGGTTTCCGCCATCTTTGCCAGCTACCCATTGACAATTATTCTAATATCCGTTTGAGTCTATTCCATTAACACTCATCCGGGTGCCTGATGAAACGTACATTGCTCGGCCACGAGAAGTTCAACGTCCTGCTGCTTGCCATCGGCCAGGCGCTTTTCCTCACCACGGCCGTCACGGTGATGACGCTGAGCGGATTGGTGGGCCAGCGCCTGACACCCTCCCCTGAACTGGCCACGCTCCCCGTTTCGGCGATGATGCTCGGCACACTGCTCTCCACGCTGCCTGCGTCGCTACTCATGAAACGCATCGGTCGCCGGGCGGGCTTTCTTGTCGGGACGCTGGCGGGAGCGGCCGGGGGCGCACTGAGCGTCGTGGCGATCACGCAGTCCGCCTTCTGGCTGTTCGTTCTGGCCAGCCTGCTGCTTGGCATCTATCAGGCATTTGCCATGTATTACCGCTTCGCCGCGGCGGACGCGGCCAGCGACGCCTTCCGCAGCCGGGCGATCTCGCTGGTGCTGGCCGGAGGGGTGATCTCCGCCTTTCTGGGTCCCTGGAATGCGGGACTGTCCGGGGCGCTCATCCCCACGGTTCCGGACCTGGGGCCTTACGTGGTGATCACCGTGCTCGCGCTTCTGGCTTTCGGCCTGCTCACGCTGCTGCGCATCCCCGGCGAGCAGGCGGCCCTGGCCCAGGAGCAGCGCCCGATCGGCGAGATCGCGCAACAGCCGGCCTTTGCCGTCGCGGTGCTGGCCGCGGCCGTGGGTTACGCGGTGATGATCATGCTGATGACCGCGACGCCCCTGGCCATGCAGTCGGCGGGTTTTTCCCGTGGGGAGGCTGCGTTCGTGATGCAGTGGCATGTGCTTGGCATGTTCGTGCCGTCGTTCTTCACCGGCAGTCTGATCGCCCGGTTCTCCGTCGAGCGCGTCCTGCTCGCCGGGGCCCTGATCCTGTTCACTTCGATTGCCGTGGCGGTGAGCGGGGAGACGATGCCCCATTTCCTGATTGCCCTGATCCTGTTGGGGGTGGGCTGGAACTTCCTGTTCATCGGCGGCAGCACCCTGCTGACCACCACCCATCACATGTCGGAACGCGGCAAGGTGCAGGGTGTCAACGACCTGCTGGTGTTCGGCTCGGTGGCAACGGCCTCATTTCTCGCCGGCGCACTGCTCCACACCATCGGCTGGGCCGCACTCAACCTGACCGCCCTGCCCTTTGTCCTCGCCACAGCCCTGGCCAGCCTCTGGCTGCTGCACAGACGGAACCGCGAAGTGCCCGCCTGACCCTGCCGCCTCAGATGACCTTACCGCGTGCCGGGAAACAGGTTCCGATCCGTGGATTCTCTTATAATGAAATGAGAATCATCGCCGTCAACGGCCCTGTGACCCGGAGTATTTGCCATGAAACGGAACAATGCCTCACCCAAGCGGCTCCTTCTTGAACAGTTCGCACGCGTCGCGAAGGCACTGGCCAGCCCGCAGCGTCTGGACCTGATCGAGGCGCTGGCCCAGGGCGAGCGCAGTGTCGATGAACTGGCGCGGGCCACGGGCATGCCCATGGCCAACGCCTCCCATCATCTGCAGGTGCTGCGAGACGGCGGACTGGTGCACTCGCGCCGCGAAGGTGTGCAGGTGTTTTACCGCCTGAGCGACGAGGAACGCATTCTGCGTATCGCGTCGGACATCCAGCACGTGGCGGAGGAACAGCTCGCAGAGGTGGAGCGTATCGTGCGCGAGGCCTTTGACAGCCGCGATTCGCTCACGCCGGTGAGCCAGCGCGAACTGCTCAAGCGCGCGCGTGCCGGTGAGGTCACAGTGATCGACGTGCGACCCCCGGAGGAGTTCAGGGCCGGCCATATCAAGGGGGCTGTCAATGTCCCGGTCAGCGAACTCGGCAAACGGCTCGCCGAGCTGCCGCGTGATCGCGAGATCGTCGCCTACTGCCGCGGCCCGTACTGCATGCTGGCCTTCGAGGCGGTGGAGAAACTGCGCCGCGAGGGCTATCAGGCACGGCGTCTGGAGGACGGTTACCCCCAGTGGCGTGCCGCCCGTCACCCGGTCGAAAAGAAGTCCGCCTGATGCCGGCAGCGGAGCTCCGGCAGAAAGACTTAAAACAGATTTCTCTCGCAAAGCGTGCCAAGTACGCCAAGAAAATCTGGAAATATCACGTAGGTTGGGGTGAGGAACGAACCCCAACATGCAGTGGCGATCCGGGGCAACGGCGTTGGGGTTCGCGCTGCTCACCCCAACCTACGAAATCTCAGGAATTTCCTGGCGTACTTGGCGCGCTTTGCGAGAGAAAGGCCTTGCCTTGAAAGAAAACCCTCGTGTCCTACTTGCGGCGCCAGTGAGTCGCTTTTAGCCCTGTGCCAAAGTCCGGATCTTCTCCAGCAGATTATCGGGAACGTCCACGCCCTGCTCCCGCGCCCCGGCTTCGAGCTTGAAGCGCCGTGCTCCGGGCAGCCGGACGCCCTCGTCTTCCAGCATCTTCATGATCAGGGTCTCGACGCGATCCAGATAGACCGCGCGACCCGCGAGTGCCTCGGGGTCGATGATCAGAAAGGCCTGTCCGATGCGGGGCCGGTTGCCTTCGTCACTGAAGAAGGAATCGGCCTCGAAGCCATAGGCGGCGCCCGTGAGGGCGCAGCACATGAGTTCCACCACCAGCGCCAGCATGGCTCCCTTCACGCCGCCCGCCGGCGCCATGCTGCCCTTCAGGCCCACGTTTGCGTCCGTGGTCGGGTTGCCCTGCGCATCCAGGGCCCAACCTTCGGGAATGGATTCGCCCTTCTGCGCCGCCACCATGATCTTGCCCCGCGCAACCTGTGACAGTGACAGATCCACCATGAGCGGTTCTCCATCCTTGCGGGGGAACACGGCGGCGATGGGGTTGGTGCCGAACAAGGGCGTCTGTCCGCCCCACGGGGCAATCGCCGCAGGCGAGTTGCCGAAGGCCAGGGCCACCATGCCCGCCTCGGCGGCAGGGCGCAGGTGCAGCGCCGCGGCGCCGAAATGGTTGCTGTTGGTGACCCCCACGAAGGCCACGCCGTGTTCCCTGGCGCGGCGTATGCCCTCTTCCACCGCCAGTGCACAGGCCGGATAGGCCATGCCGCAGGCCGCGTCCACCAGACAGGCGCCGCCGCGCTCGTGCACCACTTTTGGTTCGGCCTTGCCGTCGGTGCGCCCGTTCTTCAGGTGCGCGCAGTACAGGGGTGTGCGGGACACGCCGTGGGAGGCAAGCCCCTGGGCGTCGGCATCCACCAGCGCACGGGCCGCGCTGGCGGCCATGGCGGGGTTTGCACCGCACTTCTCAAAGGCACGGGTGACCAGAGAGGTCAGTTCTTGCAGGGCGATCTGTGTCATGGTGTTCCTCGACGTGTCTTAGAATTCTTAAGCCACAGAGGTCACAGAGGTCACAGAGAAATACGAGGTGGAATCTTAGACGACCCTAGATCCAATGCCTGTCTCTGTGACCTCTGTGACCTCTGTGACCTCTGTGGCAAATGTCTTTTGCAGCAGGCTATGTGCGCCAATGGGAGCGGGTCAGCCCAGGGCTTCGGCCACCCGCTCGGCGATGAGGCGGCTGACCCGCGTGTTGGATTCCTCTGTGACACCGGCGATATGCGGTGTCAGGACCAGATTGCGGATGTCGGCCAGCGGACTGCCGGCCGCCAGCGGTTCATCGTTGAAGACGTCCAGGGCTGCACCGGCCAGATGACCCTCCTTCAGCGCACTTGCCAGGGCCACTTCGTCCACGATGCCACCGCGCGCGGAGTTGATCAGCACAGAGCCCTTGCGCATGGCGGCGATGCGCTTCGCATCAAAGAGATTGCGCGTCTCGTCGGTGAGCGGGATGTGCAGGGAGATCACGTCGGATTCCGCCAGCAGGCCGTCCATATCCACCAGACGCGTGTCGGTCTCCTTCAGGGCCGGGGCGTCGGGCTTGAGATAGGGATCGTAGGCCACGGTGTGCATGCCGAGGCCGCGGGCCAGACGCGCCGTCAGCTGACCGATGCCGCCGAAACCGGCAAGGCCCAGCGTCTTGCCGGACAGTTCGCGTCCCTTTGACAGCGCGGGTCGCGGCCATTCGCCTGCGGCGACCTGGTCGCTGGAGAGATAGGCTCCGCGCAACAGCATCATGGCCGTGCAGATGACGTATTCCGCCACCGCCAGGGCATTGGCGCCCGTCGCGGGAATGACCTGCACACCACGCCCCTTGCAGGCCTCCTGATCAATGTTGTCCAGGCCGACGCCGAGGCGTCCCACCACCTTGAGCGCGGGCGCCTTGCCCAGCAGGTCGGGACGCACCTGAGTGCGATTGCGCACGATCAGCGCCTCGCAGTCCGCGAGCAGCGGTGCAAGCTTGTCGGGTTCGTCCACCAGCTTGGGGTCATAGTGCGTCTCGTGACGCCCGGACAGCCACTGGACTGCCTCGGTGTCCATGAATTCGGTGATGACAATACGGGGCATGACTCAGGTTCCTGTGGATTGTTCGTCGTCGAGCAGCGACTGGCCCGGCGCGACGCGGGTGAAGCGTACGGGTTCGGTGTCCATCACGAACTGGTTGTCCCGATATCGGATGCGCGTGAACTCCGAGCCGGCCAGTTCGCCGGTGTCGGTGAAGTCCTCGCGGTAGTGGGCGCCGCGGGAGTCCTCGCGCCGGAAGGCGGCCGTGGCGATGGCCCGGCTGACCATGATCAGGTTGCGCAGATTCATCCAGTCGTGCCAGCTGACGTTGTAGGCGCGGGAACCGGAACCGACGCCCAGATCCTCCAGCCGGGTGGCCAGGTCATCCAGTTCCCCCAGCGCGCGCCGCAGGTCCACCTCGTTGCGCATGATCCCGACACGGTCCCACATGACCGAAAAGAGTTCCTCGCGCAGCGGGCTCAGGTCGGACATGGGACGCCCCAGCGGCCTCATGCACTCCTCGACCACCTGATCGATGACACGGTGGTCCGGATCACGATAGGTACCCTGCACGGGCACCCAGTCGGCCATGGCGTCACCCGCCACGCCGCCGAACACGGTGGAGTTGGCCACGCCGTTGCCGCCGAGTCGGTTCGCGCCGTGCACACCGCCGGTATCCTCGCCGGCGGCGAACAGACCCGGCATGGCGGTGCTGCAATCCGGGTTGAACATCACGCCGCCCATCATGTAATGCGCGGTGGGCACCACTTCCACGAGGCCGCCCGCCAGGTCGAAGCCGCAGTCGGCACAGCGTTCCACCATGCCCTTGAAGCGCACGCGCACGTCGTCCGGACCCAGGTGGCTCATGCGGATGTGCACGCCGCCGTTGGGCGTGGTGCGCCCGGCACGCATCTCGCTGTAGATGCCGCGCGAGACGATGTCGCGGGTGGCACGCTCGCCGCGCGGATCGTAGTTCGTCATGAAGCGCTCGCCGTTACCGTTGAGCAGGTGTCCGCCGGCCCCGCGCAGCCCCTCTTCCAGCACGGTGCCGGTCATGCGCGTGTGATCGCCTGCCAGCAGACCCGTGGGATGGAACTGCACCATCTCCATGTCGCGCAGGGCGAGGCCCGCACGCAGGGCCATGGCCATGCCGTCGCAGCTCTTGTCGCCGCTCGGGGTGTGATACTTGTACATGGTAGGGCCGCCGCCGGTGGCCAGCAGCACCGCCCGTGCCTGCACGAATCGGAACTCGCCGTCGCGCATGTCGATCATCAGCACACCGGCGACGCCGGAGCCGTCGTTGGCGGGCACGATGGCCACTGCCCTGTGCTCTTCCATGCGCTGCACGTCCCGGGCCCAGACCTGCTCCGCCAGCCGGTTGATGATCTCGATGCCGGTGAGATCGCCCTTGTGCACCGTGC
Source organism: Thioalkalivibrio denitrificans (assembly GCF_002000365.1). Lineage (GTDB taxonomy): Bacteria > Pseudomonadota > Gammaproteobacteria > Ectothiorhodospirales > Ectothiorhodospiraceae > Thioalkalivibrio_A > Thioalkalivibrio_A denitrificans. Next base: position 84,161 of record NZ_MVBK01000018.1, on the reverse strand, counting down.
GATCGAAGGTCTGGCCGGCGAAGGCCTTCTGGTGCAGGGAACCGTCAGGATTGCGGTCGAAGAAGCAACCCAGCTCGTTCTCCAGCTCATGCACCCGTTCGACGGCGGTGGTGACAAGCTTCCAGGCCAGATCCTGGTCGGGCAGCCACTTGCCGCCCTCGATGGTATCCATGAAATGGCGTTCGATGGAGTCACCCGGCGCCAGGGCCACGTTGTAGCCGCCCTGCACCATGCGCGTGCAGCCGCACTTGCCGAGCAGGCCCTTCACGGCCACCGTGACCGTCAGGTCCGGTGCGGCGCGCTTGGCATGCAGCGCGGCGAACAGCCCGGCCCCACCTGAGCCCAGGATCAGAATATCGGTCTTGACGGTGTCCATGACGGCCCTTCCCGCGGATGCGATTGAGTGAACGAGGTGCGCCTACTTGGCGGCCACGCCCAGCGCGGCGAGCACGTCCGAGCGCCGCCTGGCGCCTTCCTCGCGCACGTGGCTGTAGAGGCTGTCGCCGTGACTGTCCATGGCCACCAGCAGCGGACCGAATCCCTTGATGCGGAATTTCCAGAGTGACTCCGGGTTGAGGTCGTCCAGGTCCACGTCCTCGATGGCTTCCACCCAGGTGGTCTCCAGGGCCGCAGTGCCGCCCACGATGGCCAGATACACGCCACCCAGGTCCTGGAAGGCCTTGAGGGAATCGTCCAGCAGGCCGCCCTTGCCGATGATCATGCGCACGCCGTACTGCTCCATGAGCGGACGCGAGAAACGCTCCATGCGCGCACTGGTGGTTGTGCCGATGCATACGGGGGCGTAGCCCGCCGGGTATTCGTCGCTCTTCTCCACCTTGCGCACGTTGGGTGCGGTATGGATCACCGCATGACCGTTCAGATCGAAGCGCGTAGTACGCCCGCGATCGAACATGTGGATCTGGGTGGCGTCACGGATGCCGAACAACGTGCCGTTGAGCGTGACCGTGTCATTGACCCGCCAGCTCCGAACGGTTTCCTCGGTGACGGGAGTGGTGATGTCATGATGTGCCATGTGTGTTCTCCCCTCTCGATCAGAAGCCGTAGCTGACACCGTCAGCCGTGATCTGTGCCGAGGCGCGCCGCGCCGAGTGACATTGCATGTTCACGGCCACCGGATTCATGGTGATGTGCGTTGCGGCCAGTTCCACGTGTACGGCAAAGGCCGTGGCATCGCCGCCCAGACCCTGGGCACCGACGCCCAGCTTGTTGACCACGGCGGAGAGTTCCTCTTCCAGCTTGCGCCCTTCCGGATCCTCGCAATGGGAACCCAGCGGCCGCGTGGCGGCCATCTTGGCCATGTGCACGCACAGTTCCGAGGTGCCGCCTACGCCCACGCCGACGATGGTGGGCGGACAGGTCTTGCCGCCCGCCTCCAGCACGCAATCCACGACAAAGGTCTTGACCGCGTCGATGCCCTCGGCGGGTATGGCCATGCGCAGCCAGGAGTTGTTCTCCGAACCGCTGCCCTTGGGAATCATCTCCAGGCGGAACTCGTCGGGCTGATCGCTGAAATCAAAATGAATCACCGGCACGCGGATGCCTGTCGAAGTGTGCTCGTTCTTGCGCGTGATGGGATGCACCACGGAGGAACGCAGCGGATGCTCTTTCGTCGCCCGCTCGCAGCCCTTGCGAATGGCCTCCTTCAGGGTCGCGCCGTCGAAGTCCACGTTGCGCCCGATGGTGACGTTGTAAATGGGCACCCCCGTGTCCTGGCACAGCAGATTGTTGGTGTCCTCGGCCACGGCGATGTTGCGGATCATGGTGCCGAGCACGGCCTTGCCCGTCTCGGAGCTTTCGCGTTCGCTCAGCTGGTCGAAACCCGCCTTGATATCGGGGGGAAGCACCTTCAGGGCCCTGATGTAGAGCTCCCGTGCAGCGTCCTCCACAATGTTCGGATCAATGTTCATGACTGTCACTCCATCTGTATCCGGGGCCGTGCCGGGCAATCGGCCCTTCGGTGAGTTCGCCCCGGAGCGATGTGAGTCCGCTCCGGGATTCCGGGAGGCGCCCGATGTCCTGTCTCAGATGAGCAGAAGGACACCCGAGACAATGAAAAGGCCCAGCATCAGGCGCCGGAATCCGGCCTCGCTGGTCCGGTGAAACAGCTGCAGGCCGATATAGCCGCCGGCGGCCACGAAAGGCACACACCACAGGATGTCGTGCAGTGTCTGCCTGCCGAGCGTGCCCGTGCCGCCAAGCCACGCCAGGGTGTAGAGGTGTACCAGCAGCACGTAGGGCTGGAACACGCCCCGCTGCTCCCGCGGGGTCCAGCCGCGAATCCCGCACCAGAGTGTGGGAAAGATTCCGTTCAGGCTGGTGGAACCGCCCATGAATCCGCCCAGGGCGCCGACGCCGGTGTCCATCGTGCGACCGGCCCGGGGCGACAGCGGCAGCACCGGCATGGTCGCCCGGGTGACCATGTACAGACTGTAGACGATGAGCAGTGCACCGACTGTCTGACGGATCACGCCGGGTTCGACATGTCTCAGGGCCGCCACACCCAGGGGCACGCCCACCACCGCACCGACAAGAAACGGCTTGAGGCGCTTCATGTCCACCGAAGACCACAGCCGCCAGATCAGTGCCATGTTCAGCAGGATCGAGCACAGAATGACCAGCGGCACGGCACGGGCCGGAGAGATGGCGTGCAGCCAGATCGCCATGCCCACGAGCCCGAAGGCGAAACCGGAGGCACCGGCTGCCAGGGATGCGGCAAACGCGCCAAAGACCAGTACCCCGATCTCAAACCACATAGGCGAAGACCACACCGGCGATCACCGTCAGGCCGGCGGCCACTGCCAACAGGTCCTTCTGCCAGCCCCGCCAGGCAAGGAATTCCAGGGCCATCAGTCGCAGGCCGCCGGTCAGGTGTGCGGCCAGCAGGATCACGAGTCCCGCCTCGGCCACCTTCACCAGGGGACGATCGGCCCAGGCGAAAAAATCGTCCATCCGGGCGGCGTCGTTCAGGGCCATGCCCAACACCCAGAAATGAAACGGCAGGAACAGGGTGAGCACGATGCCCGAGATGCGGTGCACCAGGAAGGCCCACCAGGCCGGGTGATTGCGGGCGCGCCAGTCGGTCTTCATGCGAACACCGCCCATACGGCGCGCAGACCCCAGAGACCCAGGGCGGCCGCAAGCACCACCAGCAGGATATCAAGCCAGGTGCCCCGCCATCCGAGCCACTCCTCAATGATGGTGCGAAGCCCGATGGGCGCATGCACCACCACGGCGGCGACGAACACAACGTAGAAGACGAACCACGCCCAGTTGCCCTGGGTGCGCTCCAGGATCTCGGCTGCCGACAGTCCTCCGCGCATGGCCACCATGATGGTGATCAGGTGTACGAATACGCAGACACCAAGCACCATGGCGCTGATGCGTTGTGCCGCCCAGAGCCGCACTTCCGTGCGCGTGTTCACAGGTCGCCCCGCAGCGCGGCCTTCATGGCGGCGCGCTTGAGGCCGGCAATGCCGGCCGTGGGCGAAATGTGTTTCGGACAGCGTTCGGTACAGCTCAGGTGCGTGTGGCACGCATGGCAGCCGGCATCGCCGGCCACCGCGCGCAGGCGCTCGGCCTGCGCGCCGTCTCGTTCGTCGTTGACGAGGGTCCAGGCCCGGTTGAGTGCCGCCGGTCCCAGGTAGTCGGGGCGCCATTGCACCACATCGCAGGACGCGTAGCACACACCGCAGCCGATGCACTCAATGCCGGCATCGGCGTTGATGCGCTGCGCAGAGTCCGGTCGGATCCGTGCAAACGGATCCTTGCGGGTTGCGGTGGGGTGAAACTGGCCGCGTGCCCTCGCCCACTTGTCAAAGAACGCCGACATGTCGGTCACCAGGTCGCGGACCACGGGCAGGTGCGCCAGTGGCGCCAGCTCCAGGTTGCCGTCCGCGGCCACCTTGGCGACGTGGGTGCGGCAGGTCCAGCGGGCCTTGCCGTTGACCGTCATGGCACAAGAACCGCACATGCCGACACGGCACGCGAAACGATAAGCCAGCGTGGGATCCAGTTGGCGCTGTATGTGGCTCACCACGTCAAGCACCGTCTGGCTTTCGAGGCGCGGCACCTCAAACGTCTGGAACCCGCCCTGCTCGTCCCCTCGCCAGACCCGCACCGTGAGGAAATCCGACATGGGTGTTCTACTCCGGATGGATTGGAAAACGGCCCTGCACGGGCAACCGGCCCGGCCGAACGCGGCCGGGCCGGTTTCCGTCGGGATTACGCGCTGCGATACAGGCGCGTCAGCACAAACTCGCGATGACCCAGGGCCTCGGCAGCGGTCATGCGGCCGTTGGCCGTGCTGATCATGCACTCGAGGAGCTTCTGGCCCGCGTCTTCCATGTTCATTTCCTTCTGCAGGATGCCGCTCACGTCCACATCGACATGCTCACCCATGGTGCGCACGGTACGCGGATTCGCGGTGATCTTGATCACCGGAAGGATCGGGTTTCCGATCACGTTGCCCTGGCCCGTGGGGAAGAAATGCACCACATAGCCGGCGGCGGCACACAGGGTGACCATCTCCGCAGCGGCGGACGAGGAGTCCATGAAGTACAGGCCCTTGCCACCGGTCGGCTCCTCGGCTGGTTCCAGCACGCCGTCCACCTTGCACTTCTTGCCGATCTTCTGGATGTTGCCCAGCGCCTTCTCCTCGATGGTGGTCAGGCCGCCTTCGATGTTGCCCTTGGTGGGCTGGGAATCGGAGAGATCGTTGGTCTTGTTCTCGTTGATGAAGTCGTTGTAGGCGCTCCAGGTCTCCATGAAGTGCTTGGCAACCTGCTCATTGACGCACCGGTCACGCACCAGGTGCTCACCGCCGGTCAGCTCGGAGGTCTCACCGAACACCAGGGTGTTGCCGTTCTCATAGAGGCGGTCGAACGCGGCACCCACGCAGGGGTTCGCACCCAGGCCGGAGGTGGTGTCGGACTCACCGCACTTGGTGGACACCCACAGCTCGCTGATGGGGCAAGGCTCCTTCTGAAGCTCGCTGGCCCACTGCACGAATTCCTTCGCCTTGCGCGAAGCGGCGGCGATGGTGTTGATGTCCCCGTTCTGCTCGATATGAAAACCGGCCACGGGCTTGCCCGTCTCGGCAATCCCGTCGACCACCTTCCTGGTCCAGTTCGGCTCGATGCCAATGACGATGACGGCGGCGACGTTGGGGTTGCGGCCGGTGCCGATCAGCGTCCGGAAATGGAGTTCCAGGTCCTTGCCGAACTGCAGGCGCCCATAGGGATGGGGCAACGCCATGCAGCCCTTGATGTTGTTGGCCACCGCCTCGGAGGCGGCGTTGGACAGATCGTCCAGGGGAAGGATGATCACGTGGTTGCGAACGCCCACGCGGCCGTTCTCACGGCGATAACCGAGAATAGTCTGATCAAGCATGGCTGTTACCACCGTTTCGTCTTGAGGTTGTGAACATGCACGTGCTCGCCGGCCTTGGCCGGCTGCACCATGCGCCCGATGTCAGTGTTGTACTTCATGACGGTGTCGCCCTCGTTGAGATCACGGATGGCGAACTTGTGTCCGATGGGGATGTCGTTCAGGAGCTTGACCTTGAGTTCCTTGTCCTGGTCCATGATCCAGCCAGTGACTTCCTGGCCGGCCTCGACCCCTTCGACCACCACGACTCCCACGGAGTCATGCTGGTCGTGCACGATGAAGTGAATCATGTTTCCTCCGGTACCTTAGCGTTGTACAGCTGGAACCCTTCCGCACGAAAACCTGCCTTTGGGACCCCGCGGCGACGAGGGCCAGTACCGGTTCGGCGGCGGCACTCGAAATAGCCTAGTACGTCCCTGAGAAAAATTCAACTAGATGACCTAGCTGAGTAATGTGACCTTCCCCGCAGATTGTACCCGCGGCCCCATTCAGGAACTGTTCAGCGATGCACGGAAATCATCCCCGGGCGGTCTACACTCTTAAGGCCGATGGGGAATCCGACACCTGCCAGCCAGGTCCCACTGGTTGACAAAACAACCATATCAACTATATGACCTAGACTTGTTAGATGACTCGTGCTAGGTTCCTGAGACCCGATTTGGCGGGGAGGAAGACTCCTTTGGGAGTACCGAGGATGGATCCAGTGAACGCGGCGCGGCAACCGCCGGGAGTCCCTCCCGGCCCCGCTCCGCAGCAAAACAGCCAATCGTCACGACCGGTTGGCATCTCTTCTTAAAGAAGGTATTGGAGGATGATCATGTTCAAGCTACTGAAACGATCCGCCCTGGTCGGCGCCTGCCTGGCGGGTGCACTGGGCATGGCGGCGGGTCCCGCCGCGGCCTCGTTCCCCGAGCGCACCGTGACCTACGTAAACCCCTTCAGCCCGGGGGGTGAATGCGACATCGTGCAGCGCATGCAGCAGGAACCCCTCAGGAGCGAACTGGGTGTCGATGTAGTCATTGAGTACCGTGAGGGCGGCGGCGGCGCCGTAGGCTGGACCCATGTGAGCCGTCAGCGCGCAGACGGGTACACGTTCGCCTGCTTCAGCATCCCGCATATCATCGCCCAGCCGATGACCCGCAATCCCGGTTATCAGACCGACGACCTGAAGGTCATCTACACCTACCACTCCACCCCCCAGGTCCTGGTGGTGCGCAATGACAGCCCCTTCCAGACCCTCGAGGACTTCATCAATGCCGCCAAGGAAAACCCCGGTTCCATCACCGTGGGTGGTACCGGTACCGCCAGCGGCAACCACCTGGGTGCCGTACGCCTGATGCGGGCCGCCGACATCCGCCTTACCTGGATCCCCTTCCCCGGCTCCGGTCCGACCATTCCGGCGCTGCAGGGTGGCCACGTGGGTGCGCTGATGACCAACTCCACCATGTACGTGCAGAACAAGGACCGGTTCCGGGCACTGGCAGTGTCCACCGAGGAGCGCGTCGACTTCCTGCCGGACGTGCCCACCTTCAAGGAACTGGGCTATGACGTGGTGGAAGCCATCTATCGCGGCGCCCTGGGTCCGGCAGGCATGCCTGACGAAGCCGTTAACCGCATCGCCGAGGCGCTGGACAAGGTCAACCGTGCCCAGGCCGAGCGCAAGCAGGAAATGGGCTTCCAGATGCACTACTACGGCCCGGAGGAAAGCGCCGCACTGGTAGAGCGCCTGAAGGTGGAATACCGCGAGCTGCTCGATGAACTGGGGATGCTTCGGTAATCCTCTGTCCAAGCTTGTGAAAACCGGCCGCTGCATGAAGTCCAATGGCTTCGTGCAGCGGTTTTTTGGACGTGTGTCCATCACGTTCGAAAACTCGATCCCTGTGCGTAGCGATACTTTCCCATCCTGATCCAAGAGGCGAGCCGACGTGTTCGAATCCGTTATATCCGGTCTGATGGCCGTACTTGGCTGGGAAGCCTTGCTGCTGGTCCTGATAGGCACGGTGGTCGGGCTGTTTGTCGGCTCGGTCCCGGGGCTCACGGCCACCATGGCACTGGCCCTGCTGGTTCCGTTCACCTTTACCATGGATCCGCTCAGTGCCATGGTGCTGCTGGGCGCGGTCTACGTGGCTTCCATGTATGGCGGCGCGTTCACCGCCATCCTGATCAATACGCCGGGGACGCCGGGTGCCATTGCCACCAGCCTCGACGGTTATCCCATGGCGCAACAGGGCAAGGCCGAGCTTGCCATCCTCACCGCCACCGTCGCATCGGTGGTGGGCGGCGTCATCAGTGTCATTTTCGTCCTGCTGCTGGCCGCCCCGCTGACCGAGATCGCCATCCGCTTCGGCCCGGCAGAATACTTCTGGGTTGCCGTGCTCGGGCTGAGCCTGATCGGCGCCCTGTCCACCGGCTCCCTGGTCAAGGGACTCATGGGCGGCGCCATCGGCATGCTGATCGGCACTGTCGGCGTCTCCCCGCTGGGCGGCGAATCACGGTTCCTGTTCGGCACCTCCGAACTGCAGGGCGGCGTCAACCTGATCGTGGCCCTGATCGGCATCTTCGCCGTGCCGGAACTCATCCGCCTGTCGGCCACGGCCATGCGCACCGTGAGCATCGATTACTCCAAGGGCGGTGAAAAGCTGTCTCACGTGTTCTGGATCACGTGCGGCAGGCCCTTCAACGTCATACGGTCATCAGTCATCGGCCTGATCGTGGGCATCATCCCCGGTGCCGGCAACAACGTGGCGGGGCTGGTGGCCTATAACGAGGCCAAGCGCGCCGACAGGGACCCCGCCAGCTTTGGCAAGGGCAACGCCCAGGGCGTGGTCGCCTCGGAGTCCAGCAACAACGCCGCCGTCGCCGGCAGCGTGGTGCCCCTGCTGACGCTGGGCGTGCCGGGCTCACCGCCCGCGGCGGTCATGCTGGGCGCCCTGATGCTGCATGGCATACGTCCCGGCACTGCCCTCTTCGTCGAGACCGGCACCCTGGCCTACGGCTTCATCTTTTCACTTGGCCTGGCTGCGCTGGCGCTGCTGATCGTCGGTGTCATCGGCGGCCGTATCATCTGCCGTGCCGTCTGTACCGTACCCCTGGGGTTCCTGGTGCCCACCATCGCGTTCATGACCATCCTGGGCGCCTACTCCATGCGCAACAGCCTGGTGGATGTGTTCATCATGGTCGGGCTGGGTATCTTCGCCTACGTGGTGCGCTATTTCGGTATCCATGCGGCGCCCATCGCGCTGGGCCTCATTCTTGGGCCCATCGCCGAGGACGGATTCGGCATGGCCATGCTCCAGGGAACGGCACGTTTCGGACCGGATCAGGCGGCGCTGGCCCTGTTCGTCAACCCGCTGTCCTGGATGCTCATCGCCCTGACAGTGCTGACACTCGTCTGGCCCGCCATTCAGAACCGCCGGGGCCGCAAGCGCATGACGTCCGGCTCAGTGGAGTGATCTCATCATGAATGCCAAGAACTTCAACACGGACATCATCGCGGGTCTCGGTGCGCTGGGCCTGGCCCTTGTGTTCTGGTTTGCGAGGGAGCCCTGGACACCCCTCAGCGCCCGCTGGCCGAACGCCATTCTCGTGTTCATTTTTGCCAGTGCCGCCTTTCTCCTGGTGCGTGCCTTCATCAGGCCCGAACGGGGCCCGATCTTCGATGAAGGCAGCAAACTCCGGATGCTGATCGCGGCGGCCCTGCTGATCCTCTGGGCGTCCCTGATCGAGCATCTGGGTTTCATGGTCACCAGTGTCCTGGTGTTCTATGGCTTCTGGTGGTACGTGACCCGTGCCGCCAAGAAGGTCGAGGGGGATACCTCCCCCATCAGTCTGTTCGCCTACCTGCGCGCCGCAGTGGTGACCGTTCTGCTGGTGGGCAGTTTCCACTTCATATTCACGAAGTACCTGTACGTGCCGCTGCCACGCGGCATCCTGATGTGATGACCCCTGATCTCTTGACCGAGGAGTAGCCAGTTAATGCACTTGTCCCGATTCCCGCGCCTGCATTTTGCGCACCTCCCCACCCCGCTGGAGCCCATGGAGTCTCTCTCGAAGCTGCTGGGCGGTCCGCGGCTGTGGATCAAGCGAGACGACTGCACGGGACTGGCCACGGGGGGCAACAAGACACGCAAGCTGGAGTTCCTGATGGCCGATGCCCTGGAGCAGGGATGCGACACCGTCATCACCCAGGGCGCGGTGCAGTCCAACCATGCCCGGCAGACGGCGGCCATCGCAACCAGGCTGGGACTCAAGTGCCATATCCTGCTGGAAAACCGCACCGGGGCCTCGGATCGTGACTACCTGGACAACGGCAATGTGCTCCTGGACAGGCTGTTCGGTGCGAGTGTCAGCCTGCGCCCCGGCGGTTCGGACATGGCCAGGGAGATGGACATGCTCGCGGAGCAGCTGCGCGAGGGTGGACACAAGCCCTATATCATTCCGGGCGGCGGCTCCAACCCCGTGGGTGCCCTGGGCTACGTGAACGCCGCCCTCGAACTGCTGGCCCAGGCCAACAGCATGGGGCTGCGTATCGACCACGTGGTGCACGCCACCGGCAGCGCCGGCACCCAGGCGGGGCTGGTCACCGGCCTGAGCGGCGCACGCAGCGGTATCCCCGTGCTCGGAATCGGTGTGCGTGCGCCACGGGAAGCGCAGGAGAAGGCCGTGTTCGACCTGGCCTGCCATACCGCTGATTACATGGGGCTCGGCGACATCATTGCCCGGGAGGACGTGGTCGCCAACTGCGATTACGTGGGCGAGGGATATGCCCTGCCCACCGAAGGCATGGTGGAGGCCGTGAAACTACTTGCCACCAGCGAGGCGATCCTGCTGGACCCGGTCTACTCGGGCAAGGGCATGGCGGGTCTGATCGACCTCGTGCGAAACGGCCGCTTCCGCAAGGACGAGAACGTCGTCTTCCTGCACACCGGCGGCAGTGCGGCGCTATTCGGGTACCCGGACCTGTTCGCTTGAAGCGGATGCTCTGCCGCAGCAGCTGATCTGCGGTCACCTCGGTTTCCACGTATCTGAATGATTCGGGTAACATAGCTGAGTCAGATGGATTTTCCGGTACTTTCCGCAAGACCCATCTCTAACACGGACACGGAGATCCTGCATCGATGAACGGGACGATCAGCGCAGCGGATATCGGTCGGGGGCCCCTCTACAAGCGGGTCAAGAGCCTCCTGACCCAGAGCCTCGCCGACGGCGAGTGGAAACCCAATGAGGCCATACCCAGCGAATCGCGCCTGGCAGAACGTTTCGACGTCAGCATCGGCACGGTGCGCAAGGCCATCGACGAACTGACGGCCGAGCGCATCCTGGTGCGCCAGCAGGGCCGCGGCACCTTCGTGGCCGCGCACACCCAGAGCCGCTTTCTCTATCACTTCTATCATGTTGTCGACGAAGACGGCATCAAGCGATTCCCCACACCGGAACTCCTGCAGTTCCGGCGTATCCGCGCCGAGCAGAACGTGGCGACGCGGCTCGGGCTCGACAAGGGTGCACGCGTGATCCATGCGCGCAACCTGTTGCGCATCGAAGGGTATCCTGTCGAGGTGAATGACATCTACGTGGATGCGGAGGTGTTCGAGGGTCTGGACCGCGACACCTTCAGCAACCGGCCCGGCACCATATACCAGCTCTACCAGGAGCGTTTCGGCCTCAATATCATCCGCACCTCCGAGCAGTTGCGTGCCGTGGCAGTGGACGAGAGCGAGGCAAACCTGCTGGATATCGAGGTCAACGCGCCGGTGCTCCAGGTGGACCGTATCGCCTTCACCTATCACTCCAAGCCCGTGGAGTATCGCCGCTCGCTGGTCAACACCTCCCGCCACGTCTACCAGAGTGACCAGGAAGCCACTGGCTGAGAGGCAAGCATGCCTGCATAGCCGTGCGCGTGGGGGATGCCGCCGGTGAGCGTGGCCTCCCTCCTCGTCCCGACCATCACCCTTGTCCTGATGGGGTACCTGCTGCGCCGCTATGGCGGCTTCAGCCAGTCCTTCTGGTCAGACCTGGAACGGCTCATCTACTACGTTCTGTTCCCTGCCCTGCTATTCGGGGCGCTGGCCAGTCGCCCCCTTCAACTGGATCAGGCCAGCCCGATGATCTACACCGGCGTAACGTTCATCGTGCTGGGGATCGTGCTGGGCTACGGTGCACGTTGGTGGTTCGGACTGTCGGCGATCTCTTTCGCCTCCGCCTTCCAGTGCGCCTTTCGATTCAACGGCTATATCGGCTTTGCCGTTCTGGGCGCGCTCTATGCCCAGGACGGCATCGCAGCCTTTGGTCTGCTCACCGGGTTCATGGTACCGCTGGCCAATGTGGCATCCGTGTGGGCCCTCGCCCATCACGGCGAGGGACGGATGTGGCGGGAGATCATCGGCAATCCGCTGATCCTGTCCACCTTCGCGGGACTGGTCTGGTCAGCGCTGGGCCTGCCGTTGCCCGCCATGGTGGACACGACGCTGGAGTTTCTCGGCTACACGGCCTTGCCCATGGGTCTGATCGCCGTGGGCGCCGGCCTGCGCCTGGTGATTTCCGGGCGCCAGATGGGCGCCGTGGCCTACCTCACGGCCATCAAGCTGCTGGCCCTGCCCGCTGTCGCCTGGTGGGTGGGCGGGATGTTCGGTCTGCGGGCCGAGTACCTGGCGGCTGCCGTCATCATGGCCGCGCTGCCCACCGCCTCCTCCGCCTATATCCTGACCGTCCGCATGGGCGGCGACGGCCCCCTGGTGGCGTCCATCGTGGCCGTCAACATGATCGCGGCGATCGTGACACTGCCGATATGGCTTGCGGTTTTATGAAGTAAGAAGTGTGAATTGGGAAGTGAGAAGTAATGCCGGGGCCTGCAACCACCCGCTGGTAAGAGCCGGACATGGTTTTTCGCTCCCTCTCCCTCAGGGAGAGGGTTGGGGTGAGGGTGGCTTCTATTCCCACTTCCCAATTCACACTTCTTACTTCTTCTTACTTCTACAGCGCTTTGATCGTCGCCTCCAGTACACGGCGCACGTTGGCCATGGCGGCATCCAGGTTTTCCCTCACCTCGTCCATGGTGATGACGCCTTCGCCGCGACCTGCGGCCCAGTTGGCCACCACGGCGCAGGTGGCGTAGGGGAGTTCCAGTTCGCGGGCGAGCACGGCTTCGGGCATTCCGGTCATGCCCACGAGGTCGCAGCCGTCACGCTCCAGGCGATCGATCTCGGCCGCGGTTTCAAGGCGCGGGCCCTGGGTGGCGCCGTAGGTACCCTGTTCAACTGCATCGATCTTGATGGTGCGCGCCGCCTCGATCAGTTTGCGACGCAGATCGGCATCGTAGGGCTCGGTGAAGTCCACGTGCACCACGTGGGTGAGATCCTTGTTGAAGAAGGTGTGTGCACGCGACCAGGTGTAGTCGATGATCTGGTTGGGAAAGACGAGGCGTCGCGGGCGCATCTCGGCGGTGATTCCGCCCACGGCCGCCACCGCCACCACCGCGCTGACACCTGCGTGCTTAAGGGCCCACACGTTGGCCCTGTAGTTCACCTGGTGAGGCGGAATGGTGTGGCTGTAGCCATGGCGGGCGAGAAAGACCACCTCGCGACCGGCGAGTATGCCATGGGTCAGCGGACCGGAAGGTTCGCCATACGGCGTATGCATGACCTCCCGGCGTGAGATTTCCAGCCCCTTGAGCGAGGTCAGGCCGGTACCGCCGATAATGGCGAGGATGGTATCAGTCATGGTTCAGGATCCGTGGGCTGCTTGAGGTGCGGCCGGGCCGGGAGGAAAGGGGATGAGCGGGATAACGCATCCGGCAGACTCCGTTTGCCAGGGTGATTACATCCCCTTCACCGCGTAGATGCCCGGGGCATTGCGGAGGTACTCCTTGTAATCCATGCCGTACCCGAACACGTAGTGGTCATCCACCTCCACGCCGACGAAATCTGCCTGGATGCGCGGGTCGCGCCGCCCATGGTGCTTGAGGACGAGGACCGCGCTGTACACCGAGGCGGCTTCGTGCTGACGGCAATAATCCAGGATGCCCGCCAGCGTCCGGCCTTCGTCCAGTATGTCGTCGATCACCAGGACCGTGCGACCCGCCAGCGGTAGCTGTGGTCTGACCAGCCAGTGAAGCTCAGCGGCACCTTCCACGTCTCCGCGGTAACGCGTGGCGTGCAGGTAATCCACTTGCAGGGGAAACGAAAGGCGTGTGAGCAGATGTCCAGCTGCCACCAGGCCACCGTTCATGACACACAGGACCAGGGGATCGCGTTTGGCAAGGGCTTCGGTGATCTCACGGCCCATGCGATCCAGGGCAGCTTCCACTGCGGACTGATCGTGGAGGCAATCGGCCTCCTGCCAGACCCGGAGTGCCTGTTCGGCGGTGACCGTCACGCGCCCGTCGTCCGCGGACGCGTCGAGAGCAAACACGCTGCGCGGCGAGCAACGCCCATCAGTAGGTAAACGTGACCGTGTCGTCGTCCATGGCCTCACTGATCACGTAAGCGCCGCCAACGGTTTCCTCGATCTCGGGAATCAGATCATCACCCCAGAGATCCAGCGTGGGGGTACATACCTTGAACTTGACCCCGGCCTCCGCGGCATCCTTGATGAACTCGTATACCGATTTGGGGCTGCCTTCCTGTACAAACAGTTTCTCGGCCACGCCCTTTTTGGCGAGTTCCCCGGCACGACCCGTCATCACCACTTCCACCTCGTATTCCATGGCGGCTGCCACCGTGGCCTGGAAAAAGGGCGCACCCAGTTCGGACGGGTTGGTGGGGTCGGTGTTGACCATGACAATCAGCAGCTTGTCAGCCATAGCGGTTCATCTCCGGGAAAGGGTCGTGTCTGAAGCAAAGTGCGGCATTATAGGGGCCTCACAAAACCATGGCCAGTCGCCCGACAGGGCCCGCAGTCGGGGTCACGATGACCCATTATAGCGCGATGGCGCCAAGCCGTTCCGAGGCCCGGCGGACCTCCCTCAAGCCCCGTCGGGCGTGTTCAGTCAGACATCCAGTTCCATCAGCGGTGAATCGTGCAGACCTTCCAGGGTCTCGTGCGCGCGGCGCCAGGCCTCAGATGCGCGCAGCGCCTCCCATCCCGGACTTCTGCGGCCGTGCATTCGCGCGAGGCGCGCGATGGACACGGGGTCCGGGTCCTCGTCCAGGGCGTCCATCACGCGGCGCGCCGCGTCCGGGTGATTGCATACCAGGACCATGTCGCACCCGGCACGCAGTGCGGCCCGGGCCCGGTCGGGATAGTCACCCATGCACTCCGCGCCGGCCATGCTCAGGTCGTCACTGAAGATGACGCCCCCGAAACCCAGTCGGCGGCGCAGGATCTGGTTCAGCCAGTACGGCGAGAATCCGGCCGGATGGCGGTCACACTGCGCGTAGACCACATGGGCGGGCATGATCCCGGCGAGTCCGTAACGGATCATGCGTTCGAACGGGAGGATGTCCGACTCCAGTTCATTCAGATGACGGGAATCCACGGGCAGGGCCAGGTGCGAATCCTCGCGCACGCCGCCATGGCCGGGGAAGTGCTTGCCCACCGCTTCCATGCCGGCGTGCTGCATGCCGCTCATGAAATGGTGGGCAAGGTCCGCCACCACTTCCGGGTCCCGGTGAAAGGCGCGATCCCCGATGACACCACTGATCCCGTGACTCAGATCCAGCACCGGCGCGAAGCTGAAATCCACGCCGGCCGCCCGCAACTCCGCGGCCATCAGCCACCCCGCCATGCGGGCCAGTTCCCGGCCGCGACCGTGATGGGCATCGTACTGCGTTCCCAAACGGGCCGCACTCGGCAGGCGGGTGAAACCTTCCCGAAACCGTTGCACGCGCCCGCCCTCATGGTCCACCGCCACCAGCAGACGCGGTGTACGCAGGGCGTGGATGTCAGCCACCAGTTCAGTGAGCTGTTCGAGGGATTCGAAGTTGCGGGTAAAGAGGATCACCCCGCCCGCCCGCGGATGGCACAGCAGCCGGCGTTCCGCCTCGGTGAGGCAGATCCCTTCGACATCCAGCATCACGGGACCCAGAGACATGGCCGGGTTTCCTGTTGGTCGGGTGTGTATTGCAGCCGATTGTAGCGGAACGCCCGGGCCTGACGCTGCATGTTGCCTTCGAAGCTAGTGTCCTGAGTCAGAGATTCGTTGCATTTCAGAGCCCCGCACAAGACCCAAGGCAAGGCGCGGGCCGAAGGCAATGGCAAGCCCTTGGCAAGGACCGCACCCATCTGCCGGGAGNNTCGCTCGAGCGCCTTGCCGCGCATCCCGTACAGGCCCGCTGAAATGCAACGAATCTCTGACTCAGGACACTAGTGGACCCCTCGATGCCTGAAGCCATCAAACGGCTGTCACGCGCATTGATGCCGACAAGCCCTGGAGCGGAAAAAAAAGGGGTGCCGGTGGCACCCCAAGAGCAGGAGGAGTCTTGAAACATGGCCGACAGCGTGCGAATCACAAGCCATCGGACACACGTGTTGGCACGTGCATAAGGCGTACCAAATCCATTTTCTCCTTTTTTTCATACAGTTATGACTGACCATGTTGTCGTCGATGCACCACTGTCAGGCAGGCATACACCGGCATGTGCAGCGCTGGTGCATGATCACTGACAGCTGACGGCTGAGAGCTGAAGGCTCAATCCGCGTTCGAAGTCGTGACCGTGTTCCGGATTGTGACACGGGCCGTGATGGATATTGTTTACAGACCGCGCGGTCCTGCTAACATGATGAGTGCAAGGGCGCTTCCTTGCCGGTTTCCCGGTTCGGATCGTCCGGCACTTTCCCCCAAACCCATTTCAGGGAGTCTCCAATGACCAATACCATCAAACGAGTCAGTGCATTCTCGGCCCTGGCCCTGGCCCTTGCCTTACTGGGCGGCTGCGCCTCGACGGCGGATGTCCAGGAGGCTCGCACGTCAGCGGATGAGGCCGCTGCTGCCGCGGCCCAGGCTCGCACCGAGGCAGGCCAGGCCCGTACGGCTGCGGAACAGGCCACGCGCACGGCCAACGAGGCGCGCAACATGGCTGCTGAGGCCAATCGCAAGGCCGATCAGGCGCTGGAGGAGACCGCGCGTTTGCGTGAGGCGATGGAGCGCATGTACGAGCGGGGTGCCGTCAAGTAACACCGCGGCATTGGTGCTCAACTGAGTGGACAACGGGCGCCTGAACCGGCTGCCCGTTGTCCCGAAGACGCCGGAATCCGGGCAAACGGACTCGCCCGGCATCCGGACACTTGCGATTCAGGACGTGCAGCAATCCCTTCAGTGCGCAGGGCGAGCCATGCGCACGAGGTGGGCTTGCTCATTCACCACCTTACGAACTTCCTCAAGCAGGGCCTGCGCCTCCGTCGCATGGGCGGCCGGGCCTGCCAGCACTCGGGTCATGTCCTGGCCCTCGCGACGGTAACTCTCTATCCGCACCTCAAAACCGGCCTGCTCCATGCGCTGGGCAAGACGTTGCGCGTTGTCGGCGTTGCCGAAACTGCCCAGCTGCACGTACCAGTCAGCGGGGTCGGACTGCGCGGCGTCTTCCAGGGGTATCGGCTCACCGGGGTCGATGTCGGCCACAACCGGTTCCTGCGGTACGTAGGTGCCCACGGGTTCGGGGATGCCCCTGCTCTCCCTGACGATCCGCTTCACCGCATCCCAGTCCACATTGGCCGCCCGGGTTTCCGTGGCGGCCACCACGGCCCGCACCGCGGGCGTCAGATTGCTGGATTCCTCGAGTTCATCCAGGAACGGATGGGCCTCCATATAGAGCGTATCGCCTGACCATCCCGCCTTGACCGGCTCGTTCACGATATGCACGTCGGTACCCACGGGTACGCGACTGAAGAGGTGTTCGATGTCCTCGGGACCCAACCGGATGCAACCGTGCGTGGCGCGCATGCCGATGCCCAGCGGCCAGTTGGTGCCGTGGATCAGGTAGCTGGGGTTGCTCAGGCGCATGGCGTATTCGCCCAGGGGATTGTCAGGCCCGGGCGGGACGCGCGCCGGAAGCGGCTCGCCCCGGGCGGCAAAGGCTTCGCGGATCGAGGCAGGCGGGTGCCATGTGGGTTGTTCCCGCTTCTCAATGACCCTGAGCGTGCCCAGGGGCGTGTTCCAGTCCATCTGGCCGATGCTGACCGCGTAGGTCATCAACCGGTCGTCTCCCACGGTGAAGTCGTAGAGCCGCATTTCCGGGAGATTGATGACAATGCCGGAGCGATGCGCCCGGGGCAGAATATGGCGTCGCGGCAGCACGATCCGTGTGTTCTCGCCGGGCAACCAGGCATCCACACCCGGATTTGCATTGCGGATGGCGTGGTAACCGAGCCCGTGGGCCCGTGCGATGTCAATCAGCGTGTCCTCATGACGCGAGTGTATTGTCATGAGTTCGCCCACCAGTTCCGACTCCGGATTCACCATGCGCAACGCAAGGCTTTCGGGGTCGGCGGTAACACCGGACGCTCCTGCCAGCAAGCCGCCAGCGATGACGGCTGACATCATCGATTTCAGGAGACACTTCATCAGGTACTCACCTCCGGCATGCCCAGGCTGCCTTTGCGCAGGTGTTCGATATGGTCGCGCAGCCGTGCAGCCTCTTCGAATTCCAGGTTTCGGGCGTGTTCAAACATTCGCGCCTCCAGCCTGGCGATCTCCCGGACTGCCTGTTCGGGCGAAAGGGCGTACTCCAGTTCCTCTTCCGCGACCCTGGCGTAGCGTCCGGCTGAGGCCATGGTACCACCGGCATAGGCGCCTTCCATGATATCCGCCACACGTTTCTCGATACTCTTCGGCGTAATGCCGTGCGCGGCATTGAATGCCAGCTGCTTCTCCCTGCGCCGTTCGGTCTCCTCCATGGCACGCGCCATGGAGCCGGTCACCGTATCCGCATACAGGATAGCCTTGCCGTGCACATTGCGCGCGGCGCGTCCGATGGTCTGTATCAAGGAACGGTCCGAACGCAGAAATCCCTCCTTGTCGGCGTCGAATACCGCCACCAGGGAGACCTCCGGCATGTCCAGACCCTCGCGCAGAAGGTTGATGCCCACCAGCACGTCGAACTTGCCCAGGCGCAGGTCACGGATGATCTCCACGCGTTCCACCGTGTCGATGTCGGAGTGAAGGTAACGCACGCGCACGCCGTGCTCATGAAGGTACTCGGTCAGGTCTTCCGCCATGCGCTTGGTCAGCGTGGTAATCAGCACCCGCTGGTCCGCGGCCACCCGGAGCCCGATCTCGGAGAGCACGTCGTCCACCTGGGTGCCCGCCGGGCGCACCTCCACCTCCGGGTCCACCAGCCCCGTTGGCCGCACCACCTGCTCCACCACCTGCCCTGCGTGCTCCAGTTCATAAGGGCCCGGCGTGGCGGACACGTAGATGGTCTGTGGCGCCAGGGCCTCGAATTCCTCGAATTTCAGGGGCCGGTTGTCCAGCGCCGAAGGCAGCCGGAAACCGTACTCCACCAGGGTCTCCTTGCGGGACCGGTCGCCCCGGTACATGCCGCCCAGCTGCGGGATGGTCACG
Source organism: Thioalkalivibrio denitrificans (assembly GCF_002000365.1). Taxonomy (GTDB): domain Bacteria; phylum Pseudomonadota; class Gammaproteobacteria; order Ectothiorhodospirales; family Ectothiorhodospiraceae; genus Thioalkalivibrio_A; species Thioalkalivibrio_A denitrificans. The sequence goes on along the minus strand of NZ_MVBK01000018.1, from coordinate 65,260 downwards.
TGGCTCTCGTCCACCACCAGGAGCGCCCCTTCGGGCAGATAATCGAAGAAACACGGTGGCGGTTCTCCGGCCTTGCGCCCGGACAGGTAACGGGAGTAGTTCTCGATGCCCGAGCAGTAGCCCACCTCCAGCATCATCTCGATATCGAACAGTGTGCGCTGTTCCAGGCGCTGGGCCTCCACCAGTTTGTCGGCGGCGCGCAATGCCTCCAGGCGTTCGCGCAACTCCGCCTTGATCTGCTCTACCGCACTGAGCAGCGTCTCACGGGGCGTGACGTAGTGTGTCTTGGGGTAGATGGTGAGCCGGGGCACCCGGCGCAGCACCTCTCCGGTGAGGGGATCGAAATAGGACAGCTGCTCCAGTTCATCGTCAAACAGTTCCAGGCGCACCGCCTCGCGTTCCGATTCGGCCGGATGGATGTCGATCACCTCGCCGCGCACCCGGTAAGTGCCGCGCCGAAGCTCCATGTCGTTGCGCGTGTACTGCAGTTCCGCCAGGCGACGCAGGATCTGTCGCTGATCCACCCGGTCGCCTCGCTTGAGGTGCATGACCATGTTCAGGTAGGCGTTCACGTCGCCCAGGCCGTAGATGGCCGACACGCTGGCCACGATGATGGCGTCCCGGCGCTCCAGCAGGGCCCGGGTGGCCGACAGGCGCATCTGCTCGATATGGTCGTTGATGGAGGCGTCCTTCTCGATGAAGGTGTCCGAGGACGGCACGTAGGCCTCCGGCTGGTAATAGTCGTAATAGGAGACGAAATACTCCACGGCGTTGTCCGGGAAAAACTCCTTCATCTCCCCGTAGAGCTGGGCCGCCAGGGTCTTGTTGGGGGCCAGGATGATGGTGGGCCGGTTCGTGCGCTGGATCACGTTGGCGATGGTGAAGGTCTTGCCGGAGCCGGTCACCCCCAGCAGCACCTGGTGGGCCAGGCCGTCGCCGAGGCCCTCCACAAGCCGGTCGATGGCCTCCGGCTGGTCGCCCGCCGGCGTATAGGTCGTCTTTAGCGAAAATTGGTCCCTCATCGGGCTTATCTTAGCAGCCGTCTTTGCGTATCATTTAGAACGTTTTGCGCCGTGTTCCGGCCCTGCTCCGGCACGGTCCTGTCAACCGCCCGATTCACAACCTGACTACCGGATACTACCGTGGACATCAAGCTCTCCACCCGCGTTCAGCGCATCAAGCCCTCCCCTACCCTGGCGGTGACCGCCCTCGCAGCGCAGCTCAAGGCTCAGGGCCGGGACATCATCGGCCTTGGCGCCGGCGAACCGGACTTTGACACGCCCGAGCACATCAAGGAGGCGGCCATCACCGCCCTGCATGCCGGCAAGACCAAGTACACCGCCGTGGATGGTATCCCCAGCCTGAAGCTGGCGATCATCGACAAATTCAGCCGCGACAACGGGCTGACCTACGAGGCGGACCAGATCCTGGTCTCCTGCGGCGGCAAGCACAGCATCTTCAACCTGTTCGAGGCGCTGCTGGACGAGGGCGACGAGGTCATCATCCCCGCGCCCTACTGGGTCTCCTACCCGGACATGACCCTGCTGGCGGACGGCAAGCCCGTGATCGTGACCACCGACCAGGCCCAGGGCTTCAAGATGAGCCCCGAGCAGCTCGATGCGGCCATCACGGACCGCACCCGTCTGCTTATGCTGAACAGCCCTTCGAACCCGACTGGCGTCGCGTACTCGCGCGACGAGCTGCGCGCACTCGGCGAGGTGCTGCTGCGCCATCCGCACGTGCTGGTGGCCACCGACGACATGTACGAGCACATCCTGTTCGGGGATCGCAGCTTCAGCAACATCCTGATGGCCTGTCCGGAGCTCTATGACCGCACCATCGTGCTCAACGGTGTCTCCAAGGCCTACTCCATGACCGGATGGCGCATCGGTTATGCGGGCGGTCCGAAGAAGCTCATCGGCGCCATGAAGAAGATCCAGTCCCAGAGCACCTCCAACCCGACCTCCATCGCACAGGCGGCGGCCGAGGCGGCGCTCATGGGCGACCAGAGCTGCGTGGCCACCATGTGCAGCGCCTTCCAGCAGCGTCACGACTATCTGGTGGAGGCCCTCAACGCCATCCCCGGCGTGGACTGCCTGCCCGGTGACGGCACCTTCTACTCCCTGCCCAGCGTCAAGGGCGCCATGGAGTCCCTGGGTCTGGAGACCGACACGGCCTTCTCGGAACGCCTGCTGGAGCACGGCGTTGCCCTGGTCCCCGGCTCCGCCTTCGGCGCCGACGGCCACGTGCGCATCTCCTTCGCCACCAGCATGGACAACCTCAAGCAGGCCGTGGCCCGCATCCGCCAGGCGGTGGAAAGCTGAAGACCGAAACACCCCCCTGTAGGTCGGCCTTCAGGCCGACGTGGGTGGCTCCGCTGGCCACGATCGTCGGGCTGAAGCCCCGACCTACACGGGATGCATCTGAAGGCCGTGCCAGCGGCATTGCCCTAACCAAGGACCGGGCCTCTGCCTTGACCCTGGCAGATGCCATCCATTAAGATTCGCGGCTTCCATTCCCCGGTAGCTCAGTCGGTAGAGCGGGTGACTGTTAATCACTAGGTCGGCGGTTCGAGCCCGTCCCGGGGAGCCAGAAAAACAAAGACTTAGGCCAGTTTATTGACTGGCCTTTTTCGTTTCAGGGTCTCAAATACCATAGAAATACCAGTCCCTGCGGCGGCCACAAAAAAGCCCCGCGCGGGGCGGGGCTCGGGTTCGTCACTTGAAACGGATTCAAGTGAGCTCAGGCCGCTTTCGGTTTCGCTGCGGCATCGATCAAATTGCCCAGAATATCATGGGCTTCATCCAGGTTGGATTGCGCGTCACGAGCAATGGTTGCGATGACGTGCAGGACCTCGTCGTCTTCTCCGTCCATTAGCCGGTACGCGAGCTTTTCAAGCGAAGACAGCACCACAAATGCGGCTTGGATCTTGATCGCCGCATCGGTCATTCCTTCAGCATCTGCTTTCTGGGCAGCGCGCGGGATAGAATTGGTGTCGCTCATGGTGGAACCTCCTAGTCAGGTTTTGCCGTGGGAAGTGCCGGGGGCGGCCTCATCCGCTCCCGGTGCGCTTTGAGTATAGCGCGCCTTTTGTCAAGTGTGCTTGACACGACTCGGAACAGGCGCGCTCACGAAAGCACCTGCTTGACCGCCATGCGGTTGCGCTGGACCGCCTGCACGATGGCCCGCTCCCCGTCGGCCGTGCCCAGGTAATCGGCGATGTTGCTGCGATCATCCACCAGCACCACGCGCACGCCGGCGCCGGCGTTGTCGCGGTGGCGCGGGTTGTCCTGAGTCAGGACCTCCTCGCCGCGCTTGAGGATGGCGAACTCCTCATCACCCGCAATGCCCCCACTGTGGTAGCGGGGGGCATCCAGAAAGGACGTCAAGGGCACCCGACGCACCGGTGCGGATTCGCCCGCCACGCCACCATCATGAAATACGCTGGCCAGGACGCCGCCGACAGCGCCGCCGAGCTGGCCCGTCCCGCCGAAATCCCCGAACAGCCGCGCGCCCAGCTGCGCGGCGATGGCCTCCGAAGCCATGCGCCGCAGGATGTCGACGAAGCCACGCAGCATGCCCTGCAACCCCTGCTCGAACGGATCGAACAGGAAGTCGGCGAATGCGGACTGGATGTTGCGCGCGCCCTGGATGGCGAACTGGGATGAAGCCGTCACCGCCTCTTCGGCGGCGCCTTCGAACTTCTCCTGGGCGTTGAACACGGCGCGGGCATAGGTGTCCCAGCTCAGCGCGCCGGCGTCGAGCAGTTCGTTGAGGTGCTCGATCTCGGCAGCGAGCTGCTCGGCAGGTGTGCGGGTGGCCTGGTAGATACGCTGGGCCTCGGTGGCCATGCGCTCCTGTGTCTGCACGCGCTCGCGCTCGGCCTCCGCCAGGGCCTCGACGGCGTCCAGCTCCCGGGCGTATGCCAAAAGCTGCTGCTGGCCTTGCTCCGTGAACTCCCGATAATTGCCGCGGCGGATCTCGTAGAGGATTTCCTCCTCCCTGGTGACGTGCCCGATGGTCTCCACCTGGCGGCGCATCCCCTCAATCGCCTTCTGCTCGGCGTCCGCGCGCTCCTGTGCTGCGCTTCTCGCGGCGTCGGCGCCCTCACCGAAGATCGCCTGCAACCGCGCGTTGAGCTTCTCGATCTCTGAGAGGCGCTCAGCGGTCTTTTCGGTGACATCCTCCGTGCCTTCGGTGGCGCGCTCCTGGGCGTTGTAGAGCGCGTCGTAGAATTCGACCAGGTTCTGCAGCGGCCCCTCGAAAGCCTGCGTCGCTTCCATGTGCTCGCGGATGGCGCGGGCGCCCTCGCGGTTGCCCCGGGCCAGCTGCTCCACGTATGCGATGCCGCCACCGATAGCCTCGCCCATGGCCTCGAGCGGAACGATGGCTGTACGTGTGCCCAGGGCAACCCACTTGATTAACTGATTGACGACCTTACCCAGGTTCTGGGCGAGCCCGTCCGCTTCGGTTGCGGAGTTACGCATCTCCTTTGAGATGACGAGCAGCGACGGGAGCATCTGTCCGACAAAGCCACGGGACGCGCCGCCGACGGCGCCCCGCAGCTCGTTCATGGTGTCGTTGAACTCGCGGGCAGCATCGGCCGTGTGCATATCAATCTCGCGCCCGTAGTCCCGGGCGCGCTGCTGCAGCTCGCGGATCCCGTCGGCGCCCTCGTCGAGCAACGGGATCAGATCGCCGGCGGAACGGCCGAAGATCTTCGTGGCCAGCGATGACTTGAGCGCCGGGTCCTCCACCATGGATAGCCGGTCGGCGGCATCAAGCAAAATCTCGCTGAAGGGGCGAACCTTGCCTTCGGCATCGAAGATGTCGAGGCCAAGCGCGCGCGCGGCGCGCCCCGCCTTGCCGCTGCCTTCACGGAACTGGTCAAGCCGGCGGATGAAGCCGTCATACGCGCGGCCGATGGAGTCGATGTTAGTGCCGGACTGCTCGGCCGCGAAGCCGAGCGTGCTGACGGTCTCCGCGCTCTCGCCGATACGCCGGGCCATCCTCCCCGCGGTGTCCGCCGCGGTGATCTGTGAGCGAATCAGGGCCCCCATGGAGGCGGCGCCCGCCAGGCCTGCGATGATGCCGGTAAGCCGGCGGGCCGTCATGGATACACGCCGCATCTGCTGGTCGGCAGGCTCCAGGCCGCGTTGCATCCGACGCCCGCTGTCGCGCATGTGTCGGGCGCTCTTCTCCATCTCCGTGCGCAGCGGCCCACCATCGCCTCGCAGGATCAGATTCAGGAAGGTGTCGCGCATTGACATTTATTGAATCTCCCGTCAGGTTTTTGGCCGCCCCAGGCTTGGGAAACGTGCCAGGACGCATTCGCGGGCTATGCGCTCCGCTTCTGGTGTCGGGGCGGGGAACTGGCTTGACAGGGTGTCTGCCCAGTGCCAATCGGGATTGAACAGCTTCAGGAGGCTGTCGATCTCCAGAAGGGTGTTGCGGAAGGCGGTGAGCTCTTCGGCACACTGGGCCGCGATCTCCTCCGCCAGCTCAGCCGCCAGCTTCGCCTGGCCGCGCTCAAGAGCGGCGATGCGCTCACGCATGGCTTGGTCAGTCACGCCGCCCCCCTGAGGAAATAGGTGGCACCGTCCCGCGGTGAGGATGCCCGCGGCCGGAGGTGCCTCGCTCCGGGGGAACCCCAACCCCCGAAGCCCGGTGCCATACTCGGCAAAACCCCGAGTCCGAGATGGCTTTACAACACAGTGTCTGCGCTGTCGCAGTGTCGCACTCGCCATGGGCGGCGATGACTGCGGCAACGCGACGAATCCACGCCCAGTGATCCTTCGTCAGGGCGTCGGCCATGGTCCAGGCGCGCCACATCGGCCGTATACGCTCATCGGGCCACGCGAACCGCAGCCATATGCGAGCGCATCGCGCGTCTTCCGAGCCGTTGATAGCGGAAGGGGGGCCGGAGACCTGATCCGCGAAACCGTGAAGGCGAGCCTCGGCGGCGTATCCCGCCAAATAGGTGGCTGCGCGCAGCGTGGCCAGGTACTGAAGCTGAGGGTGGATTGGCACGGCTACCGGCGCCAATGCCTCCTCCAGGGTACGCGTGGGCGGTGGACCCGGAACGGCGGGCTCCACTTGGCCGCCCGCGCCGTCGTCCGTGTCGTATACCACCGCTCGCCGATCCTCCTGCCAGCTGGAGGTCACAAGGCCCACCACCAGGTGCGCAGCTTCGTGGACGGACAGCGTGTGCCGGTCACGCGCATACTCAGGCCAGGCACGCCATTCGTTCACCACAACCGCTCCTCGGTGCGGTCCAGTGCGCCGCACTCCGGCGGCTCGCTCGGCACGTCTCCGTCAAGCTCCGGCTCTGGCGCGTTGCCCAGCGCCTCGAAGATCGGCGGCCACCACGGGATCAGATCGCCGGCGGCTCTACGCTCGGCCCGATACCGCGCGGCCAATGGCGTGGCCACGGCGATCAGCTCGCGCAGGGTCTCGCCGGCACGCTCACGCCAGTGGGCCCGCACGGCCGCAGCCATCGCATCGTAGGCTGCGGCCGTCGCGCGCTCGGCGTCGATTACCTTGCGGCGGGTCTCGGCCACCCGGGGCGCATCGGAGGCCTCCCGGGCCGCCTCCAGGCGATCCATGAGGCGGTCCAGCTCGCGAGCGTGCTTGTCCAGCTCGCGAGCGGCGCGGCGATAATCACTCATGCCGGACCACCGCGCAGCGCGCCGATGCGATCGATGACCACGAAGCCGACGTCAGCGCCGACCTGGAGCGCCACGCCATCGAACCCCCCAGGCCGGGGTTTCTGTTCGACTCGAACCGGGGGCGCGTTGCGCAGCTGCAGGCGGCCGACCACAGGCGCGGACTCGTAATCGGCGAACAGATACCAGCGGTTCTCCGGCAGGAACGGCGAGGCGATCACTTGCAAACGATCGCCCATCTCGCGTACCAGGCGCAGCGCCAGGCCCTCAAGGCGCGGCTCAACCGCCAGCACCGCCGCACCATGCCCGACGGGCTCATCCGGCCGGCGCCCCTGCAATCGCAGCAGGCCCATGGCTTGGTCCAGCGCGGTGGCACTCAGCTCATCGGCGAGGGCGGTCTGGGTGTCCGCGTGCCACATCGGCGCATCGTCGGAGAGCGTCGGATTGGACTCCAATAGGCCGTACAGAAGCCGCGCCTCCAGTCGCGCCGCGTTGCGCCCCAGCGCGGCGAACACGCCCGCGATCACAGCCCACTGATCGTTGATCAACGTCATGCGATGGATGCGTGCCAAGCGAACATACGACTGAAGCGCGCCGGTCTGACCGTCAAGGATCGACACCAAGTCGCCCTCGGCCACCTCGCCATTCTCGCCGGTCAACGGCAGGCCCGGATTCACGTCTACGGTTCCCAACGTGATTTCGCGAAAGTCGGTGACTTCTACCGGCTGGGTGATCAGGCGATGATCGGCGTTTGCGTTGTATCGGCGCACCGCCAAGTGGCCCAGGCCGCTGGCGAAGCCCGCGCCGAAGTCCTCGGTGGCGAGGCCACGCGCCATCGCATGGCGCGGGTTATGACGAAGCGGCGGGTGCGGATCGTTCGCGATGGCGGCCTCGCCGATGGTCGAGGCGAGCACGTCCAGGCTCATGCCGGCCACGCGCTCGGCGTCAGGATGCGCGCCGGCAACGTCGTAGCCCGAGCGTAGCAACAAGCCGTCGCTGATGGCGTCGCGGGAGAGAGGGATACGGGTCATGTGGTGCTCCGATATGTGTGCTTGATTGCAAGGTATCATCCAAATCGCTGACGATTCGCCGCGTGGCGTCAGCGCAGAAAATCGTAGAGCCGCCTTTGGCTCTGTGGCACGCGGCAGCCGCTCGCAAAGGCGCGCTGCAGCGTCTCGTCCAGGGGCGAGAGTTCGGCGTAGGGGTCACGGCGTAGCCGCCGAGCCACAACCATCAAGAAGTGATCGATGGCGCGTGCCATGCGGCCGGCCAGTTGCCACGGCGTCAACTCGCCGCCGGGGTCAAGCAAACTCGCGGCCTCGAGCAGGGCGCGATCTCTCAGAGCGGCGGCATCGTCCGGGTGCACTTCCAGGCGCCACACAGCATCGAGCAAGACACGCAGGGCGTCAGGCTCGACGCCGAGGTCAGTACCGACGCGGCGCAGCGTCTGGATGGTCACGGCGCGAGTGGCGGCGTCCATCATGATGCACAACCAAGAATCAACAACTCACCCTCAAAAAAGAAAATTGACCCCAGAAGACGCCCAACCAAGAATCAACAACTTAACGCTAGGTAAGGAAGGCTAACTACCTGAAATATCTTCAAAAAAAACGGGGATCGAATTACCCGTGTCAGACGTCTCGCGGAAGTACCTTCGTCGCTCGTTCTTGGCTCGGTGTCGGCACAAACTAGAGCAGTACTGCTGCCTTGGTTTTGCGCGCGTGAACACCTTCGAGCACCAGGCGCAGGAAGCCCTTTCCGGCACACCGGCCCAGCGCGCAGCTTTTTGCTTGGCACGGGCTGCCGCATCGGCTCGCGCCTTCATCTCCGGTCGGCATGTAGGGCAGTACTTCGGGCGAGCCCCTGCGGCCCAGAACACGAAGGCCTCACTGCATTCGGAGCAATGCGCGAAACGCTTCTCGCGCCGCGCCGCCTGGACGGTGTCGCTGCGGGAGCTGCGCGCTAAGTTGGAACGCCTACAGTCCAGCGGATCCGCGTTAAGGAATCGGACATCGCCGGGCTCTCCCGGCCCAAGCCCCATGACGAAGCGGTGCAACCGCACCATGCCACCAGGGGTGCTGCGCACCGCATAGATCCGGCCGCTGGCGGATGGTTTCGCTTTCCAAGACCAGCCGGCCACCCGGTAGTAATCCTCCGGGTCAACCATCGCATACCGGTGCTCACCAACTGCGTGACGGCCAGATAGCTCCACGAGCATGGGCCGCGCTGGTCCGCGTACCGGACATTTGTATCTATATCTATTCATACCCATATCCTTTCCCACGCGTGCAATAGAAAGGGACGCGGACCACCGTGGACCACGGGTCACGTACACCAGCCACAACCATCACCACTGCACCGCACACAGTCTGTCCGCCTCGGTCCGCGCGCGTCTGGAGCGGCAGCAGGCCGGTCGGCGGACGTGGCAAGGCGCAAGCCCCGGTAGACGCGGATACGGGAGCCATCGACGCGAGGGCGTGAGACCCCGATGCCAGGCACAGCGGCACGCAGATCTCGGCCAAAAGTTTGTTCCGTGCCTGGATGCGTTCGGCCGTGTTCTTCGCACCAGGTTTTCCACGTGTCGTAGATGTCCCCGCACGCCACTTCGCACCCGGCCTCCACCACGCAGCGCTCGCGGACGAACGCCCCCACGGGCGAGCTCAAGTCATGGATCTCCTCAATGGTGGCGACAGACTTCGACGGGATCTCGAAGCGGCCTCGCTCCACCAGGCGCCGGTAGCCGGCCATCGCCCAAACCAGGATGCCAGGCAGCTCCTGCACTAAGTGATCAATCAACTCAATGTCCTCGCGGCCAAAGAAGCTCTTCTCCAAGACCACGGGAACGAAGCGGCTTGCGAGGGCGCCGCTTGTATCATGCAGTCGCGGGACTTCGTTCGTAGCAATGACGAAACGTGCGCCCAACTGTGCAGTGAAGTCGGGCAAGAACTTTCGAGCGATCGCGACGTAATCCTGGCCGGACACTGACAAGAGACGCTCAGTGATCGCAGATTGGTCGGCGCGCCCGCCCAGCCGCGCATCCGAAATCGTGGCGAGCGCCTTTGCGATTAGCGGCTGCAAGCCGAACGGTTGCTCAAGCGATGAAAGCGTGACCGCGGCGGTACTGGCGCGGCCGATCAGGCGGGTTAGCACTCGCAGGATCGTCCCCTTACCGGAGCGCTTCGGGCCGATCAGAAGGAAAACTTTCTGAAGCGCGGTCTCGAGCGAGACCACATAGCCAAAGATCTCCTGGAGTGTGTTCATGGATTCCGCGTCCTCGCCGAAAACAGAATCCAGAAAATCCTCCCACTCAGGTGCCGTGGCCGCCGGGTCGTATGCCACCTCGAGCGCCGAAAGCGTGAACAAATTCGGATCCGGCGGGTCCAGTTCGCCCGTATCCATATTCAAGATGCCATTGGCGCATGCCACCAGGCCCGTGGCCGGCGGCGCGCCCGTTTCCAGCCAGCACGGGGGCTCGACGTCATCACCGATGAATGCGACGGCGCGCAGCGCATCCAAGACGTCACTGACGCGCGACCTCGTGGCCTTTAGCCCGGCAACCTCGAGGTGCGAATAAACCGAGGTGCGCACAGCATCGTCGCTGAGCGCCCGATATGCGCCGCGACGCCAGGCGAGGAATTCGCCTTGCCAGCGCACCAGGTGCCCGCCCCACATGAGAAGCTGACATTCTCGGGCCAGGTCGAGGGGTGCCGCATCAGAAGCCTCGGAGAGGCGCTTCGCGGGATCGGTCGAAAACACTTGGCGCATAGGCGGCACGCCGTTGGCGTCGTCGTCAGCCATGAGCGGCCAGCTCAGCGCGCGACCTGGTCGCGGGGCATGTCGTAGGTGTGCCGGTCGAGCCACGCATCCAGGTCATGCAGCCTGTACATGACCTTCCTCCCAGCACGCACCACGGGCGGGCCCCGGCGCTCGACGCGCCAGCGAATCAGGGAACGGCTCGACAGCCGCAGATAGTGAGCGGCCTCTTCGGTTGTGAGGAGTTTTGCTTCTGTCATTGCTGTCATCCATCGTCATCGACGGTGACAGCATGGCTTCAGTTGGCCGTAAAGTGTATAGAAATCAGCGGCCTATAAATCGGATTATTTTACGGTGCCCTTCATGTACATCTGATACGCGCGGTCCGCAGTACCCTCAGAACAGTGAGCCTCTTCGGCCACCTCGGAAAGTGCGCGTTTGAATCCTCCCCGTCCGTACTCGTCGATCTTGCGCGCGACCATCATTCCAACCCTGGCAAGCCTCTGATGGTCGGAGGCGGTCAACTTTGGCCTTCCCCGCTTGCCGCTACCCGTGCCACCACTGAGGTTCAGTGCGGCGGCCGGGTCATCGCCCTGCAGTATCTTGGTGAAGCACGCTGCCAGGTACTCCATCAATTCGGTGCGTGGTGGGGGCTCCGCCTCACTAATAACCGTTATTAGTGAGGCGCGGCGGCGGGATACGTCATTGCAGAACCACGCGAGCAGTTGTTTCGCGGCGTAGTGATCGCCACGCTCTGCCAACTCGATCAGGCCGGGGATCGAGCGCAGCTTCTCGTTGGCCTCCCAGACCTTGCGTATCGGATGATCGGACGGGATCTTGGGATCGTCTGTCATGCCCTTGCCCCCAGCGCCACCACCTTGCCGGCCTTCTTCTTCGGCGCCATGAGGCCCGCCAGGTGGCGCTCCCACTTGCGCAGCGCCTCGCGCTTCTCGGTCGTGTAGGCGTGCCGGTCGTAGTGCTTGTCCTGCAGGCCTCCGATGCCGTGAGAAAGCACGTGCGCCCGGATGTCCTTGCCGATCCCCAGGCGGGCCATCTCGGTCTCCACGGTGCGGCGCACGTCCCGGAGATTGAAGGACGGCCAGCCGTTCGCGTCGATCAGCTCCCGCAGGTACTTCCCCGGCTCGCCCGGATACATCGCGGCGCCTCGACTGGCGAACAGGAACGGGGGTCCCTGATCCTCACTTTCATCCGATGACAGTGAGCGGGCTCGCTCCACCAGCCCGCGGACGATGGAGGCGGCCACGGGTCCCAGGGGCAGGACGTGGACGCGGGGTTGCGCCCGCTTGCCCTTGCCGTCGTACAGGGTGAGGGTCTTGTGTTCGGCGTCGTAATCCGAGAGCTTCGCCCTGAGCAGCTGGCTCATGCGCTGGCCGCCGGCGTACAGGGCCAGCTTCAGCGCCTTTTGCTGCAGGTCCTCGCCCTCGATGGCGTGCAGGTAGTTGACCAGCTCCTTGCGCGTGAGCACGCGTTCAGACGTACGCACCGGGATCACGGCAATGGGAGCGGTTGGGTCCGACTGGACCCCGTAGTCCTTCAGCTCGGCGGGCAGGAGTGGATCGTAGGGCGCCCGCATCGCGATTGAGTACGCCGCGCGCAGGTAGGCGCGCACCTGGTCGGCCGTGCGCTCCTTGCCCTCCCCCGCCACCTTGCGGATGATCGTCATCACGTCATCGGGCACGATCTCCCGGGCCGGCTTCTTCGCCAAATCCGGCTGCGCGTCGATCACATGGCGCTTCAGTCGGCGATAGGCTTCCCCGGCGCTTGGCTTGCCCCGCGCCTTCAGATAGGCGTGATAATCGCCGATCAGGGCCTCCAGGGTATTGCGCCCTTCCCGGGTATCCCTGCGGGCCTGCTTGGCGGCCTCGATGGCAGCGCGGCGCTCGGCTTTCAGGTCCCGGCCCTGGGCGAAGGCCTTGCGCATGTCCTCGGCCTCCAGCCTGGCGGCGGTCAGCGACCAGTCGGCCACCTTGCCGATCACAGCCCGCTTGTCGATGCCGTTGTACGCGTAGCGCACGAAATAGGACTTTACCCCCTTGGGGGACACCGTGACGCCAAATCCGGACGGCGCCTTCTTGTCGTCGTCGTAGATCACCTGCAGCTTCCCGGTGGCCGGGATCTGCTCGATAAAGGGCTTCGTGAGCTTCGCCATGTTTCACCAAATACCAGTCCAAATACCACTGGCAATGTACAACTTGCGGCATCCTATGTCACTAGGCGGCATTTAATGGCGAAGGAAAACGGCGCGTAAGCCATTGATGAAAAAGGCTTGATTCCTGTAAGTGCCTGATGGTATTTGATAATCCGGAACCTGGTGGACCGGCCATGGCCGGGACTGTTAATCACTAGGTCGGCGGTTCGAGCCCGTCCCGGGGAGCCAGGCTCCACAGAGAATGCCCTGACAGTATCTGTCGGGGCTTTTTCATTTGAGGGGCTCCGAACGGGCTCTCACCGCCTTCGGGGTTGATCCGCGCCATCCATGGCGCGGCCCCTTCGGGCGCGCTTCACGCGTCCGGAGCCGTTCCCGACGGATCCGTCGAGCCCGTCCCGGGGAGCCAGATTCTGCAGAGAATGCCCTGACAATCTTGTCGGGGCTTTTTCGTTTCCGGGGTTCCGAACGGGTCCTCACCGGCTCGGGATTTATCCAAGCCATCCCCGGCGTGGACACGAAGTCGTCCAGACGAAACGGGGGACAGACACGGAACCGTCGTCTGTCCCCCGTTCCCCCTTCCAGAGATTGAGCGAGGCGGACCGGGCGCCCAGGATCCTTCACGATTCCTGTTGAGGTCTGCGGACAGCGCCCGATCACTCAGTGATGATGGTGGCCGTGTCCATGACCCTGGTGGCCGCCCGGCGCCTGACGATGTACCTCGGCTTCCAGCTCCAGGTGGCTGCCGTCATCGAATTCCAGCGTGAGGGATACGGAGGCGCCCGGCTGGAGATCCTGCTTGAGATTCATGATCATGAGGTGCAGTCCGCCGGGGGCGAGTTGCACGGTTTCTCCCGCGGGCAGCTCGATGGACTCCACCTCACGCATCTGCATCATGCCGCTCTCACGGTCGTGGATGTGCGTGTGAAGCTCCACACGGCCTGCCACCGGTGAGGCAGCCGCCACGATGTGGCGTGTTTCACTGCCGGTATTGCGGATCGTCAGGTAGCCCGCGGTGATATCGCGGTTTGGCGGGGTGGCGCGCACCCAGGCCGCTTCGGTGATCTCCATGACTTGGGCCGCGCCGGAATCTGCAATGGCAGGCATGGCCGCGAGCGCGGATATGCACAGTACAAGGCAGGCAAGAACAATTCGATTCTTCATGATCTGATTTCCCGTTGCTTGATTCAGTATCGTCCGTCGATCCTTGTGGCCCGGTGGGGGCGGGATCGACGGTTGTCGCCGCGGCGTCGCAGACGCGGCGGGCATGTCTGTGGGGTGATTACAGGAACCGGTTCGAGGGGGGCGCACGCGCGGGGGGACGGGCGAATACGGGAGCCGCAGAAGCCGCGGCATACCCCGGCGGAGGAAGCGGCTCGACCGCTCCCTCGGGAAGTTCCATGGCGATGAATCCCGGTGGGGCGCCCGTGTGCATCACCTTGCAGGTGAGACACTCACAGTCCATGAGCCGGTGCGGATCGAAACCCTCGGCGCCGTCGTCTGCAAACCTGCCCGGCTCAGCGGCAAGGCACAGTACGCCGTGCAGATGCGCGGGAATCAGAGGCTCGGACGGCCCGGCATGCTGGGCATGCAGAACCGGCATCCAGAGATGGGCCAATGCGGCAAGCGCCGCCAGCCATACTCCCCGGTAGCGTCGGTTGCCTGCCCGATCCGCCTTGCGTACAGACATGCTCTGATCTCTCCAACCCGGACGCGTACCCGGACCACGGATTCACATGCCCCAATTAGAGCCCATGTTGATGGACATGACCAGTGCTGCTCCAGCTGTGCCTTGCGCGGCGTCAACCAAAAACACCGCCAGGGTACTATCCTCAGGGCGCACACAACCAACGCGTCATGGCACCCCCGGGCGGGAAGCCAGTCATCAACAATCATCCAGGGAAGCGAATATGAGGATCAAAAGGCATCGTCTTTACCTGAATGACGACACCCCCTGCGAATATCAGAAGAGCCCGTGCCGGGGCGGCCGAATGACCCCCCGCCTGCTGGTGATCCATTACACGGCAGGCGCCAGTGCCCGGTCCTCCATCAACTGGTTCATGAACCCGGACGCCCGTGCCTCGGCGCACCTGGTCATCGGCCGCGACGGGGCCATTACACAACTCGTGCCCTTCAATACCGTGGCATGGCATGCCGGAGCGAGCCAGTGGAATGATCTCTCGGGGCTCAACCGGCATTCCATCGGCATCGAACTGGACAACGCGGGGCGCCTGCAGCGTCACGGTAACGGCTGGCGCTCCTGGTTCGGGCGGGATTATTCCGCGGATGAGGTCCTGGAGGCACGTCACCGTCACGAGACGGAGGTAAGCGCATGGCACCTGTTCACCGCCGAGCAGATTGAAACCACCGTTGAGGTGGCCACCGTGCTGTTCGGGCACTACGGGCTGGAGGACGTAGTCGGACACGACGACATCTCGCCCGGCCGCAAGGCAGATCCGGGACCGGCCTTCCCGCTGGCCGCGTTGCGATCACGGCTGCTGGGTCGGCGCGAGGATCAGCTCCCGCGCATGGTCACCACTACGAGTCTCAACATCCGGAGCGGACCTGGCGTGGAGCACGCCACCCTGAACGGCGGCCCCCTGCCGACGGACACGCCGGTGGAGATCATGGCCGAGGACGGGGTCTGGCGCCGCGTGACGGCCCTGTCTCCCGTCAACGGCATCGCGGACCTGGAGGGCTGGGTGCACGGGCGCTACCTGAAGGCGCCTATCGGCTGAAGCGTTTCCGGATCACCTCGAACATGGCCCGCATTCCCATGGCCTCGCCCCCTTTCGGGCGCCCCGGCCGGGTGCGGGTGTTCCACGCCATGATGTCGAAGTGAATCCAGGGCACGTCGGGCTCCACGAATTCCTTCAGGAAAAGCGCGGCGGTGATCGCGCCGCCGTAGGAACTGCTGCCGCAGTTCGCGATGTCGGCAATCTGGCTGTCCAGACCGCTGCGATAGGGTGCGTGCAGCGGCAGGCGCCAGACCGGGTCACCGGACTCGACGGCTGATTCCTGCAACTCGCCGAACAGTGCGTCGTCGTCCGTGAAGCAGGCCGCGATCTCGGTGCCCACGGCGACTCGCGCCGCACCCGTCAGGGTGGCGAAGTCCACCAGCACCGCCGGCTTCTTCTTCCCTTCGCAGGCAGCGGTCAGCAGGTCGCAGAGCACGAGACGGCCCTCGGCGTCCGTGTTCTCGATCTCGATGCTCAAGCCCTTGCGCGAGGCGAGCACGTCACCCGGCCGGAATGCATCGCCGGAAATCGCATTTTCCACCGCACCGATGAGTACCCGCAGCCGCACCGGCAGTTTCGCCGACATGATGAGTTGCGCCAGGCCGAGCGCATGGGCCGCACCCCCCATGTCCTTTTTCATGTGACGCATGCCGCCGGCCGGCTTGATGTCCAGGCCGCCGCTGTCGAAACACACCCCCTTGCCCACCAGGGTGACCACCGGGTGCTTCCTTGACCCCCAGGTGAGTTCCACCTTGCGGGGAGTATGCTGGCTCGCCCTGCCCACCGCGTGGATGCAGGGATAGCGCTCATCCAGCAGCGCGTCGCCTTCCACGGTGCCGAACTCGGCATCGTAGGCATCGGCCAGCATGCGCGCCGCCTCGGCGAGGTGCTCCGGCATCATGTCCTGCGCCGGTGTGTTCACCAGGTCCCGGACCAGGGCCGTGGCATCCACCTGTCGCATGATCTCGTCCGCATCCACGTCATCCGGCAGATACAGCGCCGGTTGCGGCTTGTCCGAGGGCTTGTAGCGATCGAACCGGTAGGCGCCCAGCCCCCAACCCACGGAAGCCTGTGTGCGCCAGGCCGCATCCCGGTCGGTATCCAGTCGATACACGCCGGATGTGAGCTTGCGTGCCGCGCCGGCCAGCGTCCACACGACCGCCTGGTCCTCATCGACACCCACCAGAACACTCTGAACTTGCCCCTGTTCGTCGGGGATGGAACACACGCTGTGGCTCTTGGCCTTGAAGCCGGTGGCTTCCACCCACGCCCGTACGCGTTGCGGCTGTCCTTCCAGCCATCGGGAAAGGGTGTCGGAGGTGACGGGGATCAGGGCCGTGGCCTGATCCCCGGGGTCACGTACGAAGCATTCGCGCATGGTGGTACCGATTCAAGGTTCAAGATTCAATGTTCAAAGGGGTGAGGCGACGCCTTCGCGTTTCCCTGGTCCAGCGCCCGGGTCACCCGCATGGGACGGCGTCATGGTATCATCTGCAGCCTTCGCATTCTCTTAAAAACCCCTGAAAAACAATGCCCAAAGCCCTTTCGCTGCGCAATGTCACCAAGGTCTACCGCAACGGTTTCGAGGCGCTCAAGGGCATCGATCTGGACGTTGAACCGGGCGACTTCTTCGCCCTGCTCGGCCCCAATGGCGCGGGCAAGTCGACCACCATCGGCATCGTCGCCTCGCTGATCAACAAGACCGGCGGATCGGTCTCCATCTTCGGCCACGACCTGGATCGTGAGAAGGACGCCGCCAAGGCCTGCCTCGGGCTGGTGCCCCAGGAGGTCAACTTCAACGGCTTCGAGCCCGTGGTGGAGATTGTGGTCAACCAGGCCGGATATTACGGGATCCCCCGCAGGCAGGCCTTCGAGCGGGCCGAGCACTACCTGCGGGAGTTGGGTCTGTGGGAGAAGCGCCGCGACATGGCGCGCACGCTCTCCGGCGGGATGAAGCGCCGGCTGATGATCGCCCGTGCCCTCGTCCATGAACCCCGGTTGCTGATCCTCGACGAGCCGACAGCGGGCGTGGACATCGAGATCCGGCGCTCCATGTGGGCCTTCCTGCGCAGGATCAATGCCGAGGGACGAACGATCATTCTGACCACGCACTACCTGGAAGAGGCGGAGAGCCTTTGCCGAAACATTGCAATCATCGACCAGGGGGAGATCATCGAGAACACCTCCATGAAGCGGCTGCTCGGCAAACTCAACGTGGAGACCCTCGTGCTGGATCTGGCCAAGCCGCTGGCCCATCTGCCAACTCTGCCCAATCACACGGTCCGGTGGGTGGATGAACTGACGTTGGAGGCGGACATCCGCAAGGAGGACAGCGTCAACCAGTTGTTCACGGACCTGGCGACCGCGGATGTGCAGGTACTCAGCCTGCGCAACAAGAGCAACCGGCTCGAGCAGCTGTTCATGAACCTGGTCAGGGAGAACCGTCCTTCATGAGCCTGCGCCGCAATCTGATCGCCCTGCAGACCATCGTCATCAAGGAGGTGCTGCGTTTCAGCCGCATCTGGCTGCAGACGGTGTTTCCGCCCATGATCACGACGGCGCTTTATTTCATCATCTTCGGCGGCCTGATTGGCGCGCGGATCGGTGAGATGGACGGCCTGCGGTACATGGACTTCATCGTGCCCGGTCTGATTATGATGGCGATCATCACCAACTCCTACGCCAACGTGGTGTCGTCGTTCTACGGCTCCAAGTTCCAGCACCACATCGAGGAGATGATGGTGGCGCCGATTCCCAATTACCTGATCATCCTGGGCTTCGTGGCCGGCGGCGTGGCCCGCGGCCTGACCGTGGGCGTGGCGGTGACCATTGTCTCCCTGTTCTTCAGCCCGTTCAGCATGCACAGCCTCGGGGTGACGCTCTCGGTGGTGGTGCTCACCTCCACGCTCTTTGCCCTCGCCGGCCTGATCAACGGCATCTTCGCCAAGAGCTTCGACGACATCTCCATCATTCCCACCTTCGTGCTCACGCCGCTGACCTACCTGGGGGGCGTGTTCTATTCCATCTCCCTGTTGCCGGAGTTCTGGCAGGGGATGTCGCATCTCAATCCGATCCTCTACATGGTCAACGCGTTTCGCTACGGCCTGCTGGGTGTGACCGACATCAACCTGTGGCTCTCGTACGCGATCATCCTCGGCTTTATTGCCGCCCTGTTCACGTTCAGTCTTTACCTGCTCAACAAGGGGCATGGCATCCGCAACTGACAGCCCCGCCGGGTTTCGACCGCTGGACCCCGCTCCCCTGACACTCAGGGACGGCTCGCCCTGGTGCGCGCGCTATGGAGACGTCTACTACAGCCCCGGCGAAGGTGCACAGGAATCCGCCCAGGTGTTTCTCGCGGCCAACGGCCTGCCGGAGCGCTGGCGCGATGGCGAGCGTTTCACGGTCGGGGAGACCGGTTTCGGCACCGGCCTGAACTTTCTGCTCACATGGGATCTGTGGCGATCCCGCCCGGGCCGAGGGTGGCTGCACTACCTGAGCACCGAACTCCATCCCTTCACGCCGCCCGACATGGCCCGCCTGATGGGCGCCCTGCCGGCCGGCCTGCGGCGCCTCGGCGAGCAGTTGCTTGCGCAGTACCCCGAGCCCGTGAGCGGGTATCACCGGCTGGTGTTCCCCGATGATCGCGTGAGCCTCACCCTCCTGTTCGGTGATGCCACCGAGACGCTGGCCGGTTGTCACGCCCGCGTGGATGCCTGGTACCTGGACGGATTTGCCCCGGCCCGCAATCCGGGGCTCTGGAATGAGGCGCTGTATGCCCAACTGGCGCGGCTGACACCGCCCGGCGGCACCCTGGCCAGCTTCACAGCGGCAGGCCATGTGCGCCGCGGTCTGGAGGCAGCGGGATTTCGCATCGTGCGCCAACCCGGCTTCGGCGCCAAGCGGGAGCGCATCACGGGCGTGTGCGAGTCGCTGCCGCAAAGCGTGGACGTTCGTCCGCCCTGGCTGCGCTGGCCCGAGGGCGCCGACGTTTCCGAGCGTCGGGCGGCGGTGATCGGTGCCGGGCTGGCGGGGACGTCGACGGCGCTGGCACTGTCACGCCGCGGCTGGGATGTCACGGTGCTCGATTCGGGCCCCGGCCCGGCGGCCGGCGCCTCGGGCAATCCCGCGGGCATCATCATGGCCCATCTCAGTGCCGACCACGGCGTTGTCAGTCGTTTCACCCTTCAGGCAGCGGAGTTTGCGTGGCGCTGGATCGAGTCGGTGGCGGCTTGCGGACATCCCATTCCCCGTGATCGCTGCGGTGCCCTCTGGCTGGCGGACGGTGAGCGCCTGCGCCTTCGCCTCGATCGCATCGCTGAACGGCTTGCGCTGCCTCACACCCTCATGCAGCGCGTGGATGCGCCGCAGGCCGCCGAACTGGCCGGCGTACCGCTCACCCTCGGCGGGCTTTACCTGCCCCGCGCCGGGTGGGTGGACCCTAGCGCCCTGTGTCGGGGGCAACTGGAAGCGGCCTCAGCGAGGCTGGTCACCGGTGTTCAGGTGTCCAGCCTGCGTCGTACGGGGGACGCCTGGCATGTGCTGGATGCGAACGGCAAGTCCGTGGTGGAGGCCCCCCAGGTGGTGCTGGCCAACGGGCTGGGCCTGCCGGCCCTGCATCCCGGTATCGAGACAAGACCGCTGCGCGGTCAGCTGGGCATCATGAGCCCTGCGCCGTCCACGCAGGGGTTGCGGCGG
The DNA here is from genome assembly GCF_002000365.1 of Thioalkalivibrio denitrificans. Lineage (GTDB taxonomy): Bacteria > Pseudomonadota > Gammaproteobacteria > Ectothiorhodospirales > Ectothiorhodospiraceae > Thioalkalivibrio_A > Thioalkalivibrio_A denitrificans. The sequence continues at coordinate 45,239 of NZ_MVBK01000018.1, read as the reverse complement.
ATTCTGTGTTACGAGGGCTATGTAACGCCGGCCACGCCGGCAGGCCATGTGTTTGGCGCCACCTACGTGCGGGGCGATACGGGCACCGATCTGCGGGCCGGCGAACATGCCCGGAACCTGTCAGACCTGGCCCGGGTATGGCCTGCGGCCCTGTCGAATGGTGCGCCAGCCAACGCCGGCCGCGCTGCCGTGCGCTACAACGCGGCAGGTCGTCTTCCGCTGGTGGGCCCCCTGCCCCGCATGGATGCGTTCGAGGCAGCTTATGCGGATCTGCACCATGGCCGCAGCTGGGACCATTACCCGGATGCACCCTGCCTGCCGGGCGTCTACGCCACCCTCGCCCACGGGTCCCGCGGCCTGACCACGACGCCATTGGCCGCGGAGGTGCTGGCCAGCCTGATGCACGGGGATCCCCTCCCCCTGTCCCTGGATCTGGTGGAGGCCCTGCACACGGCCCGGGAACGCGTCCGTCAGCTCAAGCGCAGGCCGTGATTGGGTGGTCCTTCGATGATGCCGGCTAAAGCAAACCGCGAAGGGCGCGAGAGAGTGTCAGGACAACCAGGGCTCCTTGTTCTCCTCCGGGCTGCCGCGCGATTCGGCGCGCTTGTATGCCTCGATGGCGCGCACCAGTTCCGCGTGATTGTGTTCCGCCAGGCCGGAATGCAGGTAGCGGTCGGCCGCGTGAAGCACGTGTTCGAGGTGCCCCAGGCGGTAATGCAGGTTCAACAGGCTCTTGGCCATGAAATGCGGGTCTTTCCCGTGTTCCCGCATGTGCGCGGCCTGATCGAGCGCGGTTTTGAGTTCTTCGTCCGTGGGTTTGCCCATTAGGTGTACCTGCTGACATTCGTGTGACTATCCCGGTGCTGGCGCCCGCCGGCCCGGAAACGGGATGTATCCGTTGGATCATTGTAAACTTTCGTCCCGCGCCGAAGATGCTCAAACGTGCCCGCCCGACGGTGAAATGGTGCCGATCGAGGGGGATGATGGCAGTCAACGCATTCCGGGGCGGGTTGGGTCATACTTATTAAAAGCACGCATCACTTCCGGTGCGTGATCGACTGAACGAGGAGTCATTTCATGAAGGAAAGCGGCAGCGTGCCACACGTGGGCGCACAGGATCCGGAACTGCAGAACTCACCGATCGCCATGGAGGCGGATGAGGAGATGGACGTGCTTCGCCAGGAGGTGCCCGGAGAACCGGTGTGCTACTTCAACAACGTGGCCTTCACGCACGGCGATCTGGTGGACAGCGGAGGAACGCTGCTGCGTTGCGACTACGGCATCTGGATCTCCGCCAGCACCACTGACTGATTCCTGCGGGGGTCTGTCCGAGTGATCTGCGCGTCGAATGGCGAGTGGGGAATCGAAACGGGATGATTGATCGTTTCCAGCGGCGATAACCCGTGGCGAGAGCGGACCGAGAAGGCCGACCGGTGAGGCTTCTACAGTATGGCGCCGCGCTCCTCCAGCGCGTACTTGCTGAGGTGACTGACGAGGAATTCGTAGGCATCGTCCACCGAGTCGGTTCGGAACATAAGATCCACGTCCTCCGCGTCGATGGTCCCGTGGCGGATAAGGGCGTCGAAATTGATCACTTCGTCCCAGTACTGCGTGCCGAACAGCACCACCGGCAGGTGTTTACGGATCTTGTGGGTCTGGATCAGGGTCAACAACTCGAACAACTCGTCCAGGGTACCGTAACCACCCGGGAACACTACAACCGCCTTGGCCAGGTACGCAAACCAGAACTTGCGCATGAAGAAATAGTGAAAATGGAATGACAGTTCGCGTGTAACATATCGGTTGTCGAATTCCTCCATCGGAATGGAGATCGTCAGGCCGACATTCATTCCCTTGGCCTCCGAGGCCCCGCGATTGGCGGCCTCCATGATTCCCGGTCCGCCGCCGGTGCACACCACGAAGCGGCGCCCCTCGTCGCTGAGTTGCTTGGACCATTCCGTGATGCGATGCGCGAGTTCTCGGGCCGCCTCGTAGTATCGGGACATTTCCATCCGTCGGCGGGCGCGTTCCACCGTAGCGCGGTCCGTGCCGCTGTCGGCCTCAACCTCGCCCAGTTCCTGCTCGGCCTGCTCGCGGGACACAATGCGCGCCGACCCCATGAACACCACGGTATCCTCGACCTGGTAGTGGTCGAACCGACTTTCGGGTTCGATGTATTCGGACAGGATGCGCAGCGAGCGCGCACCACGGCTGTTGAGAAACTCCTGGTTGTGGTATGCCTCGATCGAACGACGTTTGGTTGTCATGGTCTTGCTTTACGTAGGAAGCGCTTCGGGCTGAGCACCCGGCTCGGCGAGGCTGTCGTTAACGTCGGAGCCAAAGGCCGGCGGGTGACGAAGCGGGTCATCAAGGGGGACGCACCGCTCGATGACCGCCTCCCTGCATTGTCGTGGCAGACCGTTTCGGACGCAAACATTGTCTCGTGCAGGGCGGCCGGCGATACCGGCGTTATCGGGCAAGGCATGCACGTTGAGCGTGGCAGCGATCTAGCCCGCATATCTCACCACCCTTCTACTGCGGCCGCCGATCTGCTCGCTGTGACGGGGCGTCTGCTGCGCTGCGCAGTCCCTGCTCCGCTGGCAGTCCAGGGCGTGCGTCCTGCACGCCCGCTCGGCGGACTGCGAAGGTCCACCGGACCTTCGGTTCCGCCTCGCCCCTCCAGCCGGCTTGACGTAGTGTCGGCTACGCCTGCGCCGTCTTCCGGTCCGCGCGCCCCGTCACAGCGACATCTCGACGCCCTCGCGACGAACGGTGGTGAGATATGCGGGCTAGTTGTGATCTCTCAATACGTTGTTCATCCGGGGTGAGCTGCTGGCAGGCAGGGCCGGTTGTAGGAGCCCAGCCCTCTGGGCGAACGCAACACTGGCACAACGCCGGTTCGCCCAGAGGGCTGGGCTCCTACAACGAGCATCGCAGGACATGCTTCGCTCCTTCGCGAGAGCCTCATACGCTTCACCTGTGAACAACCTGTTGGGGTAATACAGCTAGTGAGCTGGCTATACTGTCCCCGGATACCACGCGAGGAGTCGACCACCGTGCAAGCCACCAACGAAACGCTCCGGACCTGGTCATACACCGACGTTCGCGCCGCACTGCTCGAACACCGGGAGATCGCGCTGCTCGACGTTCGGGAAGAAGACCCTCATGCGCAGGCCCACCCCCTGTTCGCCGCGAACCTGCCGCTCGGCCGGATCGAGCTCGATGCCTATACCAAACTGCCGCGCCGCGATGTCCCGATCGTCACACTGGACGACGGCGAAGGACTGGCCGAACGTGCCGCACGCCGCCTCATCGAGTTGGGCTACAGCGATGTCGGGGTGCTGGCCGGTGGCGTGAGCGGCTGGCGCGATGCCGGCGGAGAACTGTTTCGTGACGTCAACGTACCCAGCAAGGCGTTTGGTGAACTGGTCGCAGCCCGGCGCCACACCCCGTCGTTGTCCGCCGAGGAAGTAAAGTCCCTGATCGATGCCGGCACGGACATGGTGATCGTCGATGCCCGACGCTTCGATGAATACCGAACCATGAGCATCCCGACTGCCGTCAGCGTGCCCGGTGCCGAACTGGTTCTGCGGGTGCCGGACCTTGCCCCGCGCCCCGAAACCCGGGTCATCGTCAACTGTGCCGGACGCACCCGCAGCATCATCGGCACCCAGTCACTGATCAATGCCGGACTGCCCAACCCGGTGGCTGCACTGCGCAACGGCACCATCGGCTGGACGCTGGCGGGTCAGACCCTGGAACACGGCTGTGACCGCCGGTTCGGCGAGACGCCGGATGCGACTCGCGAGCACGCGGCACAGTCGGCCCGCTCCGTGGCGGATCGTGCGGGGGTTCGGCGGGCCAGGCCCGACGAGGTGTCCGCCTGGCTAACGCAGGATGGTCGAACGACCTACGGTTTCGACGTGCGTACCCCGGAAGAATATCGGTCGGGCCATCTGCCGGGATTTCGATCGACCCCCGGGGGTCAGCTGGTCCAGGAGACCGAGATGTTCGCGCCGGTTCGCGGCGCCCGCATCGTGTTGGCCGACTGCGACGGCGTACGCGCCAACATGAGCGCCTCCTGGCTGGCCCAGATGGGCTGGGAGGTCTACGTGCTGGATGGCATCGACCCTGCCGATTTGCGTGAAGCCGGCGACGCTGTGGCACCGCTGCCGCCATTACCTGAAGTGCGCCGGATTGAAGCTCAGGAGTTGCAATCCGGGCTGCAGCAGCCCCAAGAGGTGACGGTAATCGATTTCGCCACCAGTGCCGAATACCAGCGCGGACACATACCCGGCGCCTGGTTCACACTGCGCTCGCAACTTGCCGAGGCGGTGTCCCGCCTGCCCGCGGCCCGGCGCTATGTGCTGACCTGCCCCGACGGCAGACTCGCGTGTTTCGCCGCCGCCGCGTTGCAATCCCTGGTCAACGGCGAGGTCGTGGTACTGGAGGGTGGCACGGCCGGCTGGATTGCGGCCGGCTTCGAACTCGAAACCGGCCCGACCCGTATGGCCTCCCCGCCGATCGACCGCTATCGGCGGCCCTACGAGGGTACCGACAACCCGCACGAAGCGATGCAGGGATACCTGGATTGGGAGTACGGCCTGGTCGCTCAGCTGGAACGCGATGGGACGCACGGGTTTCGGGTGATCGACTGACGCTGATGGGAATCGAGGGGACAAGAGGTAAAGTCCAATAACCTCGAGCTTCGCCTATCCTCAAGCCCGGCGATGCATGGTCATCAATGCTTATTACTAGAATTGAGCCCATGTAACCCCGTGTATGTGTTTCGTAAGCACGGAGGTGTGGGAGGAAGGGCGTCGTAAGGCGTCCCCCTATCCCTATCAGACGTGGAGTGAGGTCACGATCATGACTTCCCTAAGTGATCAGCAATTGCAGTCCGTTATCTCTAATCTGGAAATGGCTTATCGCTGGCACGACCAGTGGTATAAGAACCTGCTAAGAACATTCATTGCGCGAATACCACCAAATCCCAGTGATCTGACACCTGATTCACATCTTCGGTGTTGTTTCGGGCAGTGGTATCAAAGGGCCCCCATTGAGCTACTGGATGATCAGCCGAGTTTCTCAGAGCTTGGAGCGAAGCACGAAAAGATGCACAGTCTAGCGACAGGCCTGCTTCGAAGGATATCGGATGATCGCACTATTGCACTGAGAGACTGGGATCAGTTCCAAAGTGCGGTAGATGACATGCGTACAGCACTGCAGTTGTTGCAAAAGGAGTTTGCAAGAATGGCTCAGGGGCGTGATCCACTTACTGGCGCTCAAAACAGGGCCATTATGAGGTCAGATCTTCTCGAGCAACATGCGCTTGTCCAGAGGGGGGTAACGACCTGCGCACTCGCAATGCTTGATCTAGACCTTTTCAAATCCATTAACGATAATCTCGGTCACCCTGCGGGTGACGCGGTCCTTGTCGCTACAGTCCAATGCGTAAAAGCCGTTGTTCGGCCATATGATCGGATTTATAGGTATGGAGGTGAAGAGTTCTTGATCTGTATGCCTGGCGTAAACAGCGATCAGTCACGCGAGCTGGCAGAACGAATACGCGAGGCAATCGCTGCTCAGAAAATTCAGTTGGAAGATGTTGGCCAATGTGTACAGGTCACAGCGTCCATCGGGGTTTCAATGCTTTCGCAATCCCGGTCTATTGAAGAGTCAGTGGGCCGCGCGGACAAAGCGATGTACAAAGCGAAGGCAGCGGGCCGCAACCTTGTTGTGGTCGATGTGTGACAATTGCATCAAGATCGGGCGGACTCAACTTCCAGGCTCTACTCTGTCGATACCTGCGTGGCAGCACAGCTATCCTACCGCCTGTTCCTCAAGATGTTCCTTCTATTCCATTTCCGGTGGACGACGGTCAGGTGTGCGTTTACACACCTAAAACGTGAGTCCCCGGCACGGCACTGCGTCCGTGTGGAAAACGAAGAAGACAAATGGACATCTCCTCGGTTCAACGTTTGCTGCCGCCGGGATGGCTGGAATCCGCCGAGCAGCGTCGTAATCTCGCCGCATGTGGTATTGCGGTGTTGCTCCTCTGTGCCGCGGCGCTCGTCTACCTCACTGGCGGAACCCGCTACGCCTACCTCCACACAATCTATCTCCCCATTATCCTTGCGGCTGTGGTGTTCAAGATCCCCGGCGGCGTATTGGCCGGCGTAGCGGCGGGACTTCTGGTGGGCCCCTTCATGCCCATCGATACCGCAACCGGGCAGGCGCAACAGGCGGTCAACTGGCTATCGCGCCTTGCGGCCTTCATGGTGGTGGGTGCGTTCACCGGCTGGGTCGCGGGGCGTCTCATGGAGCAGATTCGATCCCTGCGCTGGTCGATCACCCATGACGTCGACACGGGCCTGCCCAACCGTCATGCCCTGTCTGAAGCCTTGCGGCCGATGCTCGCAAGCGCCGAGGGTCATGGCAGCGCGCAGCTTCTGATGCTCCGCATCGAAAATCTCAATGAGATACTCAACACTCTGGGCTATCCGGTTTCGCAGGCATTGCTGCGGGCGGTTGCCCAGAGGCTCGAAGAGGTCACGCCCGACGGTTCACGGGTCTATCAGGTGGACGCCGATCGCCTCGCAGCGCTCGTTCCCGCAGGCCCCTGGGATGCCAGGTCACTGGCTCGTGACGTGCTGTCCGCCATGCGCCGGTCGGTGCCCGCCGGAGGAGTCAATGTCCACGCCTCGGTGGGTCTGGGCGTCGCAGAACTGCATGACGCCGAAGGGGATCCCGATGCGCTGATCCGCCGTGCGGATATCGCCTTGTACGCAGGGCTGCAGCGCGGCGCCCGCTTTGCGGTCTACGATATCGCAGCCGACCGCACCAGCCGTGAGAATCTCGCCCTGGTGGGCGAGGTGCTCGACAGCATCCGGGAAGAGCAGTTCATCCTGCACTATCAGCCCAAGCTCAACCTGGCCAATGGGAAGATCGAGGGTGTGGAGGCGTTGGTACGCTGGCAGCATCCGGTGCGCGGCATGGTCCCGCCGGGTGACTTTATTCCCCAGGTAGAGAGTACGGACCTGATCTTGCCTCTGTCGCGATGGGTGATCGAGGCGGCCATTCGGCAGCAGGCCGAGTGGCATGCATCGGGACTGAAGCTCACCATGGCGGTGAATCTCTCCGTCACGAACCTCTACGATGAGTCCCTGCTCAAGGATGTAAGGGCGTTGCTGAAGGCATACGGACTGCGTGCCGAATCGCTCGAGTTTGAAGTGACTGAATCGGCCATCATGGCGGATCCCGTACGCGCACTGGAGGCCCTGCGCGCGGTCCGGGATCTGGGCATTCATCTCTCCATCGACGATTTCGGCACTGGATACTCATCCTTGTCCTACCTGCACGAGATCCCGGCGGATATCGTGAAGATCGACCGGTCCTTCGTCACCCGAATGAACGACAACGAGAAAGTAGGTCGTATCGTGGAGTCCACGATCGCCCTGTCGCATTACCTGAACATGGCGGTGGTGGCCGAAGGCGTGTCGAACCGGAGGCACCTGGACACCGTGGCCGCGTATGGCTGCGATGCTGCACAGGGGTTTCTCATCGCCCGCCCCATGGAGGCTTCGGCGATCGAGGACTGGCTCAAAAAAGCAGACTGGCCGCGCCCGGAGGACACCGCTTCCATCGGTCCGGTCTGGAGTCAATCCGCAGGATTCTGACACCAGAGAACTTGGGATCGGGTCGGACCACCCCAACCCTTTGAAGCGCGGAAGAATCATGGGCCACCAGAGCCCGAATCCGGCATTGAAGGGCTGTCTCCGGCCGCGCAATCCTGCCGAAAACAGCGGGAACCGCGCTCTGGTAACCGATTCTCTTGGAGCGCCGGTTTTGGGCCAGAAATTGCCACTCCAAGGCCCGATTTTATGCAATCTACAGGCACTTCTTGCGGCCAATCATGCAGTTGCCGTGGTCCGACCCCGTCATCTCGACTTTCACCGACCAAGACCTTTCAGAACTCGCGCCCGGGCCTCCCTGTGGGGCACGCCCTCACCCGCCGCGAGTTGTTCCTCAGCGCGATAGATATCCTCCAGGATCTCCAAACGCTTCTGCATCAACTCAAACTCATGCACATCCATCAGAACGGCAACCCCGCGTCCCCGCTGGGTCAGTACCATCGGCCGACGGGTCTCATGAACATGCTTCACAAAGGACGCGACACCGGCTCTGAACTCAGACAGCGGACGGATATCTTCATCGACTCTCACTTTGGACATGGCGACCCCGGCGTACGTTAGACTGTACGCTTAAACGTACTCCCCGGTTGGGTACGCGGCAAGCAAGCCTCAAGGCCGGGTTCCCTGGAGACAATGCGTAGCTCAGCTGCGACGCGAAGTGAGTTCAGTTGGAGCTTCTGAAATTCCGGGAGCGGGCCGGATCACGCCAACCCTTGAAATCCCAGGAGCGGGTCGGACCACGCCAACCCTTTGACGTGCGGAAGAATCAGGGGCCACCAGAGCCCGAAAGCCGTCTTAAAGCGCTGTTTCCGGCTGCAAAATCCTGCCGATAACGGCGGGAACCGGGCATTGCCACCGATTCCCTTAGAGCACCCGTTTTGGGCCAAAAATTGCGACTCCAAGGCCTGTTTTCAGGCCGTATGCAGCCACTTCTTGCTGCTAATCAAGCAGTTGCCGTGGTCCGACCCCGTCATCAGTCATCAGACTCAATCAGCTTTTTGTGTTCGTAATTGTGCAACCTTCTCTCCTGTCACTCGACCTCGGTGCGCTTGGCGTAACGACGCTTGCTTTCGCCACCATGACGCCCAACGCCGCAATCACGCGCCTGTCGCGTGCATTGCCTTGTTAACGATTACCCTCGGTCAAGCCACGCAGCTCATTAATTTGTTTTTCCATTCTTTCTTGCTGCTCTGGTGTAAACATTTGACCAAAGGCTCCTGAAGTAATCTCAAGCTCGAGCAAACGACTTTCCGCCATCACATGATTGACTTTATTCAACTGGTTCACTGCGCTTTCACCTTCGTCGGCGATCTTTCCCAAGCGAATCTTTACCGGCCCGATTTCTGCTTCGCTATCAGATCCGTTCCCAAATCGGTCGAGAACTTTCAGGATTGGTCGATGGAACATTGCCAAGAAAACTAAAGCCACGACTGGCCATGACAACAGTAACTCTCCAGCCAACTTGACCCACTCCATTCGCACCTCCTCGTTGTACGTATCGTTAACGCCCGGCTTCAGCGGCGCGAATTTCGCGTCCGATGGAAGCCGTGGTTATGCCGCTTTGATTACGGCTTCTTCTACATTCTTTGGCAGCGATACAGGGATGAAGTAATCCTGGGGATACAGATAATCTTCCCCGGATTCGTCTATCACCCGGATCTGGCCATGTTTCTCTGCCGCCTTATCTGGGATTGCTTCATATATCTTCCGTTTCTCCAGCGACGCTGGATAGTCTTCGTTCTTTACACATATGACGAGTTGATGTGATGCTGTTGAAGTCATAGCTGCTCTCAATCTATATAACGTTTAATCTTAAATTCCTTCTTCCCGATGCCGGTTGCCTCGTACCAGTGTAGTTCGGCGCGAACTATTGATCCATCGGATAATTTTACATCCGCGATTCCTTTGCGTTTTCTCCATTTCCCTTTCCCGTAGATCCGTTGCAACCGCGACAGCTCCCTGATGCCTTTGCCGGTTGCGAACGTTTCCGAACTCTCAATATCGCTTAAGATCTCGAAATCCATGCGCGACTCTTCCTTGTGTCATTTTGCGGCATAACGCTGGCGCTCAGCCGACAGCAAGCCGCGCAGCGGTTTGCTGGTCGGCTGGAGCGTCTTGTTGGGCCTCACCGAAAGCCAAATTCATGCCACCGATAGCAATGAACACAGCAACCACGAAAACGGAGACACCAACGAAATGACCAAGCCAAGGCTTGGAAAGCGCCGCTCGAGCGGCTTTCCACGCTCCCACCCCTACAAGGACTATCAGAAAAAATGTACCAATCAATGCGAGTCCGCCAATAACCCGCCCGAGCCATGGCCCACCAGGAAGTCTGTTCGCGTGCAGGAGCAACCCTATCGAGCCGGCGAAGACGATACCCACAGCGCCCAGTCGTTCAACATGCCTGATGAACGTGTCGAACATCTCGTCATTAAAGTTTCCGAGCATCTTGTCAAGTTTCCGCAGGATTATGTCTAGCACGGGATACTCCTTGTCAGGCTCAACTATAAGTATGCGGCCTAACAACCGCGTAACTCCCCCGTCCGAAACAGCCAGAAATGCTTTTCTGCGCAAGATCAGGGTCTTGTGCTTTGCACGCCGGGCTCGCCGGTTGGGCGCTATCCCGCGAATGCGCAACGTAACTCGTTATGCGCCATACCCACCGCATAATACCTCGCCCGGTCCGGGCGGATCCGGCAGTGAATCGGAGCGTTCCATCGACTCGACGCCGGTGGTGGGTGCAGAACGGGATCGCACTCGCCGGAATCAGGGCGCGACGATGTGCACAGCGATGGATGCGCTGTGTGGGGAAAAGGTTCGGGCGCCGGTGACACAGGATGCGCCGCCGGGCACGTCCGCCCGTGGGCGGGGCGAACGGACATGAACGGCCTTTGGTGTTCGAGGACAAGGCGACCCGGGCCGGCCATGGTCGGGCACGGGCCTCTCCCCGGCCGGAGCGCCGGGGCGGGGATTGTTCTTCCGGATACCGCATTATGCTCGCGGCTCTTCTCCCTGGATGCTCGGTTCATCCTACAGAAAGCCCGGGATTGGGCCAACTTCAGGCAAGCCGTTCGTGGACTCCCGATGTTTTCGGTATGTACGGCATCCGCATAAGCTATGCACATGCCTCGCGCCCTATCCAGTACCGATGCCCGTGACCTGGCCGAACAAGTGAAGGCCTGGGGTCGTGAACTGGGGTTTCAGCAGGTGGGCATCACCGACACGGACCTGCAGGCGCACGAAGCGCGCCTGCTCGGGTGGCTGGAAGGCGGGCGCCACGGCGAGATGGACTACATGGCGCGCCATGGGACGAAGCGTGCGCGCCCGGCGGAGCTGGTGCCCGGGACGTTGCGCGTGATTTCGGTGCGCATGGACTACCAGCCGCCCGATGCCCGCGAATCCTGGTCCGTCATCGGCGATCCGTCGCTGGGATTCGTTTCCCGCTATGCGCTGGGCCGCGACTATCACAAGCTCATGCGCAATCGGCTGCAGAAGCTGGCCTCACGCATCGAGGAAGTGATCGGACAGTTCGGCTACCGGGCCTTCGTGGACAGCGCGCCGGTGCTGGAAAAGGCACTGGCGGAGAAGGCGGGGCTCGGCTGGATCGGCAAGCATACGAACCTGCTCTCGCGCGAGGCGGGGTCGTGGTACTTCCTGGGGGAACTCTACACGGACCTGCCGCTGCCCGCGGATCCGCCCGGCGATGCCCATTGCGGCACCTGCACTGCCTGCATCGACGTCTGTCCCACGCGGGCGATCGTGGCGCCGTATCAACTGGACGCACGCCTGTGCATCTCCTACCTGACCATCGAACTCAAGAATGCCATTCCCGAACCGCTTCGACCGCTCATCGGCAATCGCATCTACGGCTGCGACGACTGCCAGCTGGTCTGCCCGTGGAACCGGTTCGCGGGGCTCGCCGCCGAACCCGATTTCCGCGCCCGCCACGGTCTCGATGCACCGGACCTGGTGGACCTCTTCAACTGGGACGAGAAGACGTTTCTCAACCGAACCGAAGGCAGCGCCATCCGGCGCATCGGACACGAGCGCTGGCTGCGCAACGTGGCGGTGGCCCTGGGCAACGGGCCGTCCCGGCCGGAGGCGATCGCCGCGCTGTCGACACGCATGGATCATCCGTCAGGGCTGGTCCGGGAGCATGCCGGGTGGGCGCTCACGCGCCTTGGTGCGCGTTGATCGAACCGACTTCCATTGCCGTTCGTCAGCGTCCGCTCGCCTTCGATCCCGAAGCTTTGTGACACATTTCTCACCCGGCCCTAAGATCGTTCGAATACTCCCAACGGGCCATGCAGCCCCCTGTTTCGACGACACCCGATGCGCGAGCCCCAAGAGCCACATTCCACACGCCGAAACGGTCGTGCCCTCGCGGGTGCGCTCGCGGCGTGTCTGCTCTGGCTTGCATTGGTGCCCATGTCCGCGCCGGCGGCGGGTGCGGAGCCCCTCATCGTCTCCCAGGACCATGCGTGGCCACCGTTCGCCTTCCGGGACGAGCAGGGCAGCCCCCGGGGGCTGCTGGTGGAGTTCTGGGAGCTCATCGGCGAAGAGCTGGGCCGGCCGGTGGAGTTCGCCCTGACTGACTGGGACGACAGCCTCGCACAGGTGCGCGACGGCCAGGCCCATGTCCACGGGGGGCTGTTCCGTTCGCCGGAACGCGAGAGGTTCCTGGATTTCGGCAACGAGATATTTCCGCTGCGCACCGCCATGTTCGCATCGGGCGCGTTGACCTCGTCGCAGGTATCCGATCTGGCTGACATGCCCGTGGGCGTGACACGCGGGGGATTCGAATCCGAGTATCTGCGCACGCATCATCCCGGACTCAACCTGCACTATTACGACAACAACGAACGCCTGATTCGGGCCGCCACGCGCGGTGAAGTGGAAGCCTTCGCGGCGGACTACCCGGTAGCCATGTACCTGCTGGATCGCCACGCCAGCCCGGAACAGTTTCGCGTCATCGAAGTGCTCTACGCGCGCAACCTGGCCTTCGCGACAGCCCGGGGCGAAACCGCGCTGCTGTCCGAACTCAACAACGTCATCGCCCGGCTCGATCCCGATGAACTGTCGCGCATCACGCAGAAGTGGATGCACAGCGAGGCCGTCCACCGGCTGCCACCGGGCTTCTGGCTGGGCCTGCTGGCCGGCATACTGACCCTGCTGCTGGGCAGCCTCATCATCTACAGCCGCCTGTTGCGGCGCCAGGTGGTGCTGCACACACACCGCCTGCAGGAAACCAATGACAGCCTGCGCGCGGAGCGCGACTTCTCGCGTTCCGTGCTGGATGCCTCCCCGGCCTTCTTCGTGGCGCTGGACAACCAGTACCGCATCCGCATGATGAACCCGACGATGCTCACCAGGCTGGGATACACCGCCCAGGAGGTCATCGGTGAGGATTTCGTTCAGCTGTGCACGCCGGAATACGAACATGAATCGCTGCAGACCCTGTTTCACCACATGCTCGTCAGCGGCAAGCCGATACACCACGAGAGCCATGCCCTGACCCGCTCGGGGGAGGAACGCCTGGTGGAATGGCACGGCAACTCGGTGGCGGGACCTTCAGGGGAACCCGAGTTCTTTTTCGCCATCGGTCTGGACATCACCGACCGACGCCGGGCGGAAACACAGCTGGAACATATCGCGCACTTCGATCCCCTCACGGGGCTGCCCAACCGCTCCCTGCTCCAGGTCCGCCTGAATCATGCCCTGGACATGGCCCGCAGGCGCAACCGGCGGGTGGCCGTGCTGTTCCTGGATCTCGACCGCTTCAAGGTGATCAACGACAGTCTGGGCCATGCCTACGGCGACGAGGTGCTGCGCACCATCACCCGGCGACTGCGCGGACGGTTGCGCGAGGAGGACACCATCGCCCGCTGGGGCGGCGACGAGTTCATCGTCATGCTGGAAGAAGTGGCCAACGCACCCGACGTCTCCACCATTGCCGGCGACATTCTCAAGGAACTCGCCCTGCCCTGCACGCTCAGCAACGGTCAGGACGTGTACGTGGGCGGCAGCATCGGCATCAGCCTGTACCCCGAGGACGGTGACAACGCCGAACAGCTGATCATGCGCGCCGACACGGCCATGTACCAGGCCAAGGACCAGGGGCGCTCCACCTACCAGTTCTATACCAGCGCTCTGACCCGGGCGGCACACGATCGCCTGGCCCTGGAGACGAGCCTGCGCCACGCGCTCGAACGAGAGGAGTTCACGCTGCATTACCAGCCGCAGGTGCGTGTGGCCGACGGTGCCCTGATCGGCCTGGAGGCCCTGGTGCGCTGGCGCCATCCGGAGCGGGGCCTCGTGGCGCCCGACGAGTTCATCCCCCTGGCCGAGGAGACCGGCCTGATCGGGCCCCTGGGCCTTTGGGTCATGCGCACCGCGTGCCGCCAGGCGAAGATCTGGTCCAGCCTGTTCGCCCGCCCCCTGCATATGGCCGTGAACGTGTCCGTGCGGCAGCTGCGTCACCCCAATCTGCTGGATCAGGTGCGCAGCATCCTGCAGGAGACCGGCCTGCCCGCCCAGAGCCTGGAACTGGAACTGACGGAAAGCACCCTCATGAGCCGCGAGGAGCGGACCGAGCAGACGCTGCGCAATCTCAAGGAACTGGGCGTGCGTCTGTCCATCGATGACTTCGGCACCGGCTACTCGTCGCTGGCCTACCTCAAGCGCATGCCCATCGACGTGCTCAAGATCGACCGCAGCTTCGTCAAGGACATCCCGGAAGACTTCAGTGACATGGAGATCGCCGCGACCATCATCGCCATGGCCCGCACCCTGCGCCTGCAGGTGGTGGCCGAAGGGGTCGAAACCCCCGCGCAAATGGACTTCCTCAGGGAGCGCGGCTGCGACAGTTACCAGGGTTTCCTGCTCACCCGTCCCATGGATGCCGCGGCCATGACGCGCTGGATCGACGAGTATACGGACACGCGGCTGAGGGCGGTCCCGTAGGAGCGGCGACCCCGCCGCGAACAATGCCCATGCCTGATTGATCCGCCTCTCGCCGTTGGCGTGCAGTAGAAGCGTATCCGTAGGTCGGCCTTCAGGCCGACGGCAGAGGCTTCGTTGAATGCAGCCTGTCGGGCTGAAGCCCGACCTACGGTTCCGGTTGCGGCAGACGATACAACCCGGGCATCCGGATCTGCCGGCGGCTTGGACTTGGTGCGTCTCCTGACGGCAGAATGCAGGTCGGTCCAACCGGCTGCCCGAACACCCCATGAGCGACGCCTCGAGCACACCGCCCCCTGCGGAGACCCCGCCGCCGCCACCCTGGCGTCAACGGCTCGGACTGGTGCTCGGACCGGCCCTGGTCGTGATCATGATCTGGACCGGACCGCCGGGGGAGGTCCCCCTGCCGGCCTGGCAGGTGGCGGGGCTCACGGTGCTCATGGCCACCTGGTGGGTCACCGAGGCGGTACCCATTCCCGTCACCGCCCTGCTGCCGGTGGCGCTGCTGCCACTGCTGGGCGTTTCCGACATCGCGGAGGCGGCCGCGCCCTATGCCAATCCCCTGATTTTCCTGTTCCTCGGGGGGTTCGTCATCGCCCTGGGCCTGCAGCGCTGGAACCTGCACAAGCGCATCGCGTTGTGGATCCTCGGCGCCACGGGCCAGCGTCTGGATCAGCTCGTGGGCGGCTTCATGGCGGCCACTGCCGGGCTCAGCATGTGGGTAAGCAATACCGCCACGGCGGCGCTCATGCTGCCCATCGGCATCTCGGTGCTGGTGCTGCTGGAGGACCAGGGCATCACCGAGGCCGAGGGTCGCAACTTCGCCGTCGCGCTGCTGCTCGGCATCGCCTTCGCCGCCAACATCGGCGGCATGGCGACACTCATCGGCACGCCCCCCAACGCATTGCTCGCCGGCTACCTCAACGACCATCACGACATGAACATCGGCTTCGTGCAATGGATAGCGGTAGGGCTGCCCGTCTCCCTCCTGCTGCTCGGCATCTGCTGGTGGGTACTGTGCCGGTGGGCCTTCCCGCTGGCGCGCCGGCGCGTGGATGGCATCGACAGTCTGATACGCCATCAGCACGAAGCCCTGGGCCCGGTGTCCGGCCCCGAGCGCCGCGTGGCCGTGGTGTTCGCCGCCGTGGCACTGGCCTGGCTGACGCGTCCCCTGCTGGACAAGGCTATCCCCGGACTCTCGCTCACCGATCCCGGCATCGCGATCCTGGGTGCGCTGGCGTTGTTTCTGATACCGGCGGGCGGCGGACGACGGACGAATCTCCTGGACTGGGAGGCGACCCAGCATCTTCCCTGGGGCGTCCTGGTGCTCGTAGGTGGCGGCCTGAGCCTGGGCACAGCCATCGGCAGCAGCGGCCTGTCAGACACCGTGGCCGTGGCCCTGGGCGGCCTGGCAGGTTTCCCCGTGGCCATCGTGGTGCTGATGGTGGCCTTGTCCGCCATGCTGCTGAGCCACGTCACCAGCAACACCGCCACTGCCGCCACGCTGCTGCCGCTGGCGGCGGCGCTTGCCCTGACGCTCGGACAGCATCCGGTGCTGCTGACGGTGCCGGTGGCGCTGGCCGCCTCCTGCGCCTTCATGCTGCCCGTGGCCACGCCGCCCAATGCCATCGTGTTCGGCAGCGGCCGCATCACCGTGCCGGACATGGTGCATGCGGGCTGGCGACTCAGCCTGCTGTCGCTGGTGGTGGTGACGGTGGCGGTGCTGGTGCTCGCCGAGTGGATTCTGGTCTGACCCGGAACCCGTGGCTCCACCCCGGGGTCTGACTGTGCTAGCCTTCTGGACCGAGTCCAGATGTGACAGACAGGGAACCGGATAGCTTGCACGCCCACCCACGACAACTCCTCTGCCTCTTGCTGGCCGTCGTGCTCGCCCTGCTGCCGGTGAGCGGCCCGCTGCTGGCGGCCATGGCAGATGGAGATGCACCCGGGCATCCCGAGGCGCACCTGCACGCCGGACATCACGGGACGGTCACCCACGCGGTCGAACACCACGAGGGGGAAATGCACGGCCCGAACGCAGACAGTGATGCGGCCCTTGCGATGCAAGACTGTGCCAACCTCCTGTGCGGCGGCCCTTGCAGCGGCTGCAGCGGTTGTCACGCGCCTCCCACCCGGGCGGGCGCTCAAGCGGCCGGAGCGCCCATCCTGACAAGCCTTCCCTCCCCGCTTCGTGCAACGCCTCCCCCGGGCGTGGTGTTTCGTCCACCCATCTCTGCCTCCGCCTGATCCGGGCCCCTCGGGGCCTCCTGAAGCAAGCGTTTCCGCGCAGGCACTACCGCGCGGAGACCGGCACGATCCAGCAGTGGAGACAGAAACATGAAAGACAAGCGTACACGTACCCCGGAGAACTCCGGCCGACGCCAATTCCTGCGCACAGGCCTCGCCATGGGCGGCCTGGCCGTCTCGAGCGCCTCGCTCCCCGTCCTTGCCCAGTCCGCGCGCGATCACGGGGACCACGACATGCACCAAATGCACGAGCAGATGCACGGCAACGGACACGCCGGCCACGACGCTCACGGCGAGGTGGATGCCAAGACCCTGCGCGCCATGATGGGCTACGACCGCGTGGAGGACATTCCGCTGCGCGGCCCCGCCGATGCGGTCGCACGGCTGCCGTACACGGAACGCGACGGCGTAAAGGAGTTCGAACTCACGGCCGAGCCCATACGCTGGGCCTACGCGGAGGGGAGAACGATCCTCGCCTGGGGCTACAACGGCCAGGTGCCCGGACCCGAGATCCGTGCAACCGAGGGTGACAGGGTCCGGATCAGGTTCACCAACAACCTGCCCGTGCCCACCAGCCTGCACTGGCACGGCCTGCACGTGCCTTTCGCCATGGATGGGGTACCGGGGGTCACCCAGAAGGCGGTCATGCCCGGCGAGACCTTCGTCTATGAGTTCGATGCCGTTCCCGCGGGTACCCGCTTCTACCACACCCACGGCTCCCACCACGGGGACGAGTCGGTGCAGATGGACATGGGCCTGTCGGGGTCGTTCATCGTGGAACCGAAGGACGGCAGCCGCAGCTTCGACAAGGAGATGACCCTGCTGCTGGGCGAGTGGCAACTGGGTGCGGAGGGCATGAACCAGGTGGTGGCCACCGGCGGCCACGAGCACGAGATCGGCGGTGACCACGCCACCGGCGGCTACAACCTGTTCACCCTCAACGGGCGAAGCTACCCGGACGTGCCTTCACTTAAGGTGCGCGAGGGCGAGCGGGTGCGCATCCGCATGATCAATGCCGGCTCCATGAGCATTCATCCCATGCACATCCATGGACACTCCTTCGAGGTGGTCGCCATAGACGGCAATGCGGTACCCGAGGCCGCGCGGCAGATGCGTGACGTCGTGACACTGGCGCCCGGCGAACGCTTCGATGTGGAGTTCACCGCCGACAACCCGGGCATCTGGGTGCTTCACTGTCATGAACTGCATCACGCCGCCATGGGTATGATCATGCTCATCGAGTATGAAGGCTTCGAGGCGGAGGCGAAGGCACCACCCCCGGCCACGGCGCCGGCCGGACATGCCGGCCATCACGGCCACTGATCCCCGGGCGGGCGCCGACAGATGCCGGCGCCCGCCCGGCCCACCTGATGGAACACTGGAGACACGACATGAACATCCGCATCCCCCTGATCACCGCACTTCTGGGCCTGGGACTGCTGGCCGGGTGCGGGGAATCCCCCGAAACCGCGCAGCCATCGGAGCCACCCGCGCGCAGCGAGGCAGCGCCCAGCCAAGCACCGGCGCAGGCCGTCACCCCCCGCGAGGACTTCCGCATACCGCCCGAGGGGTTCCAGACCGACGTGCGCCGCGGCCGTGAACTCTTCCAGGCCAACTGCATGGAGTGCCACGGTGCCGATGCCCTGGGCACCGACCAGGGTCCGCCGCTGATCCACCGGATCTACGAGCCCTCACATCACTCCGATCTCGCCTTCTACATCGCCATCGCCCGGGGCACGCACCAGCATCACTGGGAATTCGGCGACATGCCGCCGGTCCCCGCCGTGGACGGCGAGGACGCCGCACACATCATCGCGTGGATCCGACAGGAGCAACGCGAAGCCGGCATCGAATGAACGCAAGGCCGAAGGCTGAACGCTGAGTGCTGAGTGCTGAGCGCTGAATGCTGAACGCTGAACGCTGAACGCTGAACGCTGAACACTGACCCACGAATGGATGCAGCAGACATGACCCATGATCCCGGCATGACCCTGGAACACTGGCTGCTCTGGCACTGGCTGCCATGGCAGGGCGTACCCTCGCTGGTCGTGGTCTCCCTGCTGGCTGTCGGCGCAGGCGTGGTCGTAAGCCGCCTGATGCGCAGGCACATGCGGAGGAGGAAAGAACCATGATCTCCTTCAACGGCAACCGATCCTGGCTGCACGTCCTTCGCCGATACCTGCTGTTCATCGCGGTCGGCAACCTGGTGTGGGAATTCGCCCACATGCCGCTCTACACCCTGTGGGAAACAGGCACCACGGAGCAGATCATTCTCTACGGCCTGCACTGCACGGTGGGCGATGTCCTCATTGCACTGAGCGCGCTGGTGATCGCGCTGTTCGTGTTCGGCACGCCGGCGTGGCCGGCGGACGGCTATGTGCGTGTGGGCATTGCCGCGGTGATCCTGGGCCTCGGATACACCATCTTCAGCGAATGGCTCAACGTGGAAGTACGCGAGGCCTGGGCCTACCGTGACATTATGCCGATCGTGCCGCTCGTCAATGCGGGCCTGACGCCGATGCTGCAATGGATTGTGTTGCCGATCTTCGGGCTATGGTTGGCGCGGCGTTGAAGCCTCTGGCTGTGACAAGCCACCGGGTTCTCCACGGACAGGGTACCGGGGTCTCTCGCACGGGCGCGGGATACGCGAAGCACGATCCTTGCGGGATGTGTAACCCGGATGGATCATCGGAAGACCCGGGCGGGAAACTCGGAGCTGTAGGAGCCCGGCCCTCCGGGCGAATATTCCACCTACGGTCGGTTCGCCCGGAGGGCCGGGCTCCTACGCGAACACCCTTGGGTTTCAGTCCCCCGTGTGAACAACGTACATAGAGATCGCACCCACCCCTCATGACAGGCGATACTCCCCTTGCGCAGACACCGGCAGCGCCCCGGCGTCGGCGATGGCGCTGGTGGGCGGCCGTCCTGATCGTCGCCCACCTGCTGGGCTTTGCCTCCTCTATCGATGCACTCATGTCCACCCGCACGCCCCAGGGCACGGTGGCCTGGATCGTCTCCCTCAATGCGGTGCCCTACGTGGCCGTGCCCGCCTATTGGGTTTTCGGCCGCGACCGGTTTCAGGGCTACGTGATCGCCCGCCGGGACGTGGACTCCGCCCTGGCGGCGGCGCTCGCACCCAAGACAAAGGAACTCCTGTTTCACCGTTTCGAACCCGACACACCGGACAAGCATCTGTACGGAGTGGAGGCGCTGGCCAAGTGGCCCATCCTCGGCGGCAACGACGTGCACCTGCTGGTGGATGGCGAGGCGGCCTTCGAGGACATCTTCACCGGCATCGACGCGGCACAACGCTACCTGCTGGTGCAGTTCTACATCGTGCGCGCGGACGGGGTAGGCCTCGAACTGCAGCGCCGGCTCATCGAGCGGGCCCGGGCCGGCGTGGAGGTGTACTTTCTGTACGACGAGATCGGCAGCTACCGCCTGCCCGCCACTTACCTGGACACATTGCGTGCGGCGGGCGTTCGCGTGCATCACTTTCATTCCACGCGCGGCTGGGGCAACCGCTTTCAGCTCAATTTCCGCAACCACCGCAAGATCGTCGTGGCCGACGGGGAGCGCGCCTGGGTGGGTGGCCTCAACGTGGCCGATGAATACCTGGGTCGCAACGTACGCATCGGCCCATGGCGCGACACGCACCTGCGGATCGAGGGCCCGGCCGCGCTCGCCCTGCAGGCGGTGTTCCTGGAAGACTGGCACTGGGCGACCGACGAGATCCCGGACCTGCCCTGGGAACCGCTGAGGCGCACTGGCCACGGCGTGCCCGTGCTGATCCTGCCCTCGGGCCCCGCCGACCGCTTCGAAACGGCGAGCCTCATGATGCAGCAGAGCATCCACGCCGCCCACCATCGTGTCTGGATCGCGAGCCCCTACTTCGTGCCCGACGAGGGTGTGCTCGGCATGCTCAAGCTTGCAGCCCTGAGCGGCGTGGACGTGCGCATCCTCATCCCGGAGCGTCCGGACAACATACTCACCTATTACGCCGCCTACGCCTTTATCGGACCGCTTCTCGAGGCAGGCGTGCGCATCTACCGCTACCAGGACGGCTTCCTGCACGGCAAGTCCTTCGTGGTGGACGAGGTGGGTGGCGCAGTGGGCACGGTGAACCTGGACAACCGATCCTTCCGGCTCAACTTCGAGGTGACCGCGATGGTCCTCGACAGCGGGTTCGCGGCCGAACTGGATACCATGTTCGAGGCGGACTTCGCCCGTTCCCGGGAGATGACCTTGGAGGATCTGGAGCGGCTTCCGCTCTGGCACCGGGTGGCCTCGCGGGCGGCTTACTTGCTGGCGCCGGTGCTGTAAGGAACCTGCCCAGGGAATCGTGTCGCTGTTGCGGCCTCTCGGCCTGTCTCGCCGGCTTGCAGGTCGGGCTTCAGCCCGACTTCGGTGTCTGGCGGGCCACGGTTGTCGGCCTGAAGGCCGACCTACGGCTACTCTTCTGGTGGAAAACCATCGCGCGAGACAGGCTCGCAGACCCGACAAGGCGTAGCCGCAACCTGTGTCCCGGATGCAGGCCCGGCGGATGCGCTTCGCTAAACGCCCTACTCCAGGAACCCCGACAGGCGCCTGTCGGTGATCTTCCGACACACCTTGACCTCAATCATGCATCGGACCATACCGGCTCGCATGTGGGCCCACAGTTGCTACACTCGTATTTCAGTTTTCCGCCCAAGCGAGACCCCGCCTGACATGGACGCCCCCCTCCGCCGCCTTCTGACCCTGCTGATCGCCGTGTCGCTGATCATGGCGCCGGTCGGCAGCGCCCTGGCCATGGTGGGCATGGCGGGTGAGCATGCGGTCTCGGTGCATTGTCCCGAGTCGGGCACAGCGCCCGCCGACGGCCTGCACACCGATCAGGCGGATGCGGATCAGTCCCGGGCGGACGGCACCTGCTGCGATGCCCCCTGCCTGATGAAGTGCGGTCACGGTGCGACCGCCCTGCCCTCTCCGGTGGTCACGTTCTCCCTGTCCGACACGGACCCTGCCGTGTCTTCTGTCGCCGCACTCGCTGACGTGCACTTCCCGCCTCCGGGACACCCCCCCAAAGTCCGCTGACCTTCCGGTAGTCGACGGCCGGCTCCCGGCCGCCCGCCCCGTGCCGTTGATCCGGCATGAGGCCAATCCTGACGACACCATCGCGCACGCACCGATGACGCACTGCGCAACTGTTTCCGGAGGACTTCCATGATGCACGAACAAGGCACCGGCTGGATGTGGGGTTTCGGCCTCGGACACTCGCTGACCTGGGTACTGATCCTTGCGCTGATCGTGCTGGGACTCGCAGCCCTGATCAAGTACCTGCTCAGCGACCGATGAACCTGCGCAACCCCAAGGAGACCATCATGTTTAGACCCGTTCGCACGACGATCATCCTGGCGGCGCTTGCCTGGCCGATTGGCGCCATGGGCGGCCCCACCGTCTACATCCCCCTGGGGGCGGGCAACCAGGTGATCGCGGTGGATGCGGCTACGCATCGGATCACGGCGCGCTACGAGGGTGTCGAGAACCCCCACGGGCTCGTGGTGACACCGGACGGCGAATATCTGATCGCCGGAAGCCTGGCGGAGACAGCGGCGCCTCCGGGCGCCGCCCACGAAACGCCCACGAGCCGCCTGTACCTGATCCACCCGGCACACGGCCACGTGATGCTCACCATCCCCGTGGCCGGCTGGACTCATCACCAGGCCATCACCCCCGACGGGCGGTATGTAATCTCCACGCACACCACCCGGGGCGATGTCAGCGTGCTCGACCTGACGAGCAACACGATCATAAAGCGCGTCGCCACCGGCCCGGCGCCCAATTACGCATTGATCACCCGGGAAGGAGACCGTGCCTACGTCAGCAATAGCGGCAACAACACGATCACCGAAATCGATCTGGCGACCTGGACGCCGTTGCGCACCCTGGAGGCCGGCCCTTCGCCGGAACACATGGTCTTCTCATCGGACGAGCAAACCATTTATGTGACCAATCCACGGGCCGGCACGGTGTCGGCGGTGTCGGTGGCCAGCGGGAAAGTGGGCACGACCTATGAGATCGGTGCCAACGTACACGGTCTGGACATGGGCGACGACGGAACAACCCTGTTCGTGAGCAGCCAGCAGGGGGAGACCCTGACCGCAGTGGATACCTCGAACGGGAAGATGCGCTCTGTGCCGCTGGCGCCCGCGCCCTATCACCTCAACACCATCCCCGGCACCGGTGTCGTGTACGTGTCCAGCCGCAAGGACCCGGTGATCTGGGTGATCGACCAGGCGTCCCTCGAGGTCATCGCGACCATCGCACTGCCGGCGGGTGAAGGCCACCAGATGGCCGTGGCAGCGGATTGAACCCGGCGAGACCCACAGGATACCCACACACCGAACCGCTCAATGCAATGCAACGGGAGCCCGCTTGAATGAACAGATCTGATCAGACTGCCCATGCAGCCGGTGCCGAGCCGAACGACGCCGTCAACGCGCTCGAATCAGCCACGCTCACCGTGCCCGGCATGGGTTCCGACCATTGCGCCGGGATCGTCTCCTCCTCATTGCGCCGGCTGCCGGGTGTGGGCGAGGTGCGCACCAACATCACGAACCATCGCGTGGACGTCGAGTTCGATCCCGCCCGCGTCGACCGCGGCACGCTTCGCAAGGCGGTGGAGCGTGCCGGTTATGAAGTGGCCGCGGACTCCGGTTCCGGCCAGGCAGCATCTTCCCTCGCCGAAGTCCGGCTGGTCGTGCCCGGCATGGGCTCCGACCACTGCGCAGGTCTGGTCAAGGACTCCCTGCAGCGCCTGGCTGGCGTGGGGGAGATCCGTACCAATATCTCCAACCATCAGGTCATCGTGAAACCAGCCGCCGACGGACCCGCGCCAGAGGCACTGCGGGCCGCCGTGGAGCGGGCCGGCTACGAGGTGGCCTCGGTCTCGACCGAAGCACCCGACGAAGAGGCGGACGTGGAGTCGGCCTACCTGACCCGTGCCTGGCGGCGCTTCGTGATCGCGGCGGTACCCACCACGCTGATCATGGTGCTGATGATGGTGCACATGTTCGTCGCACCCATACCCGCCTACCTGGCCGTGATCGCGGCGCTGGCCTTCCCCGTGGTGTTTCTCTACGGCGGCTGGGCCACTCACGTCTCCGCCTGGCGCTCGCTGACCAACCGCACCGCGAACATGGACGTGCTCATCTCCATGGGCAGCCTGCCGCCCTATCTCATCGGCCTGGTGGGCTTTGTCTACCCCATGACCTCGTTCATCGAGATGGCCGCCACCATCATGACTTTCCACCTGCTGGGGCGGTATCTGGAGAACCGCGCCAAGGGCCGCGCATCCCAGGCGATCCGCAAGCTGCTCACCCTGGGGGCCAAGACGGCACGCGTGGAACGCGACGGCGAGGAGGTGGAAGTACCGGTCAAGGCACTGTCCATCGGCGATGTGATGATCGTGCGTCCGGGCGAGAAGATCCCCACCGACGGAGAAGTGGTGGAAGGCGACAGCCATGTGGACGAGTCCATCGCCACCGGGGAGTCCATTCCGGTGGAGAAGTCCCCCGGCGCCCCGGTACTGGGGGCCACCATCAACAAGGAGGGCCGACTCAAGATCAGGGCCACCCGGGTGGGCGCAGACACCTTCCTTTCCCAGGTCATCAAACTGGTGGAACAGGCCCAATCCTCGAAAGTGCCCATCCAGGAGTTTGCCGACCGGGTGACGGCCCGCTTCGTACCGGCGGTGATCGCGATCGCGCTGGCGAGTCTTTTTGCCTGGTTGCTCTTTCCCGAACCGCTGCGTCCGATCCTGGACTGGGGCGCGGGCTTCCTGCCATGGGTGAACCCGGAGGCCGGGCCGGTGATCCTGGCGCTGCTCGCCGCCATCGCGGTGCTGGTGATCGCCTGTCCCTGCGCCCTGGGGCTCGCCACGCCCACGGCTCTGATGGTGGGTTCGGGGCTGGGTGCCGAACGCGGCGTGCTGATCCGCTCCGGCGAGGCCATCCAGACGCTCAAGGACATCCGCATGGTGGTACTGGACAAGACCGGCACCATCACCCGGGGCGAGCCGGAACTCACTGACGTGGTGGCTGCCGACGGGGATGAGCAAGCGGTGCTGCGGCTTGCCGCCGCCGTGGAAAACGCCTCCGAGCATCCCCTGGCCCGCGCCGTGGTGGACGGTGCGAAGGGCCGCGGCGTGGAGATCTCCCCGGTGGAGAGCTTCCGATCGGTTACGGCCCGGGGGGTCGAGGGCACCGTGGAGGGCGCGCGGGTCCTGATCGGCAACCGGCGCCTGCTGGAGGAATCCGGTGTGCAGGGGCTGGAGGCGCTGGACGAAGACCTCGCCCAACTGGAATCCAGGGGCCGCACCGCGGTGCTGGTGGCGCGCGACGGGCAGGCCGTTGGCATCGTCGCCGTGGCCGACACCCTCAAGCCCGAATCGAAGCGGGCCATCGAGGCCATGCACGCCCTGGGGCTCAAGGTGGCCATGGTCACCGGCGACAACGAGCGGGCGGCGCGCGCCGTGGCCGAGGAGGTAGGCATCGACGAGGTGCTCGCGGGCGTCCTGCCCGAGGGGAAGGTGGACGAAATCCGCAAACTCCAGGAGCGCTTCGGCCCCCACGTGGCCATGGTGGGCGACGGCATCAACGACGCCCCGGCGTTGATGCAGGCCAACGTGGGCATCGCCATCGGCGCCGGCGCCGACGTGGCCATCGAGGCCGCCGACGTGACCCTGGTGTCCGGCGAGTTGACCAAGGTGGTGGAGGCCATCCGGCTCTCGCGCCTGACATTCCGCAAGATCGTGCACAACCTGTTCTGGGCCTGGTTCTACAACGGCGCCGCAATCCCCATCGCCGCCGTCGGCCTGCTGCACCCCATGATCGGCGTGATTGCCATGACCGCCAGTTCGCTGTCGGTGATCGGCAACTCGATGCTGCTCAAGCGCGCAAAACTGTCGACAGGGTGATTCCCATGCCTTCGATGCGCACCGTCAACAAAGCCGTCTGTCTTGTGCTGATGCCCGGTACCGCGGCGCTGGTGGTGTGGTGGTGGGGCTGGTCGCTCTGGACCCTGCTCCTGGTCGCCGTGATGCTGTCTTGCCCGTTGATCCTGTTGTACCTGTGGTACGAGTCGCATCGTTCAGAAGCCGCCCTTCGCTCCGCCGCGACTTCCCTGCGCGACAAGGAAAGCACGGGCCGGCGCAACGGTTCCGGAACGTCGAGGAGGGCACTATGAAAATTCGGCATGTCATGTCCAGCATGATCGCCGTGTCACTCGCAGTGGCCATGCTGGGTTTCAATACAGCCGCAGCGGATCCCGAATACCGGCAGGTGGCGAACGGGGTTGTCGTGTACCTGGGGGTGCTGCCGGCGGCGATGATTCAAGGCCGTCACGAGGGCGACCCCGAGGAAGTGATGCACAACGGCATCCCGCGCGGCCGACACGCCTTTCATGTAATGGCAGCGGTGTTCGATGAGGGAAGCGGAGCCCAGATCAAGGATGCGCGGGTCGAGGCACGTGTCGCAGCTGTGGGTCTGGCCGGCGTGACCCGACCACTCGAGACCATGCGCATCGACGACACCGTCACCTACGGCAATTACTTCACCTTGCGCGGCGAAGGCCCTTACGACATCCGGATCACGGTCGCGCGGCCCGGCATCGATGCGCCGGTGAGCGCGAGGTTTACCTATGTTCATCCCCCGAGGTGAGCAATCTGACCGCCGGTGGCGCACCCACCGGCGTTCCTGACATTCCCGACACGAGAGGAGATCTCAACATGAAGACGACCCGACAGATCAGAAACCTGGCCGCCAGCGGCCTGCTCGCGCTGACACTCGCACCGGCGACGGCGCTGACCGCCCAGCATGGCATGCCCATGGATGAGCGTGACGACATGCCCATGATGCAACAACAGCAACGCGGCGGCATGGGCATGATGCCCGGCATGCAGGGCGGCATGGGCCCTTGGGGCCCCGGCTATGGCATGGGCATGATGGGCGGATGCCCCATGATGGGCGGCATGATGGGTCCCGGCATGGGCATGGGCATGGGCATGGGACCCGGCATGGGTATGGGCTACGGCATGGGCATGGGACCCGGCATGGGCATGGGACCCGGTATGGGCATGATGGGACCCGGCATGGGCATGGGACCCGGTATGGGCATGATGGGACCCGGTATGGGTATGGGACCCGGCATGGGCATGATGGGACCCGGTATGGGCATGGGTTACGGCATGAACCTGACCGATGAGCAAAAGACCGAGATGCGCCGCATTCAGCGGGAGTTGCGCCGCCAGAACTGGGAGAACATGGGCCGACTGATGGAGGTCAAGGAGGACATGCACGAACTGATGGCCTCCGAGGACCCGGACCCGGCTGCAGTGGGCGAGGCTCACGCCCGCATGGCCGAGCTCAAGCGCCCGATGATCGAGGCGCGCGTGCGAGCCATGAATGAAATGCGCGGCGTGCTGACGGAGGAACAGCGCGAGCAGATGCGCACCGCCCCACGCGGCCCGGGCATGATGGAGCGTGGTCGCGGCATGATGGACGGTGAGGGCCGCGGCATGATGCGGGACGGCATGATGGGCCGCTAACCGGGATATTGCATAGGCTCCTAGAGCAGGCCATGTGCATAGGGCGGCCCGTGGCCGCCGACGCGTGTGACCCTTGGGTACCGCCCGGCGGCCACGGGCCGCCCTATGACCTTGAGATCGCCAGCGCCGTCACGCCTCGCGGTCAGATGCCCTGCGATCGCTCCGCCGCGGCGAGATCCCGCAAACGCACCGGCATGCGCCGGCTGCCCCAGTGGCCGGGCTCGGCCTGGAACACGCCAGCGCAGGGGGTGTTGCAGAAACGGCAGTGCCCGTCTGCGGTGAGATTCCACTCCCCCAGTTCGTAGCCGTCGCGCTCGATCAGGCGTTCGCCGCACTGGTGGCAGTACGTGCTCTGCCCGGCGGGGTCGTGGACGTTGCCGGTATAGGCATAGCGCACGCCGTTGGCGAGCGCGATCTCTCGCGCCCGCGTGAGGGTGGCGCGCGGTGTGGACGGGCGGTCCAGCATCTTCCAGTCCGGATGGAAGGCCGTGAAATGCATGGGTACGTCGGGGCCCAGTTCACTGACCACCCAGCGGGTCATCTGGTCCAGCTCCTGGTCGGAATCGTTGAGGCCCGGGATGAGCAGGGTGGTGGTCTCCAGCCAGACGCCGGTCTCGTGCTTGAGATACTTCAGGGTGTCCAGCACCGGCTGCAGATGACCGCCGGTCACCTTGTGGTAGAAGTCCTCGGTGAACGCCTTGAGGTCCACGTTGGCGGCATCCATGTATTCGTAGAACTCGTTGCGCGGTGCCTCGCACACGTAGCCGGAGGTGACCGCCACCGACTTGATGCCCCGTTCGCGGCAGGCCTTCGCCACGTCGATGGCGTACTCATGGAAGATGATGGGATCGTTGTAGGTGTAGGCGACGCTGGCGCACCCGAGCTGCTCGGCCGCACGCGCGATGGTCTGCGGATCCGCCCGGTCCATGAGGGTGTCCATCTCCCGGGACTTGCTGATGTCCCAGTTCTGGCAGAACTTGCACGCCAGGTTGCAGCCCGCGGTGCCGAAGGACAGCACCGGGGTACCGGGCAGGAAGTGGTTGAGCGGCTTCTTCTCGATGGGGTCCACGCAATAGCCGCTGGAGCGCCCGTAGGTGGTCAAGACCACCCGTCCGCCCATGTTGGCGCGCACGAAACACAGGCCCCGCTGGCCCTCGCGCATCTTGCAGTAGCGGGGACAGAGGTCGCACTGCACGCGCCCGTCCTCCAGGACGTGCCAGTAGCGGGTGTCGACGATGCTCTCCGGATCCACGTGACCCAGAACGGGTTTTTCCTGCTGCATGATTCACCTCACCGGCACCGCGCTTCGGCACCTCGTGCTGCTATGATCGTCTAACCTGATACTAGTTCATGCACGGGGTGTCCCATGAGCAACGTGCGCGAGCCGGCAGTGGCCGGCCTGTTCTACCCGGACAATCCTGAGGAACTCCGCGGCCTGTTGGCCGGCTACCTGCGCGATGTCGCTCCCGACGGGCCACCCCCCAAGGCGCTGATCGTGCCCCACGCGGGTTACCCCTACTCCGGTCCCGTGGCCGCCTCGGCCTACACCCGCCTCATGTCGATGCGCGAGACGGTGCGCCGGGTGGTGCTGCTCGGACCCTCGCACCGGGTCCCCTTGACGGGGCTGGCCACCTCCAGCGCCGGGCACTTCCGCACCCCGCTGGGGGACGTGCCGGTGGACCGCGCGGCCGTGGTGGAGATTGAGCAATTGCCCCAGGTGCGTTGCCTGGACGAGGCCCACCGGCAGGAACACAGCCTGGAAGTGCACCTGCCCTTCCTGCAGACGCTGCTGGCGGACTTCACGCTGGTGCCGCTGGTCGCGGGCAACGCCCCGGCGGCGCAGGTGGCGGAGGTGCTCGAGCGGCTCTGGGGCGGCGCCGAAACGCTCATCGTGATCAGTTCGGATCTCTCTCACTTTCACGATTACGACACCGCCAGACTGATGGACGGCCGCACCTCCCGCGCCATTGAGCAACTCCAGTGGGAAACGATCGATTTCGAGGACGCCTGCGGCCGGGTGCCCATCAGCGGCCTGCTGGAGGTGGCCCGCAGACGCGGCATGCACGTCACCCGCGTCGACCTGCGCAACTCCGGCGACACGGCCGGACCGCGGAACAGCGTGGTGGGATACGGCGCGTATCTGGTCCACTGAATGACGCTCCCGGACGAAGCCCTGCGTGAACGGCTGCTGGAGGTGGCCGAGCAGAGCATCTGGCACGGCCTGAACCACGAGCGGCCGTTGCCAGTCGATCCGGCCGCGGAACCCGAGGCACTGCGTGAGAAGCGGGCCAGTTTCGTCACACTGAAGCGCCATGGCCTGCTGCGCGGCTGCATCGGTGCGGTGGAGCCCGTCCGGCCCCTGGTGGAGGACGTGGTGCACAATGCCTACGCCGCAGGCTTCCGGGACCCGCGCTTTCCCCCGCTCGATGAAGCGGAGCTGGACGGTCTCGAACTGCAGATCTCCCTGCTCACGCCCCCTGAACCCATGCATTTCAACTCCGAGGCGGAACTGATCGAGCAGCTCCGCCCGGGCGTCGACGGGCTGATCCTGAAGGACGGAGGACATCGGGGCACCTTCCTGCCGGCCGTCTGGGCTTCGGTCCCCGAGCCGCGGGCGTTCCTGCGCGAGCTCAGGATCAAGGCAGGCCTGCCACCGGACGGCTGGTCGGACACGTTGCAGGTGGAGCGGTACAGGACGGAGAGCTTCGGCCGACGGCTGTGATTCCTTGGGTGAGGCGGGAGGCGTTAGGCGATAGGTGGGCCAACAGCGGGGACTCGGCGGACGAGGGGGCCGAACTCGGCCGCAGCTCATTTCTCCCAATGATTCAGCCATAATCCCCTCCCCCTCAGGGGGAGGGCCAGGGTGGGGGTGGTTTCACGCCTATCGCCTATCGCCTCACCCAAACCTCACGTCCCCTCGCCCCAACTGGAAAGGTATTCCCGCTGCTGGTCGGTCAGGCTATCGATATGCACGCCGAGCGCCGCAAGCTTCAGTGCGGCCACCTCCCGGTCGATCTCGTCGGGCACCGGATGGACCTGGGGGGAAAGGCCCCGGCCATCCCGGGCGAGCCAGGCGACGGCAAGGGCCTGATTGGCGAAGCTCATGTCCATCACCGCAGCCGGGTGGCCCTCGGCGGCCGCGAGATTCACCAGCCGCCCCTCGCTCAGCACGCGGATGCGTCGCCCGTTGGCCAGGCGGTACTCCTGCACCTCGGGGCGCGGTCGCGTACACTCCACGGCCATCTCCGCCAGCGCCTCCAGGTTGAGTTCCACGTTGAAGTGACCGGCGTTGGCCAGCACGCAGCCGTCTTTCATCACGTCGAAATGGGCGCGGTCGATGGCATGCTTGTCACCGGTCACGGTGACCATGAAGTCGGAACGGGCCGCGGCATCCATCAGCGGCATCACCGTGTAGCCGTCCATGACGGCCTCCAGGGCCCGGAGCGGCTCCACCTCGCAGACCACCACGTGCGCCCCGTGCCCCCGGGCACGCAGGGCCAGACCGCGCCCGCACCAGCCGTAGCCCACCACAGTGAAGGTGCGCCCAGCCAGCAGGATGTTGGTGGCGCGGATGATGCCGTCCAGGGCGCTCTGCCCGGTGCCGTAGCGGTTGTCGAACAGGTGCTTGGTGTGCGCGTCGTTGACGGCCACGATGGGATAGCGCAACGCCCCCTCCCGGGCCATGGCGCGCAGCCTGATCACGCCGGTGGTGGTCTCCTCGGTGCCGCCGACAATGCCCTCCAGCAGTTCGGTGCGATGCTTGTGGAGCTCCGAGACCAGATCAGCGCCGTCGTCCAGAGTGATCTGCGGGCGGTGGTCCAGGGCGGCGGCGATGTGGCGGTAGTAGGTTTCGGTGTCCTCGCCGCGGATGGCATGCACGGGGATGGCGAAGTCGCGCACCAGTGCGGCGGCCACGTCGTCCTGGGTGCTGAGCGGATTACTGGCGCAGAGCACCACCTGTGCACCACCGGCCTGCAGCACGCGGGCCAGGTTGGCGGTCTCGGTGGTGATGTGCAGGCAGCCGCTGATCCGCAGGCCTTCCAGCGGTTGTTGTGCGCGGAAGGGCTCATGCAGCCCCAGCAGCACCGGCATCTCCGCCCAGGCCCACTCGATTCGGTTGCGGCCGGCGTCGGCCATGGTGATGTCGCGGATGTCGGCAGGCACGGACAGGGCATACCTCCTCAGGAACGGTAAAGCGACTGCCTCGCGAAGGCGCAGTCAACCGGGAGTATAGCCCGGACATTGCACCAAGGCGGCCGACGGCTTCGTGCAACCTTCTGAATGAGCGGCATAAATCGGCGTATCTGGCTGAAAGGCCGCGTTGACAGTTTGTACCTCGCCGCCGGCCGCCTTGGTGCAATGTCCGGGATAGGCGGCCCGGGATCAACCGTTCCCGGGAGTGCCGCCGGATTTCTTTGCCCTAGGCAGAAGCCCCGGCGGCGCAGCACCGCCATCCGCCTCCACGCAGACGCGCGCCGGGACAATGCGGGACGCGAGCAATGCCTGCGGCGTCCGTCCGAAGTAGGCCGCCAGCAGGTCGAGGTTCGCGTAGAGATACTCGGATGCCTTCTGCGGAAAGGCGCACGTGCTGATACTGCCCACATGCGCCAGGTTGACGGCGCCGCCGTGGTACTGGCCGCTGCGCCAGTAGAGATCGTCACGCCCTGGCCCGCGCACGGACTCCAGCANNCCCTATCCGAATCCCCGCGCACGGACTCCAGCACCAGCATGTGGGGGTAGGCGCGCTTGGGCGGATGCGGGTGCGCGCGGGGATTCGGATAGGGGACTACATCCAGCAGGCGGTATGCCTGCCCTTCCTTGCGGAAGGACCCGTTGAAGGAGACCACGGAAATGTGGATCTCCTCCCCCACACGCCGCTGCAGCGATCTCACCAGCCGGTGGTAACGGGGCGAGGGCCACAGGTCGCCATCCGTCCCCTGTGCCTGCCGCACGTTTTGTAATGACCGATCGGACATGTGCTGACTCATGTCTGACAGATACGGATCCATGCTTCCCATGGCCGCCACACCGTGCCACCCGGCGGCGGGCGCGGCCCGCCCTATGTGGCTCGCCTTCTCAACCACAATACCGCAAACAGCACCACGAGCACGAACGGCATCATGGTGAGGTTCAGCGTCGCCCAGCCCACCTTGTGGATGAGCACGCCGGAGAGAAGCGAACCGGCGGCGACCACGGCAAAGATGGTCAGGTCGTTCACGCCCTGGGTCTTGCCGCGCTCCGCGGGTGTGTGGGTGAGGGTCAGGAGATGGCTGCCGCCCACGAACAGGAAGTTCCAGCCAATGCCGAGCAGCAGCAGTGCAGACCAGAAATGGGGGAGTGTCTGACCCGACGCGGCGATGAACCCGGCCGCGCCCAGCAACACGGCACCGGCGGTGAGGATGTTGAATACACCGTAGCGGGCAATCAGGTGCCCGGTGACAAACGAGGGCGCAAACATGCCGAGCACATGCCACTGCATGACGAACGCCGCCTCGTTCATGCTGAAGCCGGCGCCGCGCATGGCCAACGGCGTGGCCGTCATCACCAGCACCATGATGCCGTAGCCCAGGGCCCCGCAGATCAGCGCCACCACGAACGCCGGCTGGGCCGCGATGACCGCCAGCGGGCGCCGGGGGTCGTCACTGTCGGGTTCACGGATCGGCGGCACGCGCAGGTTCACCAGCAGCAGCACCGCCAGCGCCGCGAGCACGGCCACCACGGCATAGGGGCCGGCATTGGGCAACCCCGGCAGCAGGTCCGTGGCCCGGCTGGCGTTGATGGGCCCCAGAAACGCCGCCACCACGCCGCCCGCCAGGACTAGTGAGATGGCCTTGCTGCGCCACTGCGGTCGCGCCACGTCCGCGGCAGCGAACCGGTAATACATGGCGAAGGCCTGGTAGAACCCGAACAACATGCTGGAGACGCAGAACATCCAGAAGGATTCGATGCCGATGGACCAGACGCTGAGCAGACCGCCCAGACCACCCAGGGTCGCACCCACCAGGAACCCCGTGCGCCGCCCCACGCGCTGCATGAACAGCGAGGCGGGAAGCGTGGCGAACAGCGTGCCCAGCATCATGAAGGACACCGGCAGCGTGGCCAGCGCGGGATCCGGGCTCAGGTGCAGGCCCACCAGACCGCTCAGGGTCATGACCGTGATCGCGGTCATGTTGTAGAAGGCCTGGCTGCCGGCCAGGATGCCCACGTTCAGCCCCTGGCGGGCGAACGGGTCGTTACTCACACGGTTCAATGGACGTCTCCCAGGGATGAAGCGGATGGCCGCGGATCCCGACCGGCGCGTGAGTGGCAGCATACGGATCGGGACCACATCAATTTACCGAATCCCGCCCCGGATATCCCATTCAGATTGAGTGGTATATCCCTTTCAGGCAGTTTCGCCAGGCCGGAACGGGTTCTAGCCTCTGGAATCATGATGGATACGGACCTCCTCAGCCGGCCCGCTTCCCGCACTCCGCAGGCCACCTGCCCCATGGCGTCGCCGGGTAACGGCTCCGCCGGTGAGGGCGTACTCGTCTTTCACCGCCACCCGGACGGCCGCCTGGAACTGGCGTCAAGCTGGCCGGATTCCGACGAGCAAGGCCCGTTCGGCCTGCGCCCGGTGGAACACCTGGCCACGGCCCTCGCCGGCTGCCTGTCCGAGTTCGCCGGCCGCTTCCTGGAGCGCCGCAACCTGCCCACCGCGATGCGCATCGATATCGACTGGAAAGTGAGCATCCAGCACTGCGCCATCGAACACATGAACGTCACCCTGCACATCGCCACCCCGCTGGACGAAATGGCCCGCCAGACCCTGCGCCGCATGCTGGATCTGTGCCCGGTGCACAAGGTGCTGCAGGGGAACGTGGAAGTGGGGGTCGAGGTGGTTGAATCAAAGGTTGAAGGATGAAGGTTGAAGGATGAATGAAACCACCCCGCCCTCACCGTGAGGGGAGGAAGTTCCGGCGTTACATTCTGCCTTCATCCTTCATCCTTCATCCTTCCAAAGGCTATCCTTCATCCTTCGGCTGCTGCGCAGCCGTCGGCGGGCTCGCCAGGGTATGCGTGTTCTCGTCGTATTGCCCTTTCAGTTCGTCTTTGAGTGTGTGCTCCCACAGAGGCACGCCCACGAAATAGCCGGCACGTCCGATCATGTGGGCGGCCACGGGGGCGGTGAGCATGAGGAAGCCGATCACCGCGATCACGCGCACGAGCACATTGACCTCCCAGAAGTACACGCCCACACCCACCAGCATGAGGCCCGCGCCCAGCACGCCGGCCTTGGTGGTGGCATGCATTCGGGTGAGCAGGTCCGGCATGCGCCAGACGCCGAGGCCGGCCACCAGCATGAAACCCGCGCCGACGATCAGGAAGAAACCGGTGACGAATTCAATCATCTTCGCGATGCCCTCCCTTCTCCAGGTACCTGGCAAACCCGATGGCGGCCAGGAAGGCGGTCAGTGCGAGCACCAGGGCCACGTCCAGAAATGCGGTCTTGCCGCTGGTGATCACGTACACGGCAATGAAACCCACCGTGAGCGATGCGATCAGCTCCAGCGCCACCACACGGTCCGGCAGGCTGGGTCCGCGCACCAGCCGGATCAGGCTAAACAGCAGCGCCAGGCCGAGCAGAAGGTAGGCGATGATCGCGGCAACAGTGAGCATGATTTCTCCGGGTCAGCGCAGCACTTCCAGCATCCGGGTCTCCATGTAACGGATACTGGCGTGCACTTCGGCCTCGTCGTCGAAGTACATGACGTGGATGTAGAGCACCTTCCGGTCACTGGAGACATCGAGGCTCAGCGTGCCGGGGGTGAGCGAAATCAGGTTGGCCAGGATGGTGATCTCTCCGTCGCTCTCGGCTATCAATGGAAAGGCGATCACCGCCGGGCGCATGTGGTGAGTGGGTGTGAGCACGTCATGGGCCACGCGCAGGTTGGACTTGACCAGCTCCTTGATGAAGAAGCCGACGAACCGCACGAAGCGCGGTCCCTTGCGCGCATAGTTGGCGAACACGGGCAGGTCGCGCAGGGCATAGGCGAGGATCAGGTAGCCCAGTACGAAACCGATCAACAGGTTGATGGCGGTGAAGTGACCTGAGAGGGACACCCAGATCAGCGCCAGCACGATGTTCCAGGTGAGCGCAATCATGAGCCCTGCCCTCCCAGAACCGCCTCGATGTACAGCGAGGGATCAAGCATCTCCATGGCGGCACGCTCGGCCAGCAGATAGATGGGCTGACCGTAGAGACCGATGAAAAGCGTCAGCAGGGCGAGACCGGCAATGGGCACCACCATGAGCCACAGTCCGCCGCCCTGCACCGGTGCGGCCACGGCCTTCACGTCAGTGTTCTCCGGTTGCGCCTTCCAGAAGACCTCCGCCCAGATCTTGATCATGGAATAAAGCGTCAGCAGACCCACCAGCAGCGCCACGCCCACGATCCACCAGGACTGCACCTCCACACCCGCACGAATAAGAATGAACTTGGCAAAGAACCCGGACAGCGGCGGCATGCCGGCCAGCGAGAGGGCGGGCACCATGAACAGCACACCCAGCCATGGATGGGTGCGGTACAAACCGCCCAGCTGCTTGAGTTCGTGGGTACCCTTGAGCCGATGCACCACGCCGCTCACCAGGAACAGGTTCGCCTTCACGATGATGTGATGCATGATGTAGAAGACGCCACCCACGATCGCCAGGGGCGTGAACAGTGCAAGCCCCAGGATCATGTAACCGATCTGGCTGATGATGTGGAACGACAGGATGCGCCGCATCTCGAACTGCGCTGCCGCCCCGAGCACGCCCGTGAGCATGGTCAGCCCCGCCATCCACAGCAGCAGCGTATGCGTATAGCCCACGTCCTGGTCGAAGATCAGCGAAAACGCCCGGAACAGAGCATATACCCCCACCTTGGTGAGGAGGCCGGCGAACAACGCCGACACGGCCACCAACGGCGTGTGATAGGAGGCCGGCAGCCAGAAGAAGAACGGAAACGCCGCCGCCTTGATGCCGAACGACACCATGAAGAGCATGGCGATGACCGTGATGATCCCCGGGTCCTCCACGTCGCGCAGCTTCACGGCCAGATCGGCCATGTTGAGGGTGCCGGTCAGGCCGTAGAGCAGCCCGATGCCCGAGAGCAGCAGGACCGAGGACAACAGGTTCAGGGTGACGTACTTGATGGCCCCTTCCATCTGCGCGCGCTCGCCGCCCAGGATCAGCAGCGCAAACGAGGCCACCAGCATGACCTCGAACCACACATAGAGGTTGAAGATGTCGCCTGTCAGGAACGCGCCGTTGACGCCGGCGAGCAGCAGGTGCATCAGCGGGTAATACCCGAAGTGCTCATGACGCGCGCTCACGCCGGAGAGCGAATAGATGGCGACCGGGAGCCCGATGATGGCGGTGAGCACCACCATGATGGCGCCGAGCATGTCGGACACCAGCACGATCCCGAACGGGGCCTGCCAGCCCCCCATGTGCATGACGAGGATGCCTTCGCGCCAGGTGGCGAGCAGGAGATCCACCGACACCCACATAAGCGCCAGCGTGCCGATCACGCCGATGACGCGCTGGGCCATGCGCGACTGCCACAGGGCCAGCGATACGGCGCCCGCAAGCAGCGGAACGATAACCGGCAATGCCACCACCGTGGTCATGTGTCGGTATCCTTCATCTGGTCCATATCATCAGCACCCACCACCTCGTACGCCCGGTGGATGAGCACCACGGCAAAAGCCAGCACGCCAAAACCGATCACGATGGCGGTGAGAATCAGCGCCTGCGCCAGCGGATCCGCCACCGGCCCATCGGGCACCAGCGCCCCCTCCGGCACCAGCGGCGGAAGCCCCCGGTCCATGCCCGCCGCCGTGAAGATCAGCAGGTTGGCGGCGTTGGACAGCAAAATGAGCCCGATCACCAGCTTCACGATGGAGCGGCGCAACATCATGTAGATAGCGGCGGCATAGAGGCCGCCGACGGCGAAGGCCATTAGCGTTTCCACAGGAGGGCTCCTGTGGAAGGATGAAGGATGAAGGATGAAGGATGAATCAACCCGCGGGCCCCTTCGCCTTCATCCCCGATCTGTGTCTTGCGTTCTTGGCGCATTGCGTCAGTATCGCTATCAACTCGTCTGTTTCCTGAAGAAATGTCTTCAGGTGGCTGGACGGCAGCTCGCAGGCCTCATCCAGCAATTCACACCAGTATCGCGTCTCTTCCAGTTCCTGGAGCCCACCGCCGATCTTGGCGACGAACTCCGCGGTCGACCTCGCCCGCTTTGCTTCGCGGTAGTGCGCGCCCACCGAGGTCCCGGAACGAAGCAGCTGCCGCCCCAGCACCCGCCCCACCGAATCACCGGGCAGGCGCCGGTACACACGGATCGCCGCTAGCGCATAGCGCTTCGTTCGACTCTCCAGATCCTCCATGATCCGACCTCCATTCATCCTTCATCCTT